>DKYP01000067.1:0-53118 GCA_002499945.1 Lachnoclostridium sp. UBA7097
TAATTCATATGTAATTATGGATGAGAAAATTACAGTAATGGATACTGTTGATGCAAGGGCAACTGATGAATGGGTTTCAAACCTTAAGGAAACGCTTGGTGGTAAATCACCTGAATATCTTGTAATTTCCCATCTTGAGCCTGACCATGCCGCCAATATACAGAAAATCGCAGAAATGTACCCTGATATGAAGCTTGTCAGCAATGCCAAGACATTCCAGATGCTTCCACAGTTCTTTGATTTTGATTTCTCTGGAAGGACTGTTACTGTTAAGGAAGGGGAGGAACTTCCAATAGGAAGCCATACACTCCAGTTCTTTATGGCACCAATGGTACACTGGCCAGAAGTTATGGTTACATATGAGAAAAGCGAGAAAATTTTATTCTCTGCCGATGGTTTTGGGAAGTTTGGCGCAATAAGCGCTGGTGATGACGATGACTGGGCATGTGAAGCAAGGCGTTATTATTTTAATATTGTTGGAAAATATGGTGCACAGGTACAGGCACTTCTTAAAAAGGCATCAGGGCTTGATATTGCAATAATCTGCCCGTTGCATGGACCAGTCCTTAAAGATGATTTAGGATATTATATTAATAAATATGATGTATGGAGCAGCTATAAACCAGAGGACAAAGGTGTGCTTGTTGCATATGCATCAATCCATGGAAATACAGCAAAAGCAGCTAAAGAATGTGCAGAAATGTTTAAAAACAAGGGTGTTGAAAACCTTGAAGTATTTGACCTTTCAAGGGATGATATGGCAGAAGCAATAGAAGCAGCATTCAGGTATGACCGTATGGTAATTGCATCCGCAACATATGACGGAGGCCTTTTCCCTGTTATGGAAGACTTCCTTGCACATTTAAAGAGCAAGAATTACCAGAAACGTAAAGTAGCACTTATAGAAAATGGTTCATGGGCACCAGTTGCTGCAAAGAAAATGGCGGACATGCTTGGAAGCATGAAAGAAATTGAAATCTGCGAAAAGAAGGCAAGCATTAAATCTGTTATGAAAGAATCTGATAAAAAAGATATAGAAGCAATCGTAGAAGCAATGCTTTAATTTTTATAACTATTTATATAAATAAAAAACATCTGGGTTTCCTCATTTTTTAAAATAAGGGTCTGCAATCCCGTTAACAAAAACTATTTACAATAAAAAATGAGGAAACTTAAAAAATAACACTATTGAAAAAAGTATACTCTTCGCTTATAATAAAGATACTTGTTAATATACTAAAATATAAATTACAACCCGGAGGTTTTATTATGGATTTTTTAGATGAATTAAAGGAACTTGGCGTGGATGTAGATAAAGCATTAAAAAGCCTTGCCGGAAAGGCTGCGTTATATGAAAAACTGGTTAAAAAATTTCCAGGTACGGCAAAAGAGTACTATGTTTCGCCAGATTTTGGCGACAGCGAAACGGATGATGCTATTGAAAAAACACATGCATTAAAGGGTGTAGCCGGCAATCTTTCAATTACACCACTTTATAATGGTTATTCAGATATTGTGCAGTTATTAAGGGAAGGAAAGCCAGAGCAGGCAAGGGAAGCCCTTAAAAAACTTATCCCAGTCCAGGAAGACATAATAAAATGTATAGAAAACCATATTTAGAATAGTATTTTTTATACAGTAAAGGAAATGTAATTTTGGAGGATAAAATGGATAATAAGGGGACTGTACTTATTGTTGATGATGTTGAAATTAACAGGCTGATTCTTAAAGAGATATTTGAGGACAGTTATAATATTATAGAGGCTTCCGGCGGGGCAGAAGCACTTTCAATTATTAACAGCAGCAGGAATATATCTGCTGTGCTTTTAGACCTGCTTATGCCGGACGTAAATGGCATAGATGTACTTAAGGCAATGAATAAAAATGGGAAGATAAAGGATATCCCTGTTTTTTTAATTACAGCAGCTGATGACCAGGATATATTGTTAGAAGCATTCGGGCTGGGTGCAACAGATGTTATTATGAAGCCGTTTATAGCACATTTTTTAAAGTGCAGGCTTGGCAATGTAATTGAACTGTATAAATACAGGAAGAAACTTGAAAGCATTGTAAAGGAGCAGACAAAGCGGATTAATGAGATTATGCATTCCACTGTTGAAATGCTTGCCACTGCAATAGAGTTCAGGGACTGTGAGTCGGGTGAACATGTAAAGCGCATATGCCTGCTGACAGAAGAACTTATGACAGAGGTAAGCAATATGTATCCGGAATACCACCTGCCGCCTGAAGAGATTGAGAAAATTGTTTCATCTGCTGTACTACATGATGTCGGCAAGATTGCAATACCAGACAGTATCCTTAACAAGCCGGGAAGGCTTACTAAAGAAGAGTTTGAAATTATGAAACAGCATACAATAAAAGGGTGTGAACTTCTTTCAAGCATACCAGCCATTATGGACCAGGGAGTATACAGTTATGGGTATGATATATGCAGGCACCATCACGAACGCTGGGACGGGAAAGGTTATCCTGACGGGCTTTCGGGTGATGAAATATCTATATGGGCACAGGTAGTGGCAGTAGCGGATGTATATGATGCACTTACATCCCCAAGGGTATATAAAGCCGCCTTTCCGGCCCAGAAAGCAAAAGATATGATATTTGGCGGGGAATGTGGCACATTTAACCCAAAAGTGATGAAAGCATTTGCAAAAATTATGGACAGACGCCAGGCCAGTACCCTGTAGCAGGATTACATATCATTACTTTGCCTGTGTGGGAGTAAAACTTAGGATAGGAAGGGCAGGAAATGGACAAAAAAATCATACGTTTTTTAAGATTAAGTTTTATAGCTATGGTTGCTGTTTGTATAATGATATTTACTATTCTTACTGTATTTATATCTAAAAGGACAAGGGATTCTGTAAACCAGATTAGTGATATTTACATGTCAGAGATAAATGGCCAGATACAGCAGAAATTCCATGTTATCAGTGATATAAGGCTAAGCCAGGTAGAAGGTGTAATCCAGAGGACCCCGCCAGAAGGAATGGCAACAGCTGATATTTATAATGAATTAAAAATCAGTGCAGAAATAAGGGGATTTGAGTGGCTGGGATTTTATACAACAGATGGCAGGCTTGAAACCATTTATGGGGAAGACATAAAGGTAAATGACAGGTCATTAAATGAAAGCCTTGCGAAGAATGGTGAGATTATAACAAGCGGCTATGACGTTAATAATGAAAAGGTATTTGTATTTGGCAAAGAAGCAAAATACCATATGCCGGGCGGAAGGGAAAGTATTGCCATAGTAGCGGCAATTCCGATGGCAAACCTGGAACAGGTCCTTTTTAAGAATACAGATGATACAAAAGTAAATACACATCTTATTGATTATAACGGGGAATTTATTATAAGAAGCGGCGATGCCTACAGGAACAGCTATTTTGAGCGGCTGCAGTCCATTGTTAAAGGGCAGGATGGCAAAACCCCGGAAGATTATATAAATGAGTTAAAAGAGGCAATGTCAAAGAAGGAAGATTATATTGCAACAGTTTCCGCAGACGGGGAATTAAGGCATATATATTGTTCTTCAATTGCTGATAACTCCAACTGGTATCTTGTGACAGTTATGCCACATAACTTATTTGGGGATGTTGTTGCTTCACTTGACAATAGCAGGAATACCATAATTATTTTATCCATATCAGGAATTATACTGCTTTTTAGCATTATATTTATTGTGTATTTCAGGTTTACACGCAGGCAGGTAGATATGCTGGATAAGTCAAGAAAGGAAGCATTACATGCCAATATGGCAAAAAGTGAATTTCTTGCCAGCATGAGCCATGATATACGTACCCCTATGAATGCCATTGTAGGAATGACGGAAATCGCAGGGAAAAATATCGGTGATGACATGAAGGTGGAGGACTGCCTTAAAAAGATAAAGCTGTCAAGCAAACATCTGCTCGGGCTTATTAATGATGTACTTGATATGTCAAAAATTGAGAGTGGGAAGCTTACACTAAATATAGCCCCTATGTCATTACGTGATACCATGGATGATATTGTAAATATTATAAAACCACAGATTAAAGCAAGGAAACAGACCTTTGATATATATATAAATGATGTTACAGCAGAAGATGTATACTGTGACAGTGTGCGCTTAAACCAGGTGCTTCTAAATCTTTTGTCCAATGCACTTAAATTTACAAAGGAAGAAGGCAGGATAGATATTTTTGTATGGCAAAAGCCCTCAGACCTTGGTGATGAATATATAAAGACATATTTTAAAGTGAAAGACAACGGCATTGGGATGACAAAGGAATTCCAGAAAAAAATTTTTGATTCTTTTTCAAGGGAAGAATCAGACAAGGTACAAAAGATTACGGGTACAGGGCTTGGAATGGCAATTACAAAAAGCATTGTTGACATTATGAAAGGAACTATAGAGGTTGAAAGTGAACCAGATAAAGGAAGCACGTTCATTATCAGTGTTGATTTAAAGAAAGCAGATGTAAAAAATGAAGATATGCATCTTCCAGAATGGCATATACTTGTTGTAGATGATGACGAACGCCTGTGCCTTAGTGCAGTATCTAATCTTGAAGAACTCGGGGTACATGCGGAATGGACTACTGATGGCATGAAAGCAGTGGAAATGATAGAAAAGCGCAATAAAAGGAATGAGGATTACCGGATTGTGCTTATAGACTGGAAGATGCCTTATATGGATGGTATTGAAACCATTAAGGAGATACGCAAGAGAGTGGGCAGGAAGATACCAGTGTTTTTAATATCTGCCTATGACTGGAATGATGTAGAGCAGGTCATTGGGCCAGCAGATGATATAGAAGGTTTCATATCAAAACCTTTGTTTAAGTCTACACTTTACCACCATTTAAGGCATTATGCATCTCCTGAAGCAGAAGAAAATACTTTATCTACACAGGAAGAAGCAGAAGACGGGGAAGTATCTTTTGGAGGGAAAAATGTTCTTTTAGCAGAAGATATTGACTTAAACTGGGAAATTGCATATGAAATACTTTCTGAATTTAACATGAACCTGGAAAGGGCAGTAAATGGAAAAGAGTGTGTTGAAATCTTCGAGAAGTCAGAGCCTGGGTATTACAGCGCAATATTAATGGATATACGTATGCCAGTAATGAATGGTTATGATGCCACCAAAGCTATAAGGGCATCAGGGCATGCAGACCATGCACTGCCGATAATTGCCATGACAGCAGATGCGTTTTCTGATGATGCAAGGCACTGCCTGGAATGCGGGATGGATGCACATATCACCAAACCAATTGATATACAGGAATGTAAACGTATACTAAGTAAATATTTAAAAAACTAAGTAAGACATAATACAGCCGTCTGCATATGGTATAGCAGGCGGTTTTAACCCCGGTTTTTTATATAATTATTGTCCGTTTATGTATTTTTTTATATCATTTATGTAAAAAATCTTGAAAATAATATAAATATTTGCCATAATACGGAAACAGTATATGCCAGCGACATTATCATTTTGTTCTGCACTTTATATGGTACTAATGATGATTTATTGGGGGAAGGAAGATGAAATTAAATGGGATAAATAATAATGCTGAAAGCAGGTTTCTGGCATATTTTTCACATGATATACGTATGCCAGTAACTGGAATTATGGGGATGGCAGATATTGCTTTAGAAAGTATAGACAATAAGGAGAAACTTGAGGACTGCCTTAATAAAATTAAAAGCTCTTCAGGTTATTTATTATCACTTGCCAATAATGTGCTGGATATAATACAGTATGGCAGTCCAGATTTCCAGAAGATTAGTAAACCTTTTGATATGGAAGGATTTATTGAAAGCTGTATAAGTATATTTGCAGGGCTTTTGTATAACAGGGACATTGATTTTATTACATGCTGCCACAAACTTCCGGTATCAAAGGTGTGTGGTGATGAACTGCATCTTAAACAGATTTTAATAAACCTGTTTGGAAATTCTGTTAAATATACCCATGATGGCGGCCAGATTAAATTTGAAACAGAAGAAGTGCGCTATGACAATAAGAGTGTTACATATTGCTTTATTATTTCTGATACAGGAACAGGCATGTCAGAAGAATTTATTAGTAAAATATTTGAACCGTTTTCACAGGAAAAATCAGATGACAGTGTAAAGTATGCAGGAAACGGGCTTGGAATGGCAATTACAAAACAGTTTACAGACCTTATTGGAGGAAATATAAAGATTTCAAGTAAAAAAGGTGTGGGGACAACCTCAAAAGTTACTGTTACTTTTGATATAGACAATTCTTTTGCTAAAAATGAAACAGAAACAGCAGAGGAAACAGGCTTTAATGGCATGAATATTTTAGTTGTTGATGACAGTGATATAAATGCGGAAGTTACCTGTGAACTGTTAAAACAAAGAGGTGCACATGCAACTATGGCACTTGATGGCAGGAGTGCAGTTGAAATTTTTAGCAAATCAGGGCTGTATTTTTATGATGCAGTTTTAATGGATGTGGCAATGCCCGTAATGAACGGCATGGAAGCAACAAGGCTGATACGCTCAATGGACAGGGAAGATGCCCGGAGGATTCCTGTTTTTGCAATGACAGGGAATGTATTTAAAGATGATATTGAAAAGTGCAAGGAAGCTGGCATGGACAGCCATATTATTAAACCAGTGGATTTTGCGGAATTAATACATAAGTTGTCTAAGTATAATAAAAAGTAAATATTATTGCCAAAATACAAAAACCGCTTTATAATAAAAAGCGGTTTTTTGGCATGCAGGAAAATTTTATTGTTTGTGCGCCCGCCAAAGGCGGCGGAATGGGGGATTTTTATGGATATTTTAATAAGAAGGTATAATAGTGGTGACATAGAAAGTATGGTGGCAATATGGAATGAGGTAGTAAAAGAAGGCAATGCATTTCCGCAGGAAGAAATACTGGATAATGGCACAGGGGCAGTTTTTTTTAGTTCCCAGACTTATTGCGGTGTAGCACAGGACAGCGAAAGCGGCTGCATTATGGGGCTTTATATACTGCATCCTAATAATGTGGGGAGATGCGGGCATATCTGTAATGCAAGTTATGCTGTTTCAAAGGGAAAAAGGGGATTACATATAGGGGAAAAGCTGGTTTTGGACTGTACCAGGCAGGCAAAGGCAGAAGGTTTTAAAATTTTGCAGTTTAATGCAGTAGTTGCAACAAATATCCATGCAAGGCATTTGTATGAAAGGCTTGGATTTAAACAGCTGGGCACTATTCCAGGCGGGTTCAGGCTTGGGGATGGCATATATGAAGATATCTGTCCATATTTTACCGTTCTATAGAAAACCAGCATTTGAAAAAGCTTATATAGTAAAAGGATAGACAAATATGGGAAATATAAAAGAAAATTATAAAAGTACAATTTATTCATGTTTTATTGGGTATATAGTCCAGGCAGTTGTAAATAATTTTGTGCCATTATTATTTATAACATTCCAGGAGGATTATAATATCCCGTTAAGTAAAATCACACTTCTTGTAACATTTAACTTCGGGATACAGCTTATAATTGACCTGTTATCAGCTGGTTTTATAGATAAAGCCGGTTACAGGGCATCTTTAATAATTGCACATATATTTGCGGCAACAGGTCTTTTTTTGCTTACAGTGCTTCCAGATGTTATGCCAGATGCATTTACAGGAATACTAATATCTGTAACATTCTATGCAATTGGCGGGGGTCTTATAGAAGTCCTTGTAAGCCCTGTACTTGAAAGCTGCCCGGCAGATAATAAAGAAAAAGCAATGAGCCTTTTACATTCATTCTATTGCTGGGGACATGTAGCAGTAGTATTACTTTCTACAATTTTCTTCAGGATATTTGGAACTGGTGAATGGAAGTATTTAACATTTATATGGATAATAATACCTGTCTGCAATATATTTATTTTAATAAAAGCACCGATAGCGCCACTTATTGAAGAAGGATTGGAGGGAATGACTGTAAAGGAATTATTTAAAGAGAAAGTTTTCTGGATATTCCTGGTTATGATGGTATGCGCAGGAGCAAGCGAACAGGCAGTAAGTCAGTGGGCTTCATTTTTTGCAGAAAGGGGGCTTGGCGTCAGCAAGACCGTGGGCGACCTGGCAGGACCTATGGCATTTGCAGTATTTATGGGAAGTTCAAGGGCATTTTATGGAAAATATGGTGATAAAATTGACCTTAATAAGTTTATGGCGGGAAGCAGTGTGCTCTGTATAATTTCATATCTTGTTATATCATTGGTACCTTTGCCTGTCTTAAACCTTGCTGGTTGTGCAATATGCGGGCTTTCAGTAGGGATTATGTGGCCCGGGAGTTTCAGTAAGGCATCAGCAGCACTCCGCAGGGGAGGTACGGTAATGTTTGCGTTGCTTGCCCTTGGAGGCGACCTGGGATGTTCGGCAGGGCCATCACTGGCAGGCATGGTTTCAAGTGTATTTAATAATAACTTGAAAATTGGGATACTGGCAGCGGTGGTATTCCCAGTGCTGCTTTTAATTAATTTAGTGGTATGCATGCACAGGAGTGAAGTGTAAGTTTTGTTTATTTTACAGGTTTTGTATATGCAGGGGCTTCCAGTTGTTTCACCCAAAGGCACGCTTCCGCTACGGAATCGCACGCAATGGTGCATAAAACCGCAAAAAACGCGGTTTAAACACCAGCGGCTCTTCAGTGCCTTTTACATGAAGCAACTGGAAGCCTCCTGCATGGCATAAGTTACATAAAAATGCAGAAACAGGATAATTAGCAAATGCAGATAAATAAATTGTCTTGATTTCAGGTATTGTTGGTGATATAATTACTATGAAATTGTTTTCACGTATTATGAAATCATGATACTAACCAAGTGAGGCAGGTAATACAAAAAACAAGAGTGAAACCGAAGGTTTATAAGTGAAAAAGTCCTAGAACAAGGGCAATGGAGTTCCTGGCAGGATGAATTTAGAAAGGAAGGTAATAATTTATGGGAAGTAAAAGAAAAAGGATTAATGTAGCTTTGGTACTTTGTGCAGCCATAATATTAAACTGCATGGCATGGTTTGGAAATGACACTACACCAGAGGCAGCAAAGGCAGCAGAAGTACAGGAACTGGCATTGCCAGAAGGCGGGCTTGAACAGCTTAATGCATATGAAATAACGGAAGAAGAAGCTGCAAAAGTACCTTCTTATGACAATGGTATTTCCCTGTACGACAATAGTATTTTTAGCAGGGGTATAGGTAACTATGGTTATAGCCAGCTTGACAGTAAACAGAAGACATTTTATGACTCATTGGAAACTGCATTAAGAAATTTTAATAATGATGATAGTGGAACTTATGCAGGAATTACTATTTCTGGTAAAACTAGCTATTCTCCATTCAGGGCTAATTTTAATAATGCTGGTATACAAAAAGAGGAGGCTTCCAAGACCTGGGTTGCATTCCTGGCAGACCATCCATGGCTGTTCTGGCTGGGAAGTTATGCATCGGGCAGTGATGGCAGTTTTATTCCGCTTGTTAAAGAGGAATATGAAAATAATGTAGCATTACAGAAAAGTTTAGATACCACCATTCAAAATGCCGCCGGGAGTTATGTTAATGCAGTTACAGGAGTAAGTGATACTTATGAAAAGGTAAGGATTATCCATGACAGGATTGTAGACCATGTAAATTATGCTTATAAGTCAGATGGAAGTACACCAGAGGATGCAAACTGGGCACATAGTGTACTTGGTGTACTGGATGGCAGCCATAATACTGTTGTGTGCGAAGGATATGCAAAGACATTTTCTTTTATCCTGAATATACTGGGCATTCCTAATGTATATATTGTAGGGGATTCAGAAGGTGTTGGCCATGCATGGAATGCGGTTTCTTTTGATGATGGAAGTACATATTACTATATAGATGTGACATGGGATGACCAAGGCGGAAAAGGGAGTACAATAGAAAACACATATATCTATTTTGCAATGCCAAAAGATAAATTTGAACCAAAACATACAGCAGATACCACCAGCGGGACTGGTTTTAACTGGCAGTACGCATTGCCAACACTTGGCAATGATATGGATAAGACATATTTTAAAAAGTATGCTGCTTATGCAACAGACGATATGGTTTCTGATACAGCATCAGCAACAGACTTTGTAAATAAAGCAAAGGGAATGGCACCAGGTGCAAACTGTCTTATGCTGTTAGGGGATAATGCTATAAAGTCAGTAGCCAGTGCATTAAATGTAACTTCATATTCATATGTACCTGTAAAAGAATATAATATGAATTTATATACTACACCATCTGGCAAAACCCCGACCCCGGAACCAACAATGAGTGCAACTCCAACACCAACCCCTGGTACAGAACCATCTTCTGGACCAGATACATCTCCAACGCCAGTGCCAACATCTTCATCCAGCCCGGTTGTTCCATCTGGCGCACATATATTTAGTGATTATAATTATAACAAACCTGTAGCAGATAATGAAGCTGTAATATATGGAAACGGGGCTGCCAAGATAGTAGATGGCAAAAAGGTAAATAATAAGATATTTACTGCTTATACTGATATATCTGCTTCTTATAAATATACTGTTAATAGCAATGGAGTGGTAAAGGCATCAACTGGTAAGGTCGTAGTGGGAATTACAAAATCTGCTGCAAAGCCAGAGGTAAACAATAAAAACAAGATTACAGATACATCTGCATCTAATATTGCAAGGGCAAAAATTAAAAATGGCCAGATAACGGTAACAGCACTTGGCAAGGAAAGCGGGCTTGTTTATCTGTGGGTAATAGATACTGGCAGTAAAGGTGTTTCTGCAAGTTGTCCAATTAATGTTAAAATGGCACCTAAGAAATTAAAAGTGCAGGATTCATCAGGAACAGCACTGTCAAAGCCAAAGCTGGAAAATGGGAAATCACTTAATGTACGTGTGGCAGGGGTTGTTTCAGGCACAACAGAAACAAAGGACTGTACATATACAGCAGAAGTTAATACAGCATCACAAAGTTATATACAAGTAAGTACAAAGGGAACTTCTGGCAATGAATTTATAATTAAGGCAACTGGACTGAAAAATAATAAAAATACTAAAGCAACTGTTATATTTAAATGTAACCAGAATAACAAGAAAGTTAAATTTTCTTTGACTATTACAAAATAAATAATGTGATTTAAACTTTTTAAATAAAGGCACTGGAGTAATTCTGGTGTCTTTATTTTTTTAAGGGTAAAGATTTAAGGAAAAACTGTAAATGTTTTTACTTTTAATGAAAACTGTACAAGGAGCAAATTAGCTGGCAAATGCCAAATTGCCATTGAAAACCAATGGACAGCTGTACGGGGCTTTATGCATCCATTGCTTGGCCCGTCCAAGCGCAATGTCATTTAGTTAAGGAGCATTGCCCGAATATCGGATATTCCAGCAATTTCAAAGTGTCACTTGATAAAACAGCGAGCCACAGCGAAACGCTTTGGACATAGCGTAATTTAATTAAGAGCTTTAACTGCCAAAGAGCAGATAGCGGCAAATTCCAAATGTGCTTCCAATAGACGGCTGTACGGAACCGCTGGCGTTTAAGCCCCGTACTTTGGGGCTTTATGCGCCATTGCGTGTGACGTTCAAGTGGGAACGTGCCCGTCTATGGAACACTTTGGAATTGCCAGCCAATAATCCTTGAACCTCTATTCCCTTAACTTAATGACATTGCGTCCAAGCGCAAGCGTGCTTGTCCATGGTTTTCAAGGGGTACTTTGGCATTACCATCCAATTAAGTGTTGCGCTTTAGAATTTGCCATCCCATTAACAGGTTGACCAATCTGCCATGTAATGATAAAATTATATAAATAATGTTTTTATAATAGCTGGCAGAATTACCAGACACGTAATATGCTGCCGGCAGGAAGTTTATGGCAGATAATATGGGATACAATACAAAAAATCCTGTCCAGGGCAGATACCAGTTGCGGAAGGCTGCTGGAAGGTACTGGCTTCTTGATATGGAACAGCCAGGCTCTCCATACAAGCCGCCTGTAGTTATTAACAAATGTGGTGCATTTATATGGCAGTGCTGTGAAAAAGGTCTTTCTGGAAAAAGCATAGCAGGACTGCTTAGTGATGAATACGGAATACCAGAAGAAGAAGCACTACAGGATGTTTTACAATTTTTAAACCAGTTAAACATAAACAGATAAGGCAGTAATGGCAGCATCTAAAAGAGAGGCATTAGTAATATATGGATATTCTATTGATTGGCGGCATAAGCAGTTTTATGCATTTGTTAGTTGATAAGCTTGCCAAGGAAGGGCACAGGGTTTATGTGCTTACCGGGGAGAAAAAAGAGAGTTATAATTTCCAGAAAGTATTTGAAAAATACCATTTTGAATATGATAATGTCTGTATAAGGGAGGTATTTGAAAGCGTAAGGCCTGATGTTTCTATTTTTACGGGTGCTTATGACACAAATTTTGCATGGAATGATGCGCAGAATACAGCAGTAAAGTTTTCTTCAGGGCTTATGAATATATTATTTGGTTATGCTGCGGTTAATAAAGGGCGGTTTATATACCTTTCTTCTGATGAAGTATACCAGAAGTCATATGCATATGATATTGAAGAGGAAGAGGCATATACAGCATATACACAGAAAGGGCAGGCACTTGCCATTGGCGAGGAGATGTGCATTAATTACCAGAAGATACTTGATGCAGATATTGTGGTGTTAAGGCTTGGGCATATGTACAGCATACCAGGTGAACCTGTGGAGATGGACAGTATATGTGCAAAGATGTGCATGGCGGCTATTGATACTGGTGAGATAGTGGTAAACGGGCAGCGGCGCAGTTCGGTAATATATGCTTCTGATGCGGTTGAGTTTATTTATAAAATGGTAAGCACAAAGAGGCATGATTATAATTTATACCAGATATCAAGTCCTGGCCCGGTACCAGAGATTTATATGGCACAGGTTATACAAAAGTCTTTGGGCGGGGAGAGCAAGGTTAAAATTGTAGAGGAAAATTCTGGCGGGGATTCTGGTGTGGTCCTTTCAAATAAGCTTTTTGATGATGAATTTGGAATACAAATCAGGCATACCCCTGTAAAGGTGCTGCCAGAACTGGCAAAATATTTAAAAAAGAATGTTGAAAAGTTCAGCAGGCTTGATGAGTCACCAAGAAGTTTTATAGAGCGTCTGAAATTAAAGACTAAGGGGCTTTTTGTTGCAGCAGTACCATTTGTAGAAAACCTTGTTTTATTTATTCCGTTTTTTATGTTAAATAACAGGGCAACGGGCAGCCAGTTTTTTTCACATATAGATTTTTACTTGTTATATGTACTTCTTTTTGCCATTGTACATGGCCAGCAGCAGGCTATATTTTCATCACTTCTTGCAGTTGCGGGATACTGTTTCAGGCAGATGTATAACCGTACAGGTTTTGATGTGCTTCTTGATTACAATACATATATATGGATAGCACAGCTTATGATACTTGGGCTTGTTGTTGGTTATATGAGGGATGAATTAAGGATGGTGAAAGAGGAAGATGAACATGAAATAAAGTATTTATCGGGACAGATTGATGATATATCGGATATTAATGTCAGCAATGTAAGGGTAAAAGAAATACTTTCAGACCAGCTTGTAAACCAAAATGATAGTTTTGGTAAAATATATGAGATTACTTCAAGGCTTGATAAATATGAGCCAGAAGAAGTTATTTTCTATGCGGCAGAAGTGCTTTCAAAGCTTATGGGAAGCAAGGACGTTGCAATTTATATGGTTGCCAACAGGTCTTATGCCAGGCTTTTTTCGGCGACATCTGCCAAAGCACGGAGTCTTGGAAATTCCATAAATTACCAGAATATGGGCATAATGTATGAATGTATGTCTGAAAGAAAAGTTTATATAAACAGGGATATGGACGAGAGTTATCCCCTTATGGCAAATGCTATTTATTCAGAAGATGAGATGCAGCTTATACTTATGGTATGGGGCATACCATGGGAGAGAATGACACTTGGACAGGCAAATCTGCTTACAATTATAGGATATCTTATCCAGAATGCAGTGGTAAGGGCAACAAGATATATGTCAGCTTTAGAAGAACAGCGTTATATACAAGGTACTAATATACTTGAAGAAGAAGCATTTACTTCACTTGTAAGGGCATACCTTAATGCTAAAGCTAAAAATCTTACTGAGTGTACACTTGTTTCAATAGAAACGGGCATAATGACAAAAACCAGGACAAGCCAGGAATTAAGCCCGCTTGTGCGCCAGACAGATTATCTTGGCGAACTTGAAGACGGGAAAATTTATGCGCTGCTTTCTAATACAAGTACCAGTGATGCAGAATTTGTAAGGAAACGTTTTATTGAAAAAGGTTTTCCGTGCCAGATTGAGGAGGACATTGCAGTATGACATATATGGAACTGTCTTTTATTCTGGTTCTCTTTGTTAATACAATTGTATCACTGGTTTACCTTATATGGAATATAACACATGTGGATAATGAAAAATGTGCGGAAGAAGGCAGGGATAACAGGACAGGATATATACTTAAGTCAGTTGTTATGTTTATATGCCCGGTTGTGGGCCCAATGTTTTTTTTTGCAGGTTATATAATATACCGTACTGTATTCAGGCAGGGTGCTGACCTTGCTGATGTAATTTTTTCAAAAGACAGGGTCAGGGTGCATAAAAGGGCAGATGCTGAAAGGGAAGGAAACCTTGCACCTATTGAAGAAGCACTTGCCGTAAGTGATAAAGACAGTTTAAGGACGCTGGTTTTGAATGTAGTGCGTGGTGATGTAAAAAATTCGCTTGCTTCAATCGCACTTGCATTAAACAGCGGGGACACCGAAACATCCCACTATGCTGCTTCTGTTTTGAGGGATGAGTTAAATGATTTCAGGCAGAAATCACAAGAACTGTATAATGCAATAAAACAGGATGAGCAGGAGGATGGGCAATCTGTAGAATATGCATGTATACTTATTGAATATATGAACAGTGTACTTTCACAGGATGTATTCCATGATATGGAACAGCGTACATTTGTAAAAATGATGGAAGAAGCGGCAGGCTTTTTATATATAAAAGACCCTGAAAGGCTTACACCTGGATATATGGAGTGGGTATGCCTGAGGCTTTTAGGCATTAAAGGGTATAAAGATATGGAATTATGGTGTGACAGGAGCAGGCAGCTCTATCCAAATGAGCTGTCAACATATACATGCCAGTTGAAACTTTATTTTACAATAGGAGATAAAGCTAAATTCTTTGATGTGTTAAACAGGCTCAGGCAGTCGGATATAGTAATTGATAAAGAAACACTGGAACTTATAAGGATATTCAGCTGATATACCAGGTTATTTAACAGGGATGATATTTAAAAGGAGGTGCAGGAAAGGTGTCAATGCAGTTATTAACTATAATGCAGTTTGCCGGTGTACTTGGCATTTATGTATTTCTGGCAATTATTCTTCCTGCGCTTGTTTTTTACCGTAAGTTTAAAATGGAACCATTTTATGTAAGGTTTATGGTTTATATTACATTTGGTAATTTTTATATAATAAACCTTGTTTTTGCAGCGCAGCTTCTGCATATTTCAAACAGGTTTACCCTTATACTTGGAACGGTGGCAGTTTTTCTTCTTGCAATAAAGAGGGTTTACAGGATAAGGCCATTAAACAGCATACAAAATATAATACGGGCTATAGTGCGCCTTTTAAGGGGAACTATGGGGATAAGGCTTTTAACAAAAAGAGTACGCTGGTATTTTGGCAGTATTATTAAATCCCTGTTTAAAAGAATGATTAAAAGCATCAGGTATTCATGGACAGAGTGGATTTGTACATTTATAGTAATCTGCCTGCTTTTGTGGATGTATGGTAATAATATGGTTAATTCTTTTGGTTATAGTGCATCTGATATACCAGTACATAATTACTGGATTAATGAAATGGACAAAAACAATATATTTGCGGCAGGGATTTATCCTTTTGGATTCCACTGTGTAATATATTATATCCATACAGTATTTGGAATAAAGACATATATACTTTTAAGGCTTTTCGGGGTGGTACAGACAATATTTATACATCTCGTGCTGCTTGCGTTCCTGCGTGCCTGTTGTAAGTCAAAGTATATTCCGTATACAGCAACCGCAATTTATATATGTATTAACCTTTTAAGCAGGACAACTTATTTCAGGTATATTAGTTCACTTCCGCAAGAATTTGGAATGGTTTTTATATTGCCTTCAATATATTTTATGTACAGGTTTTTTGAAGCCAGGAAAAGGGAAAACATGCTGCAACAGCCTGCAATGGCGGATATAGGTGATGTCAGTGATGAGGTACGTAAAAAGTATAATTATAAAGATATAAAAGGAAAGATAATTGTTGAAATAGAGGTATTTGAAAAGAAAGACCCTGTGGCGGGTTATGAGAACATGGAATATCCTGGTGACAGCTGGATTCTTGAGGAAAGTGAAGGGATTGATGGCAAGGCAATAAATGACAGCCTTGAATTATGTGAGGAAGTAAAGGAAGTTTATAAATTTTATAATGATAATCCAGATATACAGAGTTCCCAGCTTTTTGAGGATATAGCTTCTTCTATAAAAATGGCAGAAGAAGAACGTCCATGGGAAAAGGTACTTGATGAAATTAATGAGGGCAGGCTGTTGTCTGGTGACAGCATGGCGGATGATAATACAGAAGAAAGCAGGGCCCAGGTTCCAGAAAGCAAAAGCCGTACCACATGTTTTACTTCTATAAAGCAGTTTTTTAAAAAAACAGGTACTGTTAAAAGGAAGTTTAATAAAATCCGGGATATAGAAAGCAACCTTTACCTGATGCTTTTTGCACTTGGTTTTTCAATGACACTTGCTATACATTTTTATGATACAATGATTGCTGGAATATTTTGTATAGGGATTGCAGCAGGTTATTGTTTCAGGCTTTTTAAAAAGGGTTATTTTGGAAATGTAATGCTTGCAGGCATTTTAAGCATAACTGTAGCAGTTCTTCCAATGGCACTTGCATTTGCAGGGGGAAAGCCATTGCAGGGTTCGCTTGGCTGGGGCATGGAGATAATTTTAGGAAGCAGGGAAAATGGTACAGGCAACAATACCACGGTACAGCAAAATACAGGGAACAGCCAGAATAGCAATAAAGAAACTGGCAGCGTACAGGGCAACACGGGTACAAACGGACAGCAGGTGGTTACAGGCACAGCAGACAGCCCTTCCTTGGTAAAAAGGGTATTTAATAAAATTGGCATGCTTCCGGTATATTTTACAAATGAACTGGAAGCATGTGTTTTAACAAATGCAACAGATACAGAGAGAAATTTTATTCTGTCATTAATACCAGCATGTATATTTCTGGGGCTTGTATTATTTACCAGAAAGGATAAAGATTACGCAGCAAGGGTAGTTTCAGCAGGGGTTTGTACAATAATACTCTTTATAGTTTTATGCTCTAAGGATATTGGCATACCTGCAATAATGGACAGGGTAAGGACAAGTATTTATATTGCTTATATGCTTCCTGTATCTGCTGGAATGGCAGCGGATGCACTTATTGTACTTGCTTTTGGCTGGATTAAAAACCAGAAAGTCCTGTATGGTGCTTCAATGGCAGTTTCGTTGGCATCAGCGGTATTAATTGTACAGGGTGGTTATGTAAGGCAGCCTGTAGAAGTAACCCCGTTTGAAACATTTGAAACGAATGATGCAATTACATGCCTTACTAATATTATGAATGAAAATAAAAACGGGACATATACCATATGCTCTGCTAATGATGAATTAAGGATGGTTGAGGGGTATGGCTACCATTATGAAACCATTACTTTTTTAAGGAAAATGGAAGGGGATAAATACCTGGATAACCTGACAATACCTACAAATAAAGTATATTTTTTTATAGAAAAAAGACCTATAGGATATGCTTCCACATATGAGGACATAGGGCAGTATGTCTCTTCAGAAGGGGCATCAAACCCACTTGTATATTCTAGCGGGCTTGGCATTTACCAAGGCAAAAACCGCTGGATTGTAATGTCAAGGATGTATTACTGGGCTAAAGAATTCCAGAAGATGTATGGTAAAGAAATGAAAGTTTATTATGAATCAAAAGATTTTGTATGCTATGTAGTAGAACAGAATCCATACAGGCTTTATGATTTCTCAATAGATTACTGGTACAATACAAGGGAATGGGAGTACAGCCAGTAGTAAAATTTAATGAGAAAGGGGCAGTATATGGTATCCCGCAGGAATTATATTACAATTACAATAATGGTTTTAATACTTTTATTTATGTTCCAGTTTATTGGCGTAATGAAGGAAGCACTTAATGAATATGGGACTAATGAATATGTGGAAACAACTGTTACAGGGTTTAATGAAGATGATATGTATACATCTGAAGGCAAAAAGGACAGTGAAATACTGTCCTCTGGCAAAGAGTATATTATATATATTGGTGATTCGGTTAAAATGGGTACTGGCAAGATTGTAGCATGGTGGTGTACATACAGTAAAAGAAACCTGCTGCATTACCAGTCGCTAAATGAGTGCCATATTAAGGTTACAAACCCGCCAAAGGCACTTGTGCTTGATGGCAGCATGCTTGGAGCATCTGATATAGGCACTATTGATGATTTACTGGAACAGAAAGTAAATATAATTTTTGCAGGAATGCCAGAAAAGAAATTAATAACACAAAATGAAAGGCTTAAAAAAATCCTTGGGATAAGGACTGTTGCAAATAATGTAAAATTAACAGGGATGCATCTTTTCGGCGGCTTTTTACTTGGCGGTGAGGCAATTTATGAACCAGCAGATAAAAAGGAAGAGGAGAAAAGGCAGGATTTAGACTTTATTGTGCCGTGGTATATTATAGGTGAGGGTACTAAAACATATATGATGGGGCTTGTGGAAGATAAGAAAATTAAAAATGAACAGCTTCCTGCAATTATATGGCGTAACAATATAAAAGATACACATGTATTCTGCATAAACGGGGATTATTTGCACGATATGCAGGGAATGGGCATACTGACAGCGGTAATGTCAGAAATTTCTGATTATGAAATTTATCCTGTCGTTAATGCAAGAAACCTTGTAATTGCCAATTACCCGGAATTTGCCAATGAGAACAGCGAAGAAATAAACAGGCTTTACAGCCAGCCGCTTGAACAGGTTTTAAGGGATATTGTGTGGCCTGTTATTGCATCAATGGCTAATAAATCAGGAAACCGGTTAAGCATTATGATGGCCCCGCAGTTTGATTATACAGATGAAGATGAGCCTTATGGTGAATATGTTCCGTTTTATTTTAAACTTTTAAAGGAAATGTATTCAGAAGCAGGCATTTCACTTGACTGCAACCACAGCATGTCATTAAACAGCAAACTTGATTATGACAGGAATTTCTGGATAGGAAATGCACTTGATTATGAGTTTAAAGCGGCATATTCCAATAATTTAATACGTATTTACGGGCTTGCTGCTGTTGGCTGCGGATATGATATCAATACATTTGTATATGGAAGCAGAAGAAAAACAGATGAAATTATCACATATGTAAATGATGATATGGTATTGCAGGGCGGAACATCAAACGGGATAAGGCATACATATACTGATGATATTATGTTAAAAAGCATTGAAACCGCACTGGGGTATTCTAATACTGTTATAGATTTAAAAAGGGTTTCTTATCCAACAAGCGAAGAAGATTACTGGGAAAATTACAGTAAAGAGATGACAGCAATTATAGGTACTTACTGGAAAGCATTTGACAGCTTTGATGCAACTGTTGTTTCAGAAAGCAGCCAGAGGATAAGACGGTTTTTATCTGCTGATTTTACAAAAAAGCCAGTAGAAAACGGTGTGGATATTGATATATCAAATTTTGAAGAAAAATTATGGTTTATTTTTAAAACAAACGGACAGAAGGACATATCTGTCCAAGGCGGCACATTTAAAGAAGTGGAAAAAGGTGTTTACCTTATAGAAGCTTCGGAAAGTCATGTTGAAATAAAGTGGCAGGATAAAGACAGCAAGGAAATATATTATTATGGGGATTAGCAATGAAGATATGTATTGTAGCAGAAGGATGTTACCCTTATGTAACAGGCGGGGTTTCAAGCTGGATACACAGCATGGTACAGGCATTTCCTGATTATGAATTTGTAATTCTTGCAGTTGTTTCAAACCGCTCTTTACGGGGAAAGTTTACATATGAACTCCCAGGCAATGTAACAGAAGTACATGAGGTTTACTTGCAGGATTATGACTGGAATAACAAAAAATTTGGATGGAAAAAGAAACAAAGATTAAGTAATACAGAATATGAAGCTTTAAGAAGCCTGCTGCTTAACCGCAATGTCATGTGGGAAGAACTTTTTAAATTTTTTGAAAGAAGAAAATGTTCATTTAATAACCTTCTTATGGGAAATGATTTCTTGCAGGCAGTAAGGGAGTGCTACCAGTTAAGGTATCCTGAAATTGTGTTTTCAGATTTTTTATGGACGATGCGTTCAATATACCTGCCACTGTTTCTGGTGCTTGATACAAAACTTCCGGAAGCAGACCTTTACCACTGTGTTGCTACTGGTTATTCAGGCGTGCTTGGCAGCATGGCAAAGGTAAAATACGGGTGCGGGCTGCTGGTTTCTGAACATGGCATATATACAAGGGAAAGGGAAGAAGAACTTATACGTGCAAAGTGGGTAGAAGGCATATATAAAAATATATGGATTGAGCAGTTTAAAAAAATGTCAATGCTTGCATATAACCGTGCAGACCTGGTTACAAGCCTTTACGGCCATGCAAAGGAATTACAGGTAGAACTTGGCTGCCCTGAAGAGAAAATACAGGTTACGCCTAACGGGATTGACTGGAGAAGGTTTGATAAATGTAACCAGGACAGCGGTGAAGATGACAACGGTATTGAACCAGGCAAAATATATGTAGGGGCGGTACTAAGGGTTACACCGGTTAAAGATGTAAAAACACTTATACGTGCATTTGCATATGCAAAAGAGGAAGTACCAAAACTTAAACTCTGGATAATGGGTCCTGTTGATGAAGATGAAGAATATGCCAAAGAGTGCTTTGAACTTGTAGAACTCCTTGGTGTGCCTGATATAGTATTTACAGGCAAGATAGATGTAACAAAATACCTTGGCAAAATGGATATGACCATACTTACAAGCATAAGCGAAGGACAGCCACTTACAATACTTGAAGGGTATGCAGCAAAAAAACCGGCAATAGCTACAGATGTTGGCAACTGCAGGGGGCTTATATATGGTGAAGATGACGGGATTGGGCCATCAGGCATACTTACACATATTATGAATGTGCAGGAGATTAAAGATGCAATCGTCTATCTTGCAAAACATAAGACGAAACGTAAGGAATACGGTGAGAATGGTTATAAACGCATGATGGCAAAATATAAAGTAGAGGATATGCGGGAAACATACCAGAAGATTTATAATAGTTTTAATAAAACTGGCAGATAAGAAAGGCAGGGCTTACTATGGCTGGTATAGGTATCAGGTTAAGCAGGATATTTGGAAAAGAAACCATTGCAACCAACCTGCTTGGGTTTGGTTACAGTGCAATGGTTACAATAGCCCCTATGTTTGTAGTTATAGGCAATGTAATGCTTATGGGTTATGTACTTGGATATGATACAACAGGTTATGCAAGGAGAGGCCTTTTTTCAGGAACACTTTTATATATATTTATATTTTCGCTGCTTTCAGCATCGCCCTTTAATGCTGTGCTTTCAAGATATATGTCGGATATAATTTATGATGAACAGTACGGTGACATACTGCCATGTTTTTACGTAGGGCTTGTTTTAAATATAATTTTAAGCTGTATTATAGGGATACCATTCTGCATATGGGAATATGCCATTGGACATGTTAATATATTATTTGTATTTACAGGGTTTTGTGCTTATATTTCACTGGTGCTTGTATTTTATTCAATGCTTTACCTGTCAATATGCAAGGATTATTCAAGGATATCATTTTACTTCCTTCTGGGAATGGTATTTGCATTCCTTTTATCACTTTTATTTGTAAAAGTATTTGGCAGGGAAATTGTATATAGCATGCTTCTTTCACTGGCATGCGGTTTTTTCCTTACTGCAAGCCTTGAAATGGCTACTGTAAAGCATTACTTTAAAAAGAACAGCAACAGGTATAAAAAGGTGCTGTCATACTTTAAAAAATACTGGAAACTTGTTGTGGCAAATTTCTTATATACCCTTGGGCTTTACCTGCACAATTTCGTATTCTGGACAAGCAGCTTAAGAATGGAAGTTGCACATTCATTTGTATATGCACCGCCATATGACCTTGCCACATGCCTTGCAATGTTTACAAATATTTCTGCTACAATAATTTTCATTGCACGTGTAGAGATGCACTTCCATGAAAGGTACAAAGCATACTCAGAAGCAGTTATTGGCGGAAGGTGGGCAGATATAAAAAACACCAAGAACAGGATGTTCCGGCAGCTTTCAGCAGAACTTCTTAACCTTGTAAGAATACAGTTTATTATATCAGTAATAGTATTTATATTATTTGTAATACTGCTGCCACGTTATGGTTTTTCAGGGCTTGTAATGCAGATATACCCATGTCTTGCCGCAGGATATTTTGTACTTTTCCTTTTATATGCAGAAGTAATATTCTTGTACTATTATAATGACCTTACAGGCGCAGTAATGACAACTGTAATATTTTGCATAGTTTCATTTGCAGGCTCATTAATCTCAATGGATTACAAAGACTTATGGTATGGTGCAGGCATGGCAGCAGGAAGTTTCTGTGGATTTACAGTTGCTTATTACAGGCTTAGGTGGGTAGAAAAACATATGGATGAACATATCTTCTGTAATGGGACATTATTCCCTCATGGAAAAGGTGCAAAGCCAGACGGGCTTGTTTACAAAAGGACAATACAGGAATGAGGGTTAAACATGTATGTTTTAAAAATATCGTGTATTTTAATAGGCGTTGTGCTTTTAATGCTTGATATCAACGCATATGTACGCCAGAAATTAACTGATGAAATCGGGCTTTCGGTAGGAGGCTTTTCAATATTCCTTATAATAATGGGAATAATCCTGCATTTCCGTAACCAGGATACCAATGTAGTAATGGTATTAATAATGATATGCTTTTGTTTTCTTTTATTAATAATATTTTCACTGTGTACAGCTGTATCAGTGCTGATTATGAAGAACAGGGAACTTGCAATGCAGGTATCACTTCTTAACCAGGAAAATGAAAGGGTTATACATGAAACTGGCATTGTGCCATATGGAGAGGAAACCAGAAAGTGAAGAAAAACCTTTTATTTGTAATTAATACATTAGGAAGGGCTGGTGCAGAAACTGCACTTCTTGGACTGCTGCGTATACTGGCAGGAAACCAGTATAATATAGATTTATATGTATTAATGGGGCAGGGCGAGCTTGCTAAAAAGCTTCCACAGGGGGTAAACCTTTTAAATAAAAAATACAGTTATTTATCTGTCCTTTCAGGCAAAGGCAGGAAATATATGTATAAAAATATAGCCAGGCAGGCTTTCAGGCATGGTGCAATATTTAAAAATTTTGTATATATTATTTCAAACCTTGCAAATATGGTTAAATCATGCCATATCTTGCCAGACAAACTTCTGTGGCGTGTACTGTCAGACGGGGGCACAATATTTAACAAGGAATATGACCTTGCAGCAGCTTATATTGAAGGAGGCTCTGCGTATTATGTGGCAGACCATGTAAAAGCAAAGAAAAAGGCAGCATTTATACATATTGATTATAAAAAAGCTGGTTATACAAAAAAGCTTGATAAAGGGTGTTACAGCAGGTTTGATGCAATTTTTCCTATATCAGATGAAGTTAAAAAAAGTTTTCTGGAAATTTACCCGGAATATGCAGAAAAAACAAAAGTTTTCCATAATATAGTAAACCAGGAACAGATTATCCGGCTGTCAGAAGAACCAGGCGGATTTAATGATAATTTTAACGGAACCAGGCTTCTTACAGTTGGAAGGCTTACATACCAGAAAGCATATCCTGTAGCTATTGAAGCAATGCGCCTTTTAAAAGAAGATGGATATAATGTACGCTGGTATGTGCTTGGTGACGGACCAGAAAAACAGGCACTAAAGCAGTTCATTGCAGAAAAAGGGCTTAACGGGGATTTTGTGCTGTGTGGGGCAGCAGATAACCCATACCCTTATTATAAACAGGCCGGCATATATGTACATGCAACAAGGTTTGAAGGTAAAAGCATTGCAATACAGGAGGCACAAACACTTGGATGCGCAGTAGTTGCCTCTGACAGCAGTGGCAACCGTGAGCAGGTTGAAAATGGCATTGATGGTATACTGTGCCAGCTTGATGCCCTTAGTATAAAAAAAGCAATAGCATCACTTATTGATAACCCTGCAAAATGCAGGGAATTTGGTGAAAAAGCAAAACTAAAAAAAATTACTTATGATAATGAAATTAAGATGCTTATGGAACTTGTGCCATATAGCGGCAGCATGGGGGGTTTTTATGGAGAGGGTTAAACAGAAGGAACTTCTTATTATAATGCCAGCTTATAATGAGGCTGGAAACATTGAAAATGTGCTAAACCAGCTGGAAGCACCTGAAATAGCGGAAATAGCTGATTTGCTTGTTGTGAATGATGCTTCTTCTGACAATACAAACTGGATTGTAAAGGAGCATAACCATGCACTTGTTACACATGTTTTTAACCTTGGGTATGGAAGTGCCTTACAGCTTGGATATAAATATGCTATAAGGCGTGAGTATAAATATGTTATACAGATGGACGCCGACGGCCAGCATGATGTGTGCAATATTCCTGTAATTTATAAGAAACTTAAAGAAAAAGACAGCAATGGCTGCTGCCCTGACATAGTGCTTGGTTCACGGTTTATAGATAAAAATACCAGTTTTGATGTGTCTTTACCTAAAAAGATGGCATACAGGCTGTTCCGGAGGGCAATTAAAGTGACAACAGGAAGATATATTTCTGACCCGACTACAGGATTACAGGGACTAAGCCGGCGCGCTGTGCTGCATTATTCCAAATACAGGAATTTTGACGATAAATATCCAGACGCCAATATGATTATCCAGATGCTCCTGCTTGGTTTTAATATTGAAGAAATACCAGCAGTAATGCATTCAAGGCTTACCGGCGAAAGCATGCACTCAGGGTTTAAACCATTTTTCTATATGTTCAGGATGTCATTTTCAATATTTGCAGTAATATACCGGATTAAAATTTTAAAATGGGACAGCGTTGAGCAATAATGTTTAGTTTTATAAAAAAACTTGCACAAGGAAACAGGGAATACATAAAGTTTGACAAAGCAGTCCTAAAAGAAAGCGGGAAAGACTTTGCAAATCCGGGCAGGGGATGGTACCGCATTTATACATTCAGGCTTGAAAATATGGATTATAATGAACCAGACTGGCTTTATTATGATGATAATGAAACACTTGCCCTGGTTTTAATTGATATCAGTGCATACAGCAGTAAAAATATAGACAGTGCTGCACTAGAGTTTTTCAGTTATATCCTTGGCAAATTCAAGGAAAAGGGCAAAGAAATAATTCTCCGCATTGTGTATGATACAGAAGGAAAAGGAATGGCAAAAGAACCATCACTTTTTTCACAGGTAACAATACATATGCAGCAGCTTGGGGGCATTATAAAAGAACATGCAGGCAGCATATTTTTATACCAGGGGCTTTTTATTGGAAGCTGGGGCGAAATGCATACATCAAAATTCCTTTCAGGTGACAAATTAAAAATACTTTATGCAAATTGGAAGCAGGCAACAGAAAACAGTGTAAAAATAACATTAAGGACACCTGTACAGGCAAGGATTGTAACGGGCAGTACAAGTAACAATGAAAACATTGGCATATTTGATGATGCCATATTTGCATCACCAACACACCTTGGCACATTTACAGACCTTGAAAAAGAGCTGGGGTTTATACAGAAAACATCAGAAAAAATCCCATGCGGCGGAGAGGCAGTAGCAGGGGAAGCCCTTCCATCACCAGATGAAACTATTAAACTATTAAGGGACATGAATATAAGTTACCTTAACTGCATACATGATAAAAAAATATTGGATTACTGGAAAGAACAGCCACTGGAAGGTTATGGAAACCTTTATTCATATATAAGCATGCATCTTGGCTACCGCATAACAGTAAAAGATATAAAACTTTATAAACATGGAAATGCTGGAAACATCTGTATAAAAATTATAATGGAAAACAGCGGGTTTTCATGTATTTACTATGAAACAGTGCTTAAACTGGCTATTGAAGGACCAGATGGAAATATATATAAAAAAGAGCTTCCCTTTGATGCAGGGAAGCTAAAAGCTGGAAGCAGGACAGAAGCCGTTTTTGAGCATACTGGCAACATAAAAAAAGGAAGCCGTTTATATGTGGAACTTATAAGGAAACAAGATAGAAAACATATACAATTTGATAATGAAGGAAGTACAGAAAAGGTATTTCTTGGAACCTTCCAGTAAAATCAATTCCTTGTATAATTAAGCGTACCAGCCAGGTATCCTTCCTTTTCAAGTGGCGTATCTATAGCATATTTAATAATTTCACCTGTTTTGCTGTCAGCTGTATCCAGGTAAATTTTATATATGCCTGGTTCCATATTATGTACATCAAGCGTGGCATCAAGCGTTATCTGGAAATTATCTTCTGTTTTACTTACAGGAATTATGGTATAAGACTGGTTTGTTTCCTGGTTTACGCACGTAACAGTATAATCCAGCGGATAATAACATGGTGCAAACCCTGTATTTTCAATATAAATGGACAATCTGGCAGTTTCACCGCTATATGGTTCAAATTCCAATGAACTGGAATTTATTATATACCGGAAACCAAGGTGGTTTTCTATATATTCATAACCATTACAGCCATTAAAAACATCATCACCATAGTATAAAGAAGATTTCCATTTATCCAGTACAGCAGAATCATACATTGAATTAAGGTATGAAACATGCATTTTGCGCAAATCTTTTATTGCATTGCCAATGTCATTAAGCGGGTTGTCTGTTATAACCTCACCGCCATTAGGCACTGTAAGGCACAGGCTGTCCTGGAACTTGATTTCACTTTCACGTTCCCCTTCTGCATAAGTACCTGAATCTGATACAGAAGAAAGTATTCCATCATTAAAAAGCCCGGACCTGTCCGCCACAAGACCACCTGTACCTTCCGTTATAGTGCGCAGCTGTGCAGGAGTACGTACAGCAAGAAATACCAATGGGGCAGAAACTTCATAAAGTTTCATTGCAAGCCGGGTTATATCATTATCCGACTGGTAGAAAGAACTATGCATCTCGCCATAACTTCCAGTATAAAGCCCTTGCAGGATATATATACTCTTTTCATATTTATTATAGACAGAAGCAGTCTGTTCCATATGTCCAAGGATAATATTTATATCTGCAGGCTCTGTAAGTGAAGCAGTACCATTCCAGTCATATAAAAAACGCAGGATTAATTGTTTATTAGTCCCTGCCCATGCAGCAAGAATACTGTCAAGCTGGGAAAGCGCCGCTTCACTTAACGGAATATCTTTATAAAGACATAAATTAACCTGTACCATGGCAAGCCTGTCAGGGATTTCCTGTATATTGCCAGGAAGGATATTACCATCAGGGGCGGTATCAGAAAGTTTGTATGAATATATCTGGTAAAAGCCACAATAAGGGTTGTTAAGTGCACTGGAAGTTACATTACACTGGTTATGCGTATAATCCAGCGGAAGATAACGTAAGTAGTGGTGGAAGGCAAATGCCGCCAGTGCTGCTATTACCATAAATAAAAGTGATATAAATAATTTTTTGGTATGCATAAAACCTCCGTTTTTAAATAGGTAATGGGCTGGCAATTCCAAATGTGCTTCTAATAGACAACTGGAAACTATTATAACATTTTATATCCAGAAATTCTATAAATGTATCTGGAAATAATAAAAACTGGAGGTAATTATGCCAGAGATAGATTTTGTATTAACATGGGTAGATGGCACAGATAAAGAATGGAGAATGGAAAGGGCACAGTATTCTGGGGAAGCAGCGGGGGATGACAGGGAGGAACGTTACAGGGACTGGGATATTTTAAGGTACTGGTTCAGGGGTGTAGAAAAGTATGCACCCTGGGTACATAAAATATTTTTTGTAACATGCGGGCATCTGCCGGAATGGCTTGATACTAAAAACCCAAAGCTTGAGGTTACAGAACATAAAAGCTATATACCAAAGGAATTTCTGCCAACTTTTAATTCACACACTATTGAACTTAATTTCCACAGGATAAAGGGACTGTCGGAACAGTTTGTTTATTTTAATGATGATTTTTTTATAATTAATAATACCAGGCAGGAAGATTTTTTTGTAAAAGGGCTTCCCAAGGATATGCTTGCATTACAACCTGTTGTTGCCAATACAGACAATGTTGTTATGCCATATATTTATTTAAATAATTCAATGCTTTTAGCGAAGCATTTTGATAAAACCAGCAATATAAAGAAACAGCCAGGCAGTTATTTCCATATAGGATATCCTTTAATGTACTTTTGCTATAATATGCTTGAACTGGCATTTCCAAGATTTACAGGCTTTTATACGGTGCATGGGCCTTCGCCTTTCCTTAAAAGTACATTTGAAACGGCATGGCGTAAAGAGGGGGATTTTTTAAGGGAAACATGTATGCATAAGTTCCGGGATAAAGGCGATGTAAGCCAGTATTTTATACGTGAGTGGCAGAAGCTTTCAGGAAATTTCAAGCCTGCCAATGTCAGAAGGTATTGCAGGTATTTTGAACTTTCAGATAATAACAGCAGGCTTTATAGTGCATTAAGAAAGAAATCCTGTAAAATGCTTTGTATAAATGATGCTAATACTGCCATAGATTTTAATAAAATCCAACGGGAACTGGTAACATGTTTTAATGAAATATTTCCTGCTAAATCTTCTTATGAATTAAATGTATAAAGAAATTATAATAATTTATATATGCTATGGCGGGACTGGATAGGAGAGGATTTAAATTGGAAGAGAGAAGCAGGACAGGTTATTCAGCAATAAATACAAGTGTAGCGCTTTTTGCAAGGATTGTAGCCATTATTGCGGGTTTTGTAACAAGAGTTGTATTTACACATATGCTTAATGAAAGCTATGTCGGGATAAATGGGCTTTTTAATGATATATTAAATATTTTATCACTTACGGAACTTGGTGCTGGTGCTGCAATTACTTATGCGCTTTATAAACCTGTTGCAGATAATGATATTGCAAAACAACAGGCTTTAATGCAGTTATTTAAATGGTTTTACCGTATAACAGCTGCATGTGTGGCAGTTTGTGGTATATTAATTATACCATTCCTGGATGTAATTATGAAGAACAAGCCTGATGTAGGGCATCTGGAATTTATATATATGCTGTATCTTGCAAATTCTGTATTGTCGTATCTGCTGGTTTATAAGCGTACATTAATTGACGCACACCAGATGGGTTATATTGTACTGGTTTACCAGACAGTGTTTTTATTAATACAGAATGTATGCCAGATAATAGTTTTAATAACTGCCAGGAATTTTATATTATTTCTTGTGGTACATATTGTGTGTACAATACTTGGAAATATTTTTATTTCAGCAAAGGCAGACAGGATGTTCCCATATCTTAAAGATAAAGTAAAGGAGAAGCTGCCAGAGAGTGAGAAGCGCAGTATTTACAGGAATATAAAGGCAATGCTTATGCATAAGGCAGGCAATGTAGTTGTAAATAATACAGATAATTTGTTGATATCTTCATTTGTAGGTGTGGTGAGTGCCGGGATTTATTCAAACTATTATCTTCTAATTGGTTCCATAAGGCAGCTGATTGACCAGATTTTCCAAGGGATTACGGCAAGTGTTGGCAATCTTGGGGTAACGGAAGACAGAAACCATATAAAACAGATATTTGAAACAGCATTTTTTACAGGAAACTGGCTTTATGGATTTGCGGCTATATGCCTTTATGAACTTTCAGGACCATTTATAGAAATCAGTTTTGGCAGTAAATATTTATTTACCAAAGATATTGTGCTGGTTCTATGTATAAATTTTTATATAAACGGGACAAGAAGGGCTGTACTGGTATTCAGGGATTCGTTAGGGCTGTTTTTTTATGACAGGTACAAGGCTGTAGCGGAAGCTTTATTAAATATTATATTTTCTCTTATATTTGTAAAATATTATGGCACACTTGGGGTTTTTATGGGGACTCTTTTAAGTATGGTCCTGGCTTCTGTATGGATTGAACCTTATATTTTATATAAATACCATATAATGCAGCCGTGCACCCTGTTTTTTATAAAATATATTGTATATATTATACTTACAGGTATAGTGTGGGCTGTAGCTGATATGGTTTGTGGCCATGTTACAGGGACACCAGTTTTTATCCTTATAATAAGGGCTTTAATCTGTGTTATTCTTCCAAATGCAGCATTTGCTGTTTTTTACCACAGGACATGGGAACTGGAAGTGCTAAAGGAGAAGGCTGGTATAATAATTAAAAGGGGGAAGAAAGATGAAGAGGCATGAAAGGTTATTATGCTGCCTGTTAAAATGTACACTTTTAGAAAAGCCCTTTGACATGGAAGGTTATACAGATGATGAACTGGATAATGCTGTAAAGGCTGCAATAAAACATAGTGTGTTCCCTCTTTTATATGATGTGTTAAGTAATGCAGGCAGGGGCACAGGTATTCTTGAAAGTGTATCATTACAGACAGTACAGCAGAGTTACCATCTTCTTTTTCTGTCAAAGTATGTAGTAAACCTGATTTTAAGCAATGGCATTAAGGTTATATTGTTAAAAGGAAGTAGTACAGCTGCATTGTATCCTGTGCCAGAGTTAAGGAAGTCAGGTGATGTTGACCTTCTTTTTGAGAACAGGCAGGAGGCTGGCAGGGCATGTATGGTGTTAAGGAAGGCGGGGTTTAATGTAAAAGAGGAACAGCATGCACACCACCATATTGCATGTATATCGCCTGACGGGATAGATGTGGAGTTGCACAGTATGCTTGTAGAGCCGTTTGACAGTAACAGGATAAATCATTATCTTGAAAAGGTTAAGGAGGGGATTTTTAAAAATACTTGTACAAAAGACGTCCTTGGTATTAAACTTCCAGTGTTAAGTGAACCATTCCATGCCTTTTACTTGCTTCTGCATATGTTACAGCATTTCCTGCGTTCAGGTTTTGGGCTAAAGCTTATGTGTGACTGGGTTGTATTTTGGAACAGGGATATTACTAAAAAGAATAAAGACAAATTCTTAAGGCTTGTAAAAGAAAGTGGTACATATGGCTTTGCAAGGATATTGTCACAGGCCTGTGTATATTATCTTGGGCTGGAAAGGGATAAGGTTTCTTTTATACTTGATATGGAAAATAATGATGGCTATGGTATGGACAGTGCTGGTATATTAGAATTTATGAAGGAGGTGTTTGAAGCAGGGGAGTTTGGCAAATCAAGCCCTGACCGTATGGTGGTATTGCGTGGCAGAGGCATTTTATTGCCTTTTATAAGGGAATTCCACCACCAGATGAAGTTAACTTACCCTAAAGCAGGAAAGGTAATTTTTATATGGCCTGTATTATGGGTCCTGACATTTGCAGGGTTTATGCACCGTAATAAAAGCATACGGAATGTGGCAGGAAGTGCAATTATTAAAAAAGCAGTACAAAGAAGTTTTGTTGTGGAGGGAATGAAGCTTTTTAAGAAAATGAAGTGAAGTGTTTCTGGTAATATAGCCAGATAAAAGGAGAGCGCGTATGGAAAATAAAGCAAAGAAAATTATAATTGTATTGCCTGTGGTGTTATTTTTTATTTGCAGCAACAGGCAGGAAGCAAGACGGGCGGCAGCACTGGAGCATGGGACAACAGACAGGGTAATTGAAGAAAATATGTTAAAGGATACACCGCCAGCAGATTACCAGATTGATGAATCTATGCAGGGTGATGCAAAGGATGGTATATATAATGGATATTTCCTTAAAGACAGGCTTCAGACTGTATCAATTGATATTGATGAGGATAATTTAAATTACCTTTTCCAGAATGCAGAACAGAAACCATCTGTTATGACAAATAGTGTTACAATCGGTGATAAAACTATTGGTTATACTGGCCTTAAAACAAAAGGAAATTATACATTAAGCCATACTTTTACAGATAATGCTGGCAGCGACAGGTTTTCTTTTACTATAAATTTTGGCAAATATGTTAAAAAGAAGAATGGATACAGCAAGAGGCAGAATTTTTATGGCTGTAATAAAATAAGTTTTAATAATTTTTTCTTTGATAAATCCATGATGAAGGAATATATTGCCATGAAGCTTATGTCTGAAATGGGGGTTCCAGCACCACAGTACGGCCTGGCAAAATTATATATTAATGGCGGGTATTATGGTGTATATTTTATGGTGGAAGCATTGGACAGCAGTATTATGGAGCAGTATCTTGGGAAAAATGACAGTGATGTAAGTGATTATATTACAAAGCCTGAAAATACAACGCTTGAATATGATAATAGCATGGATAAGTTTATAAGAAAAGACGGGACATTTGATTTAAGCCCTGTACTGGTGCAGGATGCAGAGGGAAATTACCAGGCAAAAGGGAAGTTGAAGGAACACTTATATTTCTGGGAAGATGATACAGATACATTGCAGGACGTTGCCGGGATGCTGCCAGTAGCATTCGGATGGCAGAAAAAACTGGCACAGTTAAGCAAAGGGAAGGATTTTGATGGCAAAAAAATTGATGTGGAAAGTGAAGAATACCTGGAACTTCTTTCACAGGTTATAGATGTTGATGAGGCATTGAGGTATTTTGCCACACATAGTTTTCTTGTACAAATTGATAATATGTTTGTAGAACAGCACAATATGGGGCTTTATATAGGGACAGACGGCAAAAGTATGTTTCTTCCATGGGATTATGATTTGTGTTTTGGCTGTTATTACCCAAGTACATCAGAAAGCACAGCAAATATGGATATAGACCTTATGTATAAGGATAACAGTATTGCATTTAGTATATATGAAGATTCTGGCAGCAAAAAGCCTGTACCTGATTACAGCGGTTTCCCTTTTTTCCAGGTAATTTACCAGAACAGCACATTAATGGAAAAGTACCACCAGTATATGATGGACTGTTCTGTAATCTCAGCCCTTGGCGGTGAAACTTCAGATGGCAGGCAATATAAATCCGGCTGGTTTAGTTCCTGTATTTCTGCTATAGAGGAAGAACTTTTGCAGGCAGCAGGGGAGAAACTCGCAGCTAATGTATACTATCTTAACGGGGCAGCACAGCCAGATGATGTAGAATTTGCCCTGCCAAATTTAAAGCAGATTATAGCACTCCGTTCCCTTGGTGTAATGCTGCAGGTTGATGGTATAGATGCATTGGCTGGCGGATATGGCTGCGGGCTTGATGCACTTGGAAATGCAATGCCAGGGCAGGCTTCCAATACTGGGAATATTGCTGTTATAGATGCAGATACAGGTATTTATTCAATGGCAGACTATGGAGATTCATGGACAAATGAACCCCCTTTATTAACTATAACCGGGATAGAAACTGATGACCCTTTATACCAGCATATAAAAGAATCCCTGGATATGGCGGCAGGTACTTTCCTTAAAGTAGCTGTAATTATAAATACAGGTAAACCAGAAGGGGAACACAGGCTTTATATACCTGCTGTAAAAGGAGAGGAAATAAAATCAGTTTATGCTTTTACAGAAGAAAACGGGCTTGAGGAACTTGAAGTAAAGAAAGAAAAAAGTGCATACAGCATATCTTCAGATACTAATACATGCCTTGCAATTGTATATAATGGCATTGGAATTAATAATGTGGCAGATAATAATATAAATACAGCAGATAAATCAGGAGAAACAGTACAGGAAGTGGAAGGACAGTCTTTAAAATGGGTTATGGCAGCTGTAATGGCTGTAGTTATTGTAGCAGCTGCATTAATTATTATGAAGAAGCAGAAGAAAGAATAAATGATTTTTACAAACTTTTTTCAGGTTTGTGTTAATATCCTTTCATTAGCTATTAAATATACAGTAAATGAAAGGGGAGTTTTTAATGGAAATATCATTAATAAACAATTATAAGAAACCAAAACATATTTTTGCGGTTAAAAGGGAATGTAAAAATTTGCGTATTTTAAGGATTTATGACTGTTTAAGGAACGGGGACGGGATAAGTAAGTATGAGGAGGCTGTAAGGTCTGGCGTGTCAGAGAAAACAATACAAAGGGATATAAATGATATCCGTGCTTATTATGCTGAGCAGAGGGTTAATGGCGGCGGCAGTTTTGTGGTAGTGTTTAATAAGAAGAAGAAGCGTTTTTATCTGGAGAAGGAAAAAATATAAATTACATACCAGGTATGTTTTATGGGTATACTATTTTTATCTGGAAAATGTAATCCAGTAAATAAGAAAAAGGAAGGTATTATCCATATGGGCAGCCATCTTATAAATGAAACAAGCCCTTATCTTTTACAACATGCCAGTAACCCCGTGGACTGGTATCCATGGTGTAGTGAGGCTTTTGAAAGGGCAAGGAAAGAGGACAAACCAGTTTTTTTAAGTATTGGTTATAGTACATGCCACTGGTGCCATGTTATGGCACATGAGAGTTTTGAAAATGCTGTAACGGCGGGTATTTTAAATGATAGTTTTATTGCAATAAAAGTTGACAGGGAAGAACGGCCAGATATTGATAATGTATATATGTCAGTATGCCAGGCGTTTACAGGAAGCGGTGGCTGGCCAATGAGCATATTTATGACATGGGATAAAAAACCGTTTTTTGCAGGCACATATTTTCCGCCTTATCCACGTTATGGCATGCCTGGTTTTAACAGCCTTCTAAATACTGTAAATGAACAGTGGAAAAGTAACAGGGACAGTCTTCTTAAATCCGCAGGGCAGGTGGTTTTACAGCTTAAAAGGCAGGAACAGGGCAGCAAGAATCCAGGTTACACAGGAGAAGGGGACAAGCTTTATAACAGGGCTTTTAATATATTTGCAGGGACATTTGATAGTGTGGCTGGCGGTTTTGGAACAGCACCAAAGTTCCCATCAGCACACAATATTTTGTTTCTTATTCTTTATGCAAAACAGAATAATAGTAAAAAAGCTTTTGAAATGGCTTCAAAAACTTTAATGCAGATGCGCAGGGGTGGTATTTTTGACCATATAGGCTATGGTTTTTCGAGGTATTCCACTGACCAGTATTTCCTTGTGCCACATTTTGAAAAGATGCTTTATGACAATGCAATGCTAATTATAGCGTACCTGGCAGCGTACAGTTTTGAAGATAATTTCCCAGATAAGGAAATATTTCTTGATACTGCAATAAAGACAGCAGATTATATTTTAAGGGAAATGGTTTCTCCCGGTGGTGGTTTTTATAGTGCGCAGGATGCGGACAGTGAAGGCATGGAAGGAAAGTTTTATACCTGGTCTTTTGATGAAATTATAGAGGTTCTGGGACATGGAAAGGGAGAGGAATTTGCCAGGATTTTTGATATTACTTCTGGCGGAAATTTTGAGGGGACAAATATTCCTAACCTTTTAAAAAGCGGGGTTATTAATAATAATTTTAATGAAGAAATAAAGAAATTATATAATTACAGGAAGAAACGTACAAAACTGCATCTGGATGACAAGCACCTTGTTTCCTGGAATGCCATGATGATAGCAGCGTTTGCAATGCTTTACAGGGTTTCGGGGGAGAAGAAATATCTAGAGGCAGCGTTGAAGGCGGATATTTTTATTAAAGAAAACCTGTGTAGCGGGAAAGGGCTTTATACAAGCTGCCGTAATGGCAAATATTCTGGCAGAGGGTTTCTAAATGACTACGCTTTTTATGCTGCTGCTTTAATTGAAATTTATAATTCAACACTTGATAAAAGTTATCTGGATAAAGCAGAACATTTCTGTAATGAAGCGGTAAATAGGTTTGCTGATAATGAAAATGGCGGGTATTTTCTTAGTGAACCTTTAGATAATGAATTATTTATAAATCCTAAAGAAACATATGACGGGGCAATGCCTGGCGGAAATTCTGCCATGTCATATAATTTGGCAAGGCTTTACAACCTTACGCAGAAGGGGATTTACAAAGGACTTGCAGAAAAACAGTTTTCTTTTATGGAAACAAAAGCACAGGATTACCCGGCAGGTTATAGTATGTTTTTAATTGCAAAAATGCTGTATGAAAACCCGCCAGTGCATATTACAGTTGTTATAGAAAAGAATAAAAAACCTGGGGATATAGATATAATGGAAGATATGCCATTTCTTGCAGACATACAGGTTATAAAGGAGGATGGGGAGCACTTCCTTTTAAATAATAAAACAACTTATTATGTCTGTAAAAACCATGCCTGCCTGCCGCCGTCAAATAAAGCAGATATATGTATTTAAGGAACGGTCTTTATATTTAATCATAATATAATAATATAGAATGTTTAAAATATGGAGGTTTATTTTGGAAATATATGTAGTAAAACAAGGTGATACAATTGATGGGATTTCAAGTATATTTGGAATCCCCGCTACAGAAATAGCATTTGTAAACCAGATTTCATATCCTTATCCCCTTGTAATAGGGCAGGCGCTTCTTATACCTGTACAAGATACTTTACCACCGTATAAAAGGGAAGTTAATGTAAATGGTTATGCTTATCCGTATATTAATTCAAAAACACTCCAGACAACACTTCCTTATCTTACAGACTTATCAGTTTTTTCCTATGGATTTACGGCCACAGGGGAATTGATACCGCCTGCAACAGACGATACCAGAATGATAAATGCGGCACTGGAGTTTGGCACAGCACCAATGCTTACCCTTACACCAATGGATAGTGAGGGAAGGTTTAATAATAACCTTATTTCTGCACTTGTAAGCAGTGAAAGTGCACAGGAAAACCTTATACGCGGCCTTTTTGATATGCTTGCTGCAAAGAACTTCAGGGGTGTGGATGTTGATTTTGAGTATATAAAAGCAGAAGACAGGGATTTATTCACTTCATTTGTTGCAAGGCTTACAAGGGAACTTAATGTTTATGGTTACTGGGTGTCAGTGGCACTTGCCCCAAAGACTTCATCAGACCAGAAAGGGCTTTTATACGAAGGAAAAGATTATGCCGGGCTTGGGGCAGCAGCTAACAGCTGTCTGCTTATGACATATGAATGGGGGTATAAATATAGTGAGCCTATGGCAGTTGCACCTATTAATATGGTGAGAAGGGTTGTTGAGTATGCAGTTACACAGATACCACGCAATAAAATAGACCTTGGGATACCGAATTATGGGTATGACTGGCCTTTGCCATATGTACAGGGTGAAACCGCAGCAACTACTATTGGAAATATACAGGCTGTACAAATTGCTGCTGCCAATGGTGCACAGATACAATTTGATGAAATTGCACAGACTCCTTATTTTAACTATACTTCAGAAGATGGCATAAGGCATGAAGTATGGTTTGAGGATGTAAGAAGCATGAATGCAAAGTTCTCACTATTTGAAGAATTTGGACTGCGTGGCATGGGTTATTGGCAGATAATGAGGCTGTTCCTTGCAAACTGGGTGCTTCTTGAAAGCCGTTTTAATATAATAAAACAGGGATAACAGCAGATACACAGGATACATAACATATATTTACTTAGGAGATACTATAGAGCAGTATAAAGAACAAGATTTACGTGAAAGGGGTACAGAAGTGTACTATATTATCACTGGCAGCGGGATACAAAAGATTGAGGAGAAGAATTTCTGGGACAGCAAGAACGGGATATGTGTACTGGGATTTCCTGAATGGAATGAAAACCATGGTATACGTGAAAAGGCAGGTATATGGCATAAAGCTGAAAGAATACATTCTTGTAAAATTGAATCCCATATGGATTATATATCTGGAACATTTAAAGTGCCTTCTAAAACAAAAGGCGGCAGGGATATAACATTTGCAATATATATAACAAACGGAAGGTTAATTATACTTGATGATGATGGTGAAGCAAAAAAAGCTGTGCAGAAACTGGCAACAGGACCTTTAGGCAGGAATTGCAGCACAGGGCGTTTTTTATATGATTTTTTATTATTATTTGTTAATGAAGACCTTTTATTTTTAGAGAAAATGGAAAGGGACATTGCAGTAATTGAAGAGGATGTGCTTGGCGGCAGGTCAGAGAAATTTGGCTGCCGTATGCTTTATTTAAAGAAACTTATATCACGTTTCTATCATTATTATATACAGTTAAAAGTGGTAATGGAAGAATTATCTGCAAATGAAAACAGTTTTTTTAATGAAGATGAAATAAAAGCCTTTGATATGTATAAAAACAAAGCAGAACAGCTTGCAGATGAAACACAGATGTTAAGGGAGTATGCCATGCAGGTACAGGATGTATACCAGTCTGAAATTGAAATAAAACAAAATGATGTTATGAAAATGCTTACTATTGTTACCACAATATTCCTTCCGCTTACATTAATAGCAGGCTGGTATGGCATGAATTTTGAACATATGCCAGAGATAGGATACAAATATTCATATCCTGTTATAATAGGGGCAAGTATATTAATAGTAATTGCCAGCCTTTATTATTTTAAAAAGAAAAAATTCTGGTAAGCTAAGAAAATCCATTATTTACCAGCACAAAAATATAGCAGAACTGGATTTCCGTGCATTAAATATCATTCCTTTCTATGGCATAGGAATTATTATGAATAATGCACTAAGCTCTGTCATAGCATAAAGTAAAGCTTTATTATAAGGTTTTAAATATTTTTATGAGGAGAAAGTTTTTTATTGCCATTTTAGCTTTGCTTGTGATGCTTTTTGTAATATTTCCTGATATTACAGGCAACGGGGCAGAAAACGGGCTTTTACTCTGGTTCAATATTATAATCCCGTCATTATGCCCTTTTATGATTATTTCCACAATGCTTATAAAGTTAAATGTTACAAGCTTTATAAGTAATATGTTTTATCCGGTATTCCATAAAGTTTTCGGGCTGTCAAGAAACGGGTGTTACCCTGCTGTGGTAGGAATGCTTTCCGGCTACCCGCTTGGTGCAAAAACAGTTGCAGACATGTATAAGACAGGTGCTTTTTCACAAAGTGAAGCACAATATATAATAAGTTTCTGCAATAATGCAAGCCCTATGTTTATGATTGAATATATAGGTGTAAAATGTTTAGGACTTGGCAGGCCGGCGCTTATGCTTTTAATAATATACTTGTCTGCATTTATTAATTCATTTTTTGAACCCGGCCGTCATGCAGAAGAGGTATGTGAAAGCAGTGGCGGCAATGTAAAAAAGAATTATCCATTAATGGAAGCCCTTGATGAAAGTATATTAAGTTCAGCAATTACCCTTGTAAAAGTAGGAGGGTATATAATATTATTTTCAATTATTACAGAACTTCTGCAAAACATAGTGGCAACAAACCAAATAGCCCAGCTTGCAGGTGCAGGGATTATTGAAATAACAACAGGTGGTGAAGTGCTTGCAGGTGCAGGTATCCCTTTATATGCTAAATGCGTACTTGCAAGTGCATTTTGTGCATTTGGCGGAATGTCAAGTGTGGCACAGACTTCAGGTGTTATTATAGGAACAGGGCTTTCAACCAGGAAATATGTATTTGCTAAATTAAGGCAGGCATTTATAGCAGCTGTACTTGCTGTTATTATATTTTATTTTGTATAATATTTATTCCTGCACAGATTATAATTTCCTGTCTGCAATAATTTTATCTGCAATTTCCACAATAGAAACATCCCTGCCAGGTCCTGTAAAGTCTGGATAGAAAATATAATCAGAAAGGTTTTTAAGATGCATATATTTTCAGAATATGCCTGTCAATGGATTTTTTTAACTTCATCTGGCATTGCAGTATTGTGTTTTGCTAAAATGGTTAAACTGGAAAATATAATAGTGGAAATTAGTATTAGACATTGTAAGCTTGCTGGTGTATAATCGGAATAAATGGTTTTATAGAATGGAGGATAAGAGATATTATGGAAAGAAAAATTGCTTGGAAAGATTATAATGAAACAGATTTAAAAGAACTTGAAACACTTTGTGGTGCTTACCAGGATTTTTTATCAGACTGTAAGACTGAAAGGGAATGTGCCAGCAAAATAACAGAGCTTGCAAAGGAAAAGGGTTATATTTCCATTGAAGAGGCAGTGGCTGCTGGAAGACCTCTTAAGACAGGTGATAAAATATATGCTTCATGTATGTGTAAATCAGTAATTTTATTTAATATAGGCAAAAAGCCTTTAGAAGATGGTTTAAATATACTTGGTGCACATATTGATTCCCCGCGTATAGATATAAAGCAGAACCCATTATATGAAGATGGCGGGCTTGCATATTTTGATACACATTATTATGGTGGCATTAAGAAATACCAGTGGGTAACTATACCGCTTGCAATACATGGTGTGGTGGTTAAAAAGGATGGAAGCAAAACAGAAATATGTATAGGTGAGAATGAAAATGACCCTGTATTCTGTATTACAGACCTTCTTATACATCTTGCAGGTGAGCAGATGGACAAGAAAGCTGCCAAAGTTATAGAGGGTGAGAAGCTTGACCTGCTTATTGGAAGTATTCCGTTAAATGATGAGGAAAAAGACGCAGTAAAAGAAAATGTAATTAAAATCCTTAAGGATTCTTATGGTATAGATGAAGAAGATTTTATGTCTGCTGAACTTGAAATTGTGCCAGCAGGGCGTGCACGTGAACTCGGGCTTGACAGAAGCATGGTTATTTCTTATGGACAAGATGACAGGGTATGTGCTTACACTTCACTTGTGGCAATGCTTGAAATGGAAAATGTGGATAAGACTTCCTGCTGCCTGCTTGTAGATAAAGAAGAGATAGGGAGTGTCGGCGCAACTGGCATGCAGTCACATTTCTTTGAAAATACTGTGGCTGAACTTATAAACCTTGAGGGCACTTATTCAGAATTAAAGTTAAAACGCTGCCTTAAAAACAGCAGGATGCTTTCTTCAGATGTAAATGCTGCATATGACCCATTATTTGCAGATGCATTTGAAAAGAAAAATTCTTCATACTGTGGAAAAGGCGTGGTATTCTGTAAGTTTACGGGAAGCCGTGGAAAATCAGGCTCTAATGATGCTAATGCTGAATATCTTGCAACACTCCGTAAAATTATGGAAGATAATAATGTAAATTACCAGATGGCGGAACTTGGAAAAGTTGATATTGGCGGAGGCGGCACTATTGCATATATACTTTCACTTTATGGCATGGAAGTAATTGACTGCGGTGTTGCGGTTTTAAATATGCATGCACCTTGGGAAATTACAAGCAAGGCAGATATTTATGAAACAAAGAAATGTTATGTGGCATTTCTTAAAGATGCTTAAAGTTTTTAGAAGGAAGTTTAAATGGAGAAGTGGGATTTATACACAAAATACAGGGAAAAAACAGGCAGGGAACATATACGCGGGAAAGAAGTGCCAGATGGTTTTTACCATCTGGTAGTACATGTATGGATAAAAAATAATAAGGGGCAGTTTTTAATATCAAAAAGGGCAGCAGACCGCCCGTCACACCCGCTTATGTGGGAAAGCGCAGGCGGCTCTGTTATAAAAGGTGAGGACAGCCTTGAAGGTGCAATAAGGGAAACTAAAGAAGAAGTTGGAATTGATTTGCAGAAAGAAAATGGAAAGCTGCTATTTAGTAAAATACGTGGGAAGAACCATAATGATATAATGGATGTATGGCTTTTTAAATATAATGGCAGGCTTTCCCTTGAAAATGCAACTACTGCTGAAGTGGCAGAATGTAAATGGGCATCACCAGAAGAAATTAAACAGATGTATGACAAAGGGGAATTTGTAGATACATTAGATTATTTTTTCTGTGCATTTAATGAATGTTTTACAGATAATACATATACACCGGATTACAGCGGAATTATTGGCAGTACAGTTACAGGAAAAATTGACAGGCAGGCGGGCTCTGTCCACCCAGCGTATCCAGAAATGGTTTATCCTGTTAACTACGGGCATGTGGAAGGGGTTATGGCTGGTGACGGGGAAGAACAGGACGCCTATGTCTTTGGCACAGGCCAGCCATTAGATAAATTTGAAGGCAAAGTAATTGCCGTATTCCACCGGTTTAATGATGTGGAAGATAAGTGGATTATATCACTTGGCGGGAATGATATTCCTGATGAAAAAATCTTAGGGGATATTTCATTCCAGGAACAGTTTTTTTATGGGAAACTATACAGATAAATTAATTATGGAAATGGTGGTAAAATGGTTGTTGATTTAAAAGAAAGCAGAGATAAAATTGATAAGATAGACAGACAGATTGCAGGGTTATTTGAAGAAAGAATGAAGGTTGCTACAGATGTTGCCGCCTATAAAAGAAGTACAGGCAAAAAAGTATTTGACCCTGCACGTGAGGAAGAAAAGTTAAAAATACTAAGGGAACTATCAGATAATGAATTTAATAAAGCAGGAATAGAAGATTTATTCAGGCAGATTATGTCTATAAGCCGCAAATACCAGTACGGGGTGCTTGGAACTGAAAATGAATTAAAACAGGTTTTTTGCCAGAAAGATTCATTTGACGTTGATTCTGATACAAGGATTGTGTGTTTTGGTGAACATGGTGCATATACAGAACAGGCAATGGAAGAAGTGTTTGGAAAGGATATAACAGCAATAAATAAAAATACATTTAAAGAAGTAATGGAAACTGTTGCCAATGGTGAAGCAAAATTTGGCGTACTGCCTATTGAAAATACATCAACAGGCGGCATTACGGATATTTATGACCTGCTTCTTGATTATGATGTAACAATAGTTGCAGAACATGTTGTAAAAGTTGAACAGGCACTTATGGGGGTTAAGGGCGCAAAACTGGATGATATAAAAACAGTTTATTCGCACCCGCAGGGGCTTATGCAGTGCTCAAAATTTTTTGAAGAACATACAGGAATTTCAACAAAAACATATGCAAGCACATCAGCCGCCGCAAAAAAAGTTGCCACAGATGCAGACAAAACACAGGCGGCAATAGCAAGCACACGTGCAGCAGGTATTTTCGGGCTTGATATAATAAAAGAACGTGTAAACCATGAAAGCATGAATTATACACGTTTTATAATAATTTCAAACCAGAAGATATTTTTATCAAATGCCAATAAAATAAGCCTTTCTTTTGAAATAAAACACCAGGCAGGCGCACTTTATAACATGCTTTCAAATTTCTATTATAATGGTTTAAACCTTACAAAAATCGAATCAAGGCCAATAGAAAACAGAAACTGGGAATACAGGTTTTTTGTAGATGTGGAAGGTAATTTAAACCAGCCAGAAGTAGGGAATGCACTTGCAGGCATAAGTGAATTTGCAAGCAAACTGGCTGTACTTGGAAATGTTGTAACTATTAATTAATAAAATATAAACAGGGGCATATACGGAGAAATGCCCCTGGATTTATAAGGGTGTAAGAAAAAATAAAATAAGACAGGAAAGGAAAAATGAAAATACAGGCATTTTCATTTAAGGCCTGGTGCAAAGTTTGAAAGTTCCTTTCAAACTATTTATTAATGCTTTCTCAATTTTGGGAAAAGCATTCAAAATTGAGAAAGAAGGGGTATAATTATGAAAAAAGGACAGATATATGAAGGAATTGCCATAGAAGTGGATTTTCCAGACAAGGCAACAGTTTTAACAAAAGAAACAGATAAAGATGGCAATGAAAATGAATATAAAGTTATGGTTAAGGGTGCATTGCAGGGACAGACGGTAAGGTATGTCTTACAGAAGGCACGTGCTGGCAAATGCAAAGGACGCCTTCTTGAAGTGCTTAAAAATTCACCAGAAGAAACCAGTAAACCTGCATGCAGCCATTTTGGTATATGTGGCGGCTGCACTTACCAGACACTTCCATACCAGGCACAACTTGAATTAAAGAAAAACCAGGTGCTAAAATTGTTAGGCACTGTACTGGAAGAAGGCTCTTATATATTTGACGGTATATTTCCAAGCCCATGTGAATGGGGATACAGGAATAAAATGGAATTTTCATTTGGTGATGAATATAAGGGAGGGCCGCTTTCGCTCGGGCTTCATAAAAAAGGCAGCATACATGATATAATAAATGCTTCAGGCTGTAAAATCGTAAATAATGATTATACAAAAGTTTTAGACTGTATACGCAGGCATTTCGCCAGCCGGAATATTCCACATTATAATAAAAATACACATACAGGAATACTCCGGCATCTGCTTGTGCGCCGTGCTGCTTCAACAGGGGAAATGTTAATTGCACTTGTAACAGCATCAGGCATGGAGGAAAGCCTTGGCTTAGGACAGCTTGGCAAAGAACTTGGAAATCTGGAACTTGAAGGCACTATTACAGGCTTTCTCCATATTATTAATGATGGATTAGGAGATGTAGTAAAAAGTGATGAAACACGTATTATATACGGAAAGGACTGGATTACAGAAGAAATACTTGGACTAAAGTTCAGGATTTCCGTATTCTCATTCTTCCAGACAAATACAAAAAGCTCAGAAGTGCTCTATAACTGCGTAAGAAATTATATAACTGGAAAACCAGCAGGAGTTGTCTTTGACCTGTACAGCGGCACAGGCACAATAGCACAGATAATAGCACCGGTAGCAGGGAAAGTAACAGGAGTTGAAATTGTAGAAGAGGCAGTTATGGCAGCAAAACAGAATGCAGCAGACAACGGGCTTTTTAACTGTAATTTTATAGCAGGTGATGTATTAAAAGTGCTTGATGAAATTAAAGAAAAACCTGATTTTATAATACTTGACCCGCCACGGGAAGGAATAAACCCTAAAGCATTAAAAAAAATAGGCGGGGATATAAAAGCACCAGGAATGGTTTATATATCCTGTAAGCCAACAAGCCTGGCAAGAGACCTCGCAGAACTTAAGAAATATGGATATAAAGTGGAGAGGGTGTGCTGTGTTGACATGTTTCCACAAAATGGAAATGTGGAAACAATTTGCAAACTAACCCATATAAAATAAGGATTTACCGAGGTTTATAATTAGTAATATAGTGGTTTTGCCACCCATATTTTGAAAATTGCCATAAATTATAAAAAGAAGGCTGTACGCATTGAACTTTTTGTGTTTCTGTCCTCTTTTTAGTGTTTCATATAGGAAAATTAGGACTTCTCTCAATTACTATTGCTTCTTGTCTGGGATGGTGCGTGGCAAGTGCTATTGTGGTTCTGAGATACAAGGGGAATAAGTGGCAGCCGGAAGCCGTTGTTAAAATGATTCAAAACTGATGGAGGTAGAAATGAAAACAGAGGTTATAAAGAAAAATAATACAGAGGTTGCAGTTGTGAGCAGTGATGAACTACTGATTACAGATGTCCAGTCAGCTTTAGACTTGATTATGACAGTAAAATACGAAACGGGCTGTACAAATATTGCCATAAACAAGGAAGCTATTGTAAATGATTTCTTTGTCTTGAGTACTTGTCTGGCAGGAGAAATATTGCAGAAATTCATCAACTATGGTGTGAGGTTTGCTATATATGGTGATTTTTCAAAATATACCAGTAAGCCGTTAAAGGATTTTATGTATGAGAGCAATAAAGGAAAGGATATTTACTTTCAGCCTGCTGCTTCTCTTGCTGTTGACAAACTTTCTGGATATGCCAAGAACAAAAAAAAGAAACAGTTATGAACGCTGATTTGCAGGAGGTAACGTATGGATAAGATGTCCTGTTTGTGGAGGCAAGACACGGGACAAGATGCGGATTGATACTGAGTTAAGAAATTTTCCACTATTAATGGCACATAAAAAACATATTTTATCACAGCCCAGGAAAAAAGCTTATAAAAGCAGCATATTTGACTGCCTGTTAAATGACAACAGGCTTTTGGAAGTGATTAAAAATTTATGAAACGGACGTGTCCGGGATTATAAAAAACTTGACAAAAATAAAAGAGAGGAGTATACTGTCGTTATCTTAATGGACAAAGGCGTTCTGCAATGCAGGACGCCTTTTTGCTGTTTAGGAAAATAAAAACAGGACAGGAGGAATAGCTATGAAACAGCCAGGGTTATTAAAACATACAGATAAATTAAATGAACAGATGGCACGTTATGGCGTGAAATTTGGGATTTACAAGAATAATGTATTTAAAGAGCAGCTATTTCCATTTGATTCAATACCAAGGGTTATAGGGCATAAGGAATTTATGCTTCTGGAAAAAGGATTAAAGCAACGTGTTATGGCACTTAATTTATTCCTGAAGGATATATACAGTAAAAAGCAGATTGTAAAAGATGGTGTTATACCAGAAGATTTTATTTTTGCTTCAAGTGGTTATATGGCAGAGTGCGAGGGAGTAATGCCAGTAAAGGGTATATATTCACATATATCAGGGATTGACCTTGTAAAAGGGAAAGACGGGCAGTGGTATATCCTTGAAGATAATTTAAGAGTACCTTCTGGTGCTTCTTACCCTATGATTGCAAGGGAACTTTGCAGGCGCAGTTCGCCAGAAACTTTCAGGGATAATAAGTTAGAGGATAACAGGAATTATGCAGGACTTCTAAGATGGACAATGGATTATGTAAATACAGGCGGGCATACAGTTATCCTGACACCAGGCAGGTATAATGCAGCATATTTTGAACATTCTTACTTAGCAGAAAAAACAGGCGCACACCTTGTAACAGGCTCTGAACTTAAAGCAGATAATGACAGGCTTTATTACATATCGGCAGATGGCAGCAGGGAACAGGTAGGGGCAGTTTACCGCAGGATATCTGATGAGTACCTTGACCCTATGAATTTTAATCCAGAATCTTTAATAGGGATTCCACATATTTATGATGTGTTCCGTAAAGGGAATGTAGCATTATTAAATGCGCCAGGAAATGGGGTGGCAGATGATAAAGGCATTTATTATTTTGTACCAGAGATGGTTAAATATTATCTTGGTGAAGATGCAGTTTTAAGTAATGCCCCGACATATCTTCCATTTTATGAAAAAGATATGAAATATGTACTGGAGAACTTTGATAAACTTGTATTAAAAGATGTAGCAGAAGCCGGTGGATATGGCGTTGTATTTGGAAGTTCCATGTCTAAAGAACAGAAAAAAGATTTTATAAAATTATTAGAGAAAGAACCACGCAGGTTTATTGCACAGGAAGTAATAGACTTTGAGGATTTAGATATTGTGGATAACGGGGAAATAGTCCCAAGAAAAGCAGACCTCCGTGCATTTGTGCTTATGGCAGATGAGCCAATAGTATGGAAAAGCGGGCTTACAAGGTTTTCCAGGAATCCAGATTCATTTATTGTTAATTCATCACAGGGAGGAGGATTTAAAGACACATGGGTATTATATCAGTAGAACAGACAGACCATTTATACTGGCTTGGGAGGTATACAGAAAGGGTATATACAACACTCCGCATTTTTTCTAAGAGCTTTGATACTATGCTTGATGAGCAGACGGACAGTTACCAGAAGTTTTGTGAATCAATAGATATACCAAATATTTATACTTCAAAAGAAGATTTTTTAAAGCGTTATCCATTTGATGCAGATAACCCGGACTCGGTTATAAGCAATATGAACAGGGCGTATGATAATGCTGTAGTGCTGCGTGAAAGCATAGGTTCAGAAACATTGTCTTATATACAGCTTGCAATATATGATATTAACAGGGCGGCTTTAAGCAGTTCGCCATTAATTGAAATGCAGCAGGTAATGGACCACATTTTAGCATTCTGGGGGATTGCAGATGACAGCATTGATTCAGAGCAGGTACGCAATGTTATTAAGGCAGGAAAACGTATTGAGCGCATAGATATGTATGCAAGGCTTGGCGCACCACATAAGGAACTTGTAAAGGAAGTATGCCGCATGGTCCCAAGAGTGGAAAGAAGCTGTATGCTTTATGATAAAATAAAATTAGAACAGGTAAAAAAACTTGTAGAAAGCCCGGATTTGGATTATTATAGGATTGTATCAGATGTTGAAGCAATTAAAATATAATAAGTCAGGAGTGGTAATGTGGCGGTTTTACACTTTAGTTATAAAATGGAAATTAGTTATGAAGAACCTGTAGGCAGATGTTATTTTACAATTAAGTGCATACCAAAAGAAGATGCAAGACAGCACTTAACCAGCATGGATATATTAGTATTACCAGAAAGCAGGTATTCTTATGGCAAAGATTCTTTTGGAAACAGGCAGATTTATGGCTGTGTAGAAGAGCCGCATAATAAATTTATATTCCAGGTATCAGGGGATGCCAGGATAATACAAACAGATTATGAAGAAGAAGAATGTGCGGAAAGGACTGGAATGTACCGTTTCCCTTATGGCAAATGTATTCCAGGGCAGGAGGTTTTAAATTATTATTCATCAATGGATTTGGCAGGCTGTAATAATAATTATAATACCTGTATGTATATAATGGATAAACTTTACCAGGATTTTTCTTATGTTCCAGAAAGCACCAGTGTACAAACTACTGCAGAAGAAGCATTGGGACTTGGAAAAGGTGTGTGCCAGGATTATGCACATATTTATATTTCATTGCTGCGCCTGGCAGGGATTCCAGCCAGGTATGTGTGCGGGCTTATTGTGGGAGAGGGAGAAAGCCACGCATGGGCAGAAGCCCTTATAGACGGGAAATGGACAGGGTTTGACCCGGCAAATAACTGCCTGGTTTTAGACAATTATATAAAACTGGGTGATGGCAGGGATGCAACAGACTGCGCAATTAACCGTGGGACTATGTGGGGTGGAGGCAGGCAGTCACAGGAAGTATCAGTTATTGTAGAAAAGAAATAGTTAAAAAAATAATTCCATTAGAAAGTGGAAAAATAGAAAATAGAAAAACGGGGATAGTTGTTATGGTAAAAACAATTACTTCTGTGGGGCTTCCCATAGATGAAATACTAGAAATTAAAAAGAACCGGATTATGCCAGACAGCCCGTCTGGTGATATGAAACGCATTAGCATTGTTACGGGCATACATGGTGATGAATTAGAGGGCCAATATGTGTGTTTTGGGTTACAGCAGCGGATTATGCAGGAAAAAGAAAACCTTTCTGGCATTGTAGATGTCTACCCTGCAATGAACCCGCTTGGCATTGACTCTGTTACAAGGGGGATTCCTGCGTTTGACCTGGATATGAACAGGCTTTTTCCAGGGAATAAAGATGGCAATATGACTGAATACCTGGCGGCAGGGATTATTGAAGATGTATCAGGTTCAGACTGCGTAATAGATATACATGCAAGCAATATTTATCTTACAGAAATACCACAGATACGCATTAATGAATTACACGAAGACAGGCTTGTGCCGCTTGCAATGGAAGCAAACGTTGATTTTATATGGGTACATGGTGCAAGCACAGTGTTAGAATCAACATTTGCATACAGCCTTAACAGTACAGGCACGCCAGTTTTAGTTGTTGAAATGGGTGTCGGAATGCGTATTACAAAAGATTATGGAAACCAGCTTATAGACGGGATATTTAACCTTATGCAAAAAATGGGAATATGGAAAGGCAATACAAAAGAAGTTAAAAAGCCGGTAATATCCAGGAACCCAGATGATGTAATCTATCTTAATGCAAGCACAGGAGGCTTATTTATTCCAGCCGCCAGGCATGGTGCAAAGTTAAAAAAAGGCAGTCTTATCGGACGGATTACAGACCCTTTGAGGGGGGAAGTTTTAGATGAAGTAAAAGCGCCAGCAGACGGAATGTTATTTACTATACGTGAATACCCTGTAGTAGATGAGGGGTCACTTATGGGGCGTATACTTAAAAAGGAGGCCTGTGGCTATGAATAAAAGGATTATTTATGAACTTAAAGGAATGTACAGGGATTCATTCCGGGTTACAGGTTATGAATATGGGACAGGTGAAAAATCTGTATGTATTGTTGGAAGTTCAAGAGGAAACGAAGTACAACAGGTTTATTGCTGTTCACTCCTTGTAAAGAAATTTAAACAGCTTGAAAATGAGGGCAGGATTAAAGAGGGGCATAAAATCCTTGTAATACCATCAATTAACCCATATTCAATGAATATACAAAAAAGGTTCTGGCCTGTTGATAATACAGATATTAACCGTATGTTTCCAGGCTATGATATGGGAGAAACAACACAGCGCATTGCAGACGGGGTATTTAAGGAAATATCAGGTTATAAATATGGAATACAGTTTACATCATTTTATATGCCAGGAGATTTTATGCCCCATGTCCGCATTATGGACGAGGGGTTTAGTGAAGCTTCTGTTGCAGGGCAGTTCGGGCTTCCATATGTTATAATACGCAAAGTAAGGCCTTATGATACAGCTACATTAAATTATAACTGGCAGGTATGGGACACCCAGGCATTTTCACTTTATACAACAACTACCACAAGAATAGACCAGAACGGGTCTGGACAGGCAGTTTTATCTGTTATGAACTTTCTGGCTGCGCAGGGCATTATAAAATACAATGTCCCACAGCTTTTAAAAGCAAAAGTAGTAAATGATACAGATATGGTGTCTGTACGTACTTCAGAATCAGGTATATTTGAACCACTTATAAAGGCAGGAGGGAAAGTAACAACAGGACAGCCACTTGCCAATATTTTAAATCCTTATGAAGCAGAAGTTATAGAAACATTATATTCACCGGTTGATGCAAATGTGTTTTTTATACATAATGAACCTTTAACTTATGCAAATACAGCTGTTATAAAGCTGGTACAATAGGGCCATCAAATATGGCAGCCAGGGTAATCCCATCTGAATAACTTCCAGTATATAAATAAAGGCATTCCAGTATAAAATTATTATACCTGTATATAATATATTTTATCATTTTAAATATATACTATATAAGGAGGCTAATTATGGAAAGTAATGATACAATCCAGTTATTAAAGGAATGTGATTCTGGTACTAAAATGGCTGTTGAATCAATTGATGAGGTTCTTGATAAAGTAAAAGCAACTGAATTAAGGGATGTACTTAATGACAGCAGGATACACCATGAAAAGCTTGGCAATGAACTCCATTCGCTGCTTCTTGAGCATAACAGTGAGGAAAAGGACCCTGCCCCTATGGCAAAAGGCATGTCATGGTTAAAGACAAATTTTAAAATGGCAATGGATGGAAGTGACAAGTCTATTGCAAGCCTTATAACTGACGGGTGCAATATGGGGGTAAAATCACTTCATATGTATATGAACCAGTATCCTGAGGCAGACAATACTTCAAAAGATATATGCAGCCGCCTTATTTCTATTGAAAGTAAGCTTTGCAAGGATATGCAGCCTTATCTTTAAAAAAGTATTTCCCGTTCCCGGTAGCCCAATTATGAAAATTTAAGAAAATTTTTAAAGAATAAAATCTGGCATATTGAATAATTTGTAATAAAGATGTATAATACCATATATACAAAATAGATAAAAATATAATAAAAATTATTATGCCGTACTGTCAGGTTATTAAGCCATAATGTTACGGGAGAACGGGGGATATGCTATGGATAAGTTAAAAATGGAAGAAAAAGAGCTTAAAGAAAAAATTGAATTTTGTTCACTACTTATTAAGTATGGTAATCTGGTGGGGGCTTCTTCTGAACAAAGTATAAAAGCCTTCAGGCTTAAGGATAATTTAGAAGAAGAATTGCGGGTCCTGAAGCTGAAGATGGGTGAATAGTAGTAGTGTATAATAGATGGGTTGTGGTAAAGAATAACTAAAATAAGACACTGCATCCAGGGCGGTGTCTTATTTTAGTTATTATAAAGGAATATTAGTTTATTTTACTTCTGGTTCAGCGGTTAATGGTTCAAAACATGGTGTGGCATTAACAGTAATTTTTTTTCCTTCGTTTGATGTTTCTATAGCTTCTTTGCAGAAGTAATCCTGTGCACATATTTTACTTGTGCCGGGGCTTAGTGAAGGTATTAAATAACTTCCGTCAGGCTGCATAATCCTTGCTTTTGTATTATCTGACAGCTGTATATCAAGAATATGGATTACTTCATGTTTAAGCTTTTCATCTTCTACAGGGAAAAGTATCTCCACACGTTTATCAAGGTTGCGTGGCATCCAGTCAGCGCTTCCCATATACACTTCTTCAAATCCATTGTTATGGAAGTAGAATATACGGCTGTGTTCAAGGAAATTGCCAACTATTGAACGTACTGTAATATTTTCACTTATGCCTTTAAGTCCTGTTTTAAGGCAGCATATGCCACGTACCACAAGGTCAATCTGTACCCCTGCTGCGGAAGCTTCATAAAGTGCAGCAATTATCCCACGGTCGCACAGTGAGTTCATTTTTGCTTTAATAAAGGCTGTCTTGCCTGATTTTGCAAATTCTGTTTCGCGCTTTATAAGTGATATAAAACGGTCACGCAGCCATATAGGGGCTATTGCAAGTTTATTCCATACAGCTGGTTCTGAATATCCCGAAAGCATGTTAAATACAGCAGTTGCATCTGCGCCTATTGCCTTCTGGCATGTAAGAAGCCCCATATCAGTATAGATTTTGGCAGTGCTGTCATTATAATTACCTGTTCCAAGATGTACATAACGCCTTATGCCGTCTTCTTCCTTGCGTACCACAAGTGTAATCTTGCTATGTGTCTTTAAGCCGACAAGCCCGTATATTACATGGCATCCTGCCTGTTCAAGCTTCTTTGCCCATATAATATTATTTTTCTCATCAAACCTTGCTTTTAATTCCACAAGCACAGTTACCTGCTTGCCATTTTCAGCGGCAGCAGCAAGTGAAGCAATAATTGGCGAGTTGCTGCTTACACGGTAAAGGGTCTGTTTAATTGCAAGCACATCAGGGTCTTTTGA
>DKYP01000067.1:53376-73199 GCA_002499945.1 Lachnoclostridium sp. UBA7097
AGCAGTATATCATGTTCACGTATCTGTTCAAAAAGGTTATTATTGCCATTAAGGTATTTAGCCGGCTGTGGTGTATAGCTTTTCTTACGCAGGCTGTTAAAACCATCAATTTTATCAAACTTTGACAGGAAAGTAAGGTCAAGCGGGCCATTAATTTTAAATATATCATCTTCATGCACCTGTAACTCATTTTTAAGTGTTTTAAGCAGGTGTTTGTCAATCCCGTCCTCAACTTCAAGCCTTATAGCCTGCCCCCACTGGCGTTTTTTAAGCTGGCGCTCAATTTCCACAAGAAGGTCTGCCGCTTCGTCTTCTTCAATATCAAGGTCTGCATTTCTCATAATCCTGTATGGGAATGCAGAAAGGACTTCATAATTGATAAAAAGCTTTTCAATATTTTTCTCAATAATCTGTTCAAGAAGAATAAATGTTTTCTGTATGCCGTTTACTGAAGGTATTTCTACAAAACGCGGGAGCACAGAAGGAACCTGTACCGTTGCAAAATCAATACCGCCTGTATCATCACCGCCATGTTTCTTTTTATTATAATGTGACATATATAATTCACGGAACTGGGTAGTCCCCTCTTTATCAGTGCCAGGCTTTATTTTAATAACAGCGCCTATATTCAATGTTTTGTTACGTATAAGCGGAAAAGGCCTTGACGAATCCACTGCCATAGGCGTAAGCACAGGAAATACCTCTGACTTGAAGTATTCATCAACATATTTTGACTGTTCACTGTTTAAATCTTCATAATGCGAAATAATTTTCAGGCCGTTATCCAGAAGGTCTGGTATAACCTCATAATTATATATATTATACTGGTCACTGACAAGCTGGTGTGTCTTTGTGCTTATCGCAGCAAGCTGTTCTGACGGGGTCATGCCTGCAATGTCTTTTTTAGTATAGTTTACCTGTACCATATCTTTAAGTGAGGCAACACGTATCATAAAAAATTCATCAAGGTTTGAAGCTGTAATTGCAAGGAACCCCATTCTGTCAAAAAGCGGGCGTTTCTTGTCCTGCGCTTCACTAAGTACACGGTAATTAAATGAAATCCAGCTTAATTCCCGGTTATAAAAATATTCAGGTTTAGTGTAATTGTTTTTATCTGCCATATAAATCCTCCATTCAAAGGCTGTTTTAAGCTTAAAACTGTTTTTTCTGTTTAAGTACAGGCTGTATGCCATATACTTCTTCAAAGAAATCAGAATATTTCTTAAATATTCCCTGTTCAAGTGTAACATCATAAAGAGTCCTGCCAGTTATTACCAGCTTGGTATCTTTAAGTTCTACTGTTATATTGCGGAACTTCTGGCGGTGGCTTTTATCCATTGAAATTGCAAGCTTTAATATTGCATTTAATTTGGTGGCTTTTATATAATCATCCATTGTAAATAAATCTTTGGTTTCTGCATAACTTGGAAATCTTTCAGCCGGGTATCTGTCAATATTTGCTATCATAACACGTTCCCTTTGTGAAAGCCCTATAATTTCAGTAGACATAATAATCTTGTATGAATTTTCGCCAACATCATTTAAATTAATAAATTTACCACAGCTGTCCAGTATAGCAGATATCTGTAAAACCAGCCTGTCACGTTTTGTAAGGTTGTTATGTTTCTTCAATGTGTCGAATATTTTCAGTGCAATATCTTCTATATTATTATTGTGGTCTTCTTCACATTTATACCGTCTGGCAATATTTCTCGCAGCGGATACCATGCTTTCAGTAAAATTGTGCGCAGGTGTTATTTTTTCCTTGCGTTCTGCAAAATCTGCTGCCATGCCATCACACAGGGTTATACCTGAAAGCCATATCTGTTCTGCCCTGGTTTCTTCAAATATATTGTGGAAAATCATTGCAATCGGGAGCAACAGGGTAGTCCTTTCGACAGGTGTGTCAAGTTCCTTTGAAAGCTCTTCAGGGCTTTGTGAGGTTATAGCCTGGTAAAATTCTTCGTATTCCTGCCTGTTAATGGAATCTTTCTTTTTGCCTTTGGCATCGACAGGCTGGAGGTTTCCAAAATTATGCACACTCAGGTATTTTACAAAGCTTTGCAGCTGGTTTCCTACAGCAATAATATTTTTAACCTTATGGCCAGGGATATAAAGTGATACAAAGTTATGCAGGTCATTTGAGATATATTCATAGACAAGATTCTGGTAATTATCAGTCTGTGACTTCATAGCCTGTAATACTTCATTAATCCTTAAAGAACCAATCATTATATTCTGTGAGATAACAAGCACATTTTTATCAAAAAGTGAAAGCTGTATGCTTCCGCCGCCGACATCTACAAGGAGAGTGCCTTTCTGGATAAGCTTGTGGAACGAGTTTTCTTTAAGGGCTATTGATTTATAACAAAGATACCTCTGCTCAGGGTTGCTAAGTATTTTAATAAGAAATCCTGTACGCTGCTTTACCTGGTCAAGCACAATTAAATTATTGTCTGCCTCACGCAGGGCACTTGTAGCTGTAATCATATAGTCAGTAATGGCATATTCCTTCATTTTGGCAGAAAACCCGTTTAAAATATTACAAAGCTTATCAATAGTATGGTAGCTTATATGCTGTGTGGAATATGTTTCAAGACCAAGCCTTGCAGTGTGGTGTACAGCCTCTATTTCATGCACGCCATATTTTTTAGAAACTTCATAGATACGCATTGTTGTTTCGTGCGAACCAACATCTATTGCTGCAAAAATTGTAACTGCCATATGAATCCCTCCATTAAAGTGTTTTATAATAATAATTTTAATTCATTTCCGGGGAAATTACCAGCTGTAGAATAAATTTTATTATTTTTTTATAGTTTGCAGGTTGACAAAGGTAAACCAAAGTTGTATACTACAAGTGTAAACCAAATTAAAAAATACAGGAGGTATTAAATGGAAAGACAGTTAAGCATCCACAGCAGTGAGTGGAAGGTTATGGAGTGTATATGGGAACATGAACCTGTAAGCATAATGCAGGTTGTAAAATTCCTGCAGGAGAAGAGCGGGTGGAGTAAGAGTACAATTATTACAATGATTAAACGTTTACAGAAAAAGGGGGTTATTGGCTATAAAGAAAATGGAAGGTCAAAGATACTATATACACTTGTAAGCAGGGAAGAAATTGCATTATCAGAAACAGATACGCTTCTTGAAAAAGTATTTCATGGAAGCATCAGCCTTATGCTTAATACGCTTTTAAATGAGAAAAGTATAACAGCAGAAGAGCGGGCAGAGCTTATTGATATTCTTGATAAGCCAGAAAAGTGAGCAGGTTTGTGTAAACAGCATGTTATAGAAAGGGGGTTTTATATATGGAAATGATATTGGTTACATCAGCTATCCTTATATCATGTATTATGCTTATAAGGCATATATTTGGCAGAAAAGCCAGTGCCAGGATTATATATGCACTCTGGCTTGTTGCGGCTGTAAGGCTGGTAATCCCAATAAATTTTGGCGGCAGCGGGTTTAGTATATTAAATGTAACTTATAAAATTGCAGACAGAATTGGAAATAAACCAGAAATAAATTCCAAAGACAGGGTTTATAATAAAAAATTACCAGAAAGTAATAAAGGTAATTATATGCAGAAAGAAACGGATAGCAAAAGTAATTTTACATATGCAGGTGATATAAATAATAATGATAAACTGGCAAAGGATAAAGAAGCTGTTAATAAGGATGTACAAGATACAGGTTTTAGTAAAGAAATGCAAAATAAAAATATAGAAAACAGTAATACACCAGACAAAAATGCACAAGAAAATTATACAGAAGATACAGGAAATAAATATGTAAAATTAATTATACCAGCTGTATGGTTTAGCGGGAGTTTTATAATGCTTTGCATTTTTGTAATAAGCAATTTTAAAATTATTAAAGTGTTTAAGAAGGAAAGGATTTTATTAAAGCATATAAAAGCAGGCAGGCACGAAGTCCCGGTTTATATAGTTAAAAATATATCTACACCGTGCCTGTATGGTTTTTTAAGCCCGGCTATATATTTAAATGAAGATATTTTTGAAAGGGAGTGTAATCCTGATTATGTAATTCTCCATGAAATGGTGCATTACAAACACAGGGATTATATCTGGTCAGTAATAAGGGCAGCACTTTTATGCATTTACTGGTTTGATATTTTTGTATGGATAGGTGCAATCTATTCAAAAAAAGATTGTGAATATGCATGTGATGAAAGCGTAGTGAAGATAATCGGGGTTAATGAAAGGGCAGTATATGGCAGGACACTTGTAAACCTTGTTCCTAAAATAAACCCACGCCGGGAAATGTTATATATAACTGCTTCATTTTCGGGGAAAAAGAGTAATTTAAAAGAAAGGATAACCAGGATAGCAGAAATGGGAAATAAAAAGAAAATGGTTTTAACCACAGCAGTAATGCTTTTATTAATATTTATTGTGGGATTAACTACATTCAGTGGTGCAAAATCTGCGGGAAATGATACGGTAAAGACAGCTTATAATGGTACAAAACCAGTTATTAAAGAGGAGGAAAATCTTAGCCAGTACAAATATATATATGATAATAGTATTCCGGAACCAATAGATTTAAAGTATGATAAACAGGTGCAGACATATTATTACTATATAGAAGAAACAGACGCTGGAAGTGTATTAAGAAGCATTAACAGCATGATAAAAAAGAAATATAAGACTTCTGCCAGTCTTTATGATTATTATTCAAGATATAGTTTTGGCAGGATTAAGGATAATAAACCTACAGTAAAAGAGTTTGACATACATCTTGCTGACACTGGTAATTTAGAATATTATTATGTTAATGCATTATTGGAATCTGATGGAAGGGTACGTATTCTTACCGGGCTATATTCTGACGTATTGCAGGAGGATGGGAAACTTAATGTATATGATAATTTCTCATCTAATATGGAACTTAGTGACACAGAAAATTATATATATAATAATCCATCTTACCATATGTCACTTACGGAAGTAGCAGAGTTTTTTACACAGATTTCCACATTGGATAGTGATAAAATATCAAAATTTAGCGGGGCATTTATGGAAACAGCATCTGTAAAAATGGTTTCAGCTGACAGGCTTGGAGTGCCTGCCAATGGTAATATAGCGGCTTTTAAACTGGAAAATGATGCTGGTAATACAAAAATATATGAAATAAATGCTGGTGGAATTATTGGAAGTTATGGAATTACATTTTCTTTGCAAAACAGATACCAGGGGAAAAACATTTTATCAGGAAGCATTACAAGCGAAAGGATTGTTAAAAGTATATCAGAGCTGGAAGAAATACTTGCAAAACAGGAACAATACAAAAAGGAGCTTGGACAAAAAGCTGATAACAGTGATATAGATTTTGTATTTGGTGATGTGACAGCGGTATGTGGCAGGGAATATGCTAAACAGAAGTATAGTGATAAAGCGGCAACAGAAAGGCTTGTAAAATCTTTGTCATCAAAAGATTTTAAAGAAGCAGGGACAGGTGATTATTATATAGCAAATGGCATAACGGACAGTGTAATATATAAAATTGGAAATATAAAACCACTGGGCATTACATTTTACCATGTAACAGATATGGATTTAAAACTGTTATATGGGGTGCCGTTTAAATATGGAAATGCATTTGTAATAGAGCAGAATGGTATATACCAGGCATTTCCTACAGACTGGACAGGCGGGTATCCATCACATGATGTAAGTGTATGTGCAGCAGATTTTGACAGGGATGGGGAAACTGAAATAGCTATGTGTATTGTACTTGACCATGGTTCAGAGTGCTGTGTAGAGAGCCTTAGTGTATTTGATAAACATAATGGGAATAATTACATTATGCATATACTTGATGAAACATGGTTTGTAAAATCAGTATATAGTGATTTGACAGCTTATTATGAAAACGCTTCCGGTTATAAATTAGATATAGGCAAGATGGGATACGAATCATTTCTTTACAGGGATGGCAAAGAAGATAGAATCAGAATAGGAGATATTATCCATTATGATATGAAAAAAGATGGTACTATAACTGTAAATATGCCTGCCATAAACAGCAATACAGGCGAATGGAAATATTATAAGGGGGATGTAACATATTTTGAAGATGGTTCATTTATATTTTATAATGGCAGGGTAGAAAATGAAGAATAGATATATAGAAATAATATTTTATTTTTTTCCAAAATCCGTCTTGATGTTTCTGGTATTATAATCTATAATATATTTATCCAGAAAATGTTAATAATGGAAGTGGGGTGATTTTATGAGTACCAGTATTTCATCAGTAAACAACAATTACAATGCTTCTTTAACAAGGCGTGTAGCAGATGACCCTGCGGGCTCTGCCATTGCACAGAAGCACCAGTCACAGGTTAATGGCTATAAACAGGGTGCAAGGAATGGTGAAGATGGCATAAGCCTTATTAAAACAGCGGATGCTGCACTTTCTAATATTACAGACAGCCTCCAGCGTATAAGGGAATTAAGTGTTAAAGCCGCAAGTTCAGCTATCTATTCTGATTCCGACAGGCAGGGCATGCAGAAAGAGATTGACCAGTTAAAGGAACATATAACAAGTGTATCAAGGGATACGCAGTTTAATACAAAGCATCTTTTAGATGGAAGCATGGCAGACCTGCATCTTGCACTAAACCCGCAGGGCGGCGGGCTGTCCATAAAAACAGAGGATATGACACTGGAAAACCTTGGAATTAAGGATTACAGCGTTACAGGAAAGTTTGATATAAAGACCATTGATGATGCAATTAGTAAAGTAGACAGTGCAAGGGCATCTTTAGGGGCACAGAACAATGCTGTAGAGTTCAGTGTAAGCGTTAGTAATGTTTCCGCTGAAAATATGACATCTTCAGTATCACAGATTGAAGACATTGATGTGGGTGAATATGTAACTGAACAGAAAAAGGGACAGGTAATGCAGCAGTATAATTACTTTGTACAGGGACAGCAAATGCAGCAGCAGCAGAATATGATATCAAAGATGTTAGGCATGCCAGTTAATTAACAGAAAGAAACTTAACAGATAAATACATTATATAATTTTATTAATTATAATAACAATAATAACAGCCAGCCTTATTAAATTAAGGGCTGGCTGTTATTATATTAAATGGCAGTGGTTAAATTGTTCCAAGCATTTCTGCAAGCCGTTTTTCATATGTGTGTCCTTCACGTACACGTTTACATCCGTTTTTTGCAATATCTTTACGTTCATCATCATGTTCCAGGTAATACTGGATTTTATTATACAAATCTTCCCTGCTTGTATAACTAATAAAATCTTCACCATCTGTAAAATGCCTGTCAAAGTCACTCTGGTAGTTAGTAAGAAGGAATCCCCCGGCACCCATTATATCCATTGCCCTTAGAGGGATACCATTCCTTATGCTGCGGAGTGTAATGTTTAAATTAATCTTGCTGTTCTGGAAGACAAGCGGCATTTCATACATATAATGTACTGTCCCCATGTTCTTTACACCGGGCAGGAACGGCGTTGGCCCTGGTGTATAAAGTTTAAGCGGCATTGCATGTTTTCCGCCTGGAAGGGTTATATCCTTAAGGATTCTGCTTATTCCATCTAATATTTCCGTCCTTTCAGTCTGTGTAATCTTCCTGCAGAGGAAATAATTAGCATATGTATATCCTGGGGTTTCCATGCCGCCAATACTGGTGTCAAGCGGCATGGCTTCCTGCATTTTTTCTATTATGGCAGGTGATAGTGCATCTTCCACAAATGTATAGCCATATACAAGCATCTGTGAAGCCATTACTCCCTCAAGGTATCCACGTGTATGCCCGTCGAGCTTTTCCATTCTGTCATAAAGAGTATGTTTTTCAGTATAAAGTGAACCAACAAATGATATATCTGCTTCTACAATTTTTTTCTGTTCTGGTGTCGCAGACATTGCTGCAAGCCGTTTTGCATTAACTGCCATAGGCATATAAAATACGTTTCCAGCACCTAAGCAGTTTAAGTCATAGACCATTTGTGAGTCAAATATAAATATCCTGTTACATGGGTTAAAAATTGTCTTTGAATAGGTCAGTACAAGCGGGCTGTCATAACACCATGATATATAAATAATTTTTGCTTCATTACATGCATCTGATATTACAGGAAAATAATTTGATGTAAATACCAGGTCAATTCCCTCTGTACGTATATATTTTTTAATTTCTGACTTGTATTTTGGGTCAATACGGTAATTTCCTGGCTCATGCAGGTATTGTATAACAGTGTGGCCAAGGGTTTCAAATGCCTCTGTTATATCCTCTGTGCCAAAACTTTTCCATTGTGGGTATAAAATCTTCATAGCTATTCCTGTTTTGTAATGCCTGGTGCATTTTCTTTAACTGCTTTGCTGTTTTTAATATCTTTCTTTAACCTGTGGTTAATTCCAAGCCCGATACCTATCAGGGCATAGAATATAGGTGATGTAGCCACACATGAATCATTGGTAAGTGCAAGTATCATATAACCAACAGAACTTACAAATATAGCTACGCCAACTTTAGGAAGGTATCCTTCATAGTTGTTTTTCCAGTAAATTGAAAAGCTGTTTACAATATAGAATATGAAAAACAGAAGCAATGCAATTAATGAAGGGACTCCTGTCTGCACAGCAACCTGTAAATACATACAGTGTGGTTTGGTTACGATTTCATTCTGGTGCCATGAATTATATAAGCCAACCAGGTCATTATTTGGAAATGCAATTATAAATGTTTCAGGACCTGAACCAAGGAAGAAGTATTTCTTTAAAAGCGGCAGGGTCCTTGCCCATATATAACCACGCCCGTTTGCAAAATGGTAATGGTTTTCAAGGAAATCCAGTGATTTTTCCTGTTCTGTAAGTTTCATTAATGCCATGTTCCCGCCAAGTGCATAATATGTCTTGTTATTGGCTTTCATAAGGTTTGAAAAATACCATGGCTGCCCGTCAATAGTAACTGAAAATCCATGGAAATCAGTAGCCCTTATTGATGCAAATGTAAAAGGAAATCTTTCATCATCTATTGCATATGATGTGCCATCTTCTGAAAGATGGTAATTTACAGGGCTTCCGCTGCTGTCTTCAATATTAAATACATCATTGGTGTACTCATCCTGTTCTACCTTAAATACAAGTGTATTCCCGTTATACCTGATGGTTACATTGTCATCATTGGTAACAATGCTTTCAAGCGGGTGAACTTCCGGTGTAGTAGAAAACATGGATTTCATACGGTCAATCAGTATATTCTGGTTAAATACATTTATGCCAATAAATGCCGCTGCAAATACGGCAACAGCTGCAACTGTTATTTTCCAGTTTTTAATAAATACTTTGCGCATGCACAGAAGCATAAGTAACAGTGAGAATATTATTGTAATAACACCTGCACGTGACTGTGATGCAAAAAGTACAATTACCAGTGAAACTGCAAGAAATGCATAGCCAATGCGGCTCCATATCTTCTTTGTTGTAAATATAAGTGCAACCAGTACAGGGACTATAAGGGTTGCATAAAAACCTACATAGTTAGGGTTATATACTGTAAGATACGCACGCCCAATTTCAAATTTAAATTCAAGCCCTGGTTCTGGTGAAATCAGTTTCTGCCCAAGGTCTGTACGCAGGAAATCATGCCTGAATGCCTGGCTTAAACCAAGTGCTGACATTACTGAAATGCCTGCCATAAACCATTTCATAGTGCGTCTTAATACTGTTTCTTCCTGGAATATAAAGAAACAATAATAAACAATTATAAAGTAGCCAATAAGTACCCATACTGGCTCAAACTGTTCAAATATCCCGTTAAATGAGAAAGATGAATACTTTGAGGCAATAGCTGAAATAAAGGAAATAACAGCATATACCAGAAGCGGTATTAATTTATTGTCCCAGGCGAATTTCCTTTCTTCACCAAGTACCATATATACGACGGCAAATACCATATAGACTGATACAATAATAAGCGCTACTGTCTTATAATGAAGGAAAAAGTCTACAGCTGTTGCTTTCATGGTATACCATTCAAACTGCTCAAGTTTTGTATCGTATTTATAATAATACGTAATAAGCGGGATTATCGCCAGAACCGCTATAACAGGTAATACCAGAAAAAAGGAAAATTTCTTTTCTTCTTCTTTTTTGTTTCTATTGCTTACATTGTAGCCTGCCATGCTTACCTCCTATGTAATAAAAAATAAATATTAACTGTAATGGCTTATATAGAGCCACAAAGTATATTATACATGAATTGTTATAAAAAACAACATCAAATTGCTTAAAAATAATTATAGGAATTTTTTAGCCCTTTTTAGCTTGAATTTATCTGGCTGGTATATTAGAATAAGCCCATTACACCTGTTCTATGGCACAAAACGTTAAATTAAATAAAAAGGAGGGTATATATGGGCATTTTGAAAAAGTCTTATCCCTATTATAAGAAAATTTACGGGATTTTGCTTATATGCATATTATTCGGGCTTACACAAGGAGTTATAGGGCTTGTTGAGCCACAGATTGTAACACTTATTGTTGATAATGTAATCAATCCCGCACTTGGTGCAAAGCCAGTGGAGAACAGCAGTATATTTTCATTCCTGGTAGAAGATACGCCTCCAGGTAATTTATGGCAGATGATGTTTACACTTACAGGGGTATTCCTGTTATTCCTGCTTCTGTATTTTATAACATTCTACATAAGATGGAATATAGCACATTATTTTTCTATTAAATGTGATAACAAGATACGTCTTGATGTTCTCAGGAAAATTAATTCATTTGGCACGCCACTTCTTAAAGAATACAGTACAGGTGATTTGATTACTATTGTCAATTCTGATGCAGAAAATATCCGTAATTTCCATGTAGCAACCATTCCATTTACGATTGATGCACTGTTTTATATTGTAGTGGCAGCAATTATGCTTTCACGCATTAATATATGGCTGATGCTGCTGCCATTCTTTACACTTGCTGTTTTTGCATTAATAACAAAGAAGTTCCTTAAACTTTGTGATGAAATGTATGGAAAGTTATGGGAGAAAAATTCAGCCTTAAACACTGAAACACAGGAAAGCATTTACGGGATACGGACAATAAAGGCATATGCAAGGGAAGATTTAAGGATAAAGAGGTTTAATGAAAAAAGTGAGGATGTAAGGGATTTTTCAACAAGCTTCAGCATCAGGCGTTATAAATATTTTCTTGCATTTGATACATCAGACCAGTTTGTTATGCTTGCCAGCATGGCACTAAGCATATGGCTTGCCACAAAATTTGAGATGACAAGTGGTGAATATACAGCATTCCTTGCATATTTGCTGGAGATATGCGGGAATTTTATAGATATTATTTTTAACATGGCAGATGCAAGGGAACAGAAAGTCAGTGCAGACAGGCTTTACGGGCTTCTGGACAAGAAAGATGAAATATCTGTGCTTTATGGTGACAAAAAGGTATCAAAGACACCACATATTATATTATCACATGTTAGTGCAAAAGCAGATGGCAATGAACTTTTAGATGATGTTTCCCTTGACCTGCCATATGGAAAGAAAGTTGGCATTATGGGAAAGACAGGCAGCGGAAAGTCTGTGCTTTTACGTGTAATGCAGGCTTTTGAGGAATTTGAAAGTGGTACTATTACAATTGACGGGGCGGATATTAAGGAATACAGCCGTAATGAAATTGCAGGGGCGTATGGATATGCAATGCAGAATGTATTTTTATTCTCAAATTCCATTTCTGCAAATATCGCTTATTACAGACCAGATGCACCAGAGGAGGAAGTGGCTGCTTGTGGTGAAATAGCGCAGGTCAGTGAGTTTGCAGATTCTTTCCCTGATGGCTATAATACCATAATCGGTGAGAAAGGGTTCGGGCTTTCCGGCGGGCAGAAACAGCGTGTTGCCATTGCAAGGGCACTTCTTAAAAATGCGCCAGTTACAGTTCTTGATGACTGTACAAGCGCACTTGACATTGAAACAGAGAGTAAAATATTCAGAAGCCTTGAAAAACATTTTAAGGGCAGGACACTGGTTATGGCAACCCACAGGGCAGTAGCGCTTAAAGATTTTGATGAAATACTGTTCCTTGAGGATGGAAAAGTTGCTGAACGTGGCACTTTTAGTGAACTTATGGAACTAGACGGCAAATATGCAGATATCTACAGGAAACAGATGGATAAGGAGGTGTTTGTACATGGGCAGGAACCTGTATTATGAAGATGAAATACTAGAAGAAAAATTTAATAGTTTTATGTTTAAACGCCTGTTATCCTATGCAGGGGAATACAGGCGGGATTATATAAAAGCAGCACTTTTAATGGCACTGGCAGCATTTCTTTCACTTGTACCTACAGCAGTTAATATGAAAATTATTAATGATGTGCTGCCAAAGGACGGCGTAGTGCCAGACGGGGCAGGACGGCTTGCAGTAATATTACTAAGCCTGTGGATAACATTAAGCCTTGGTGCGGTACTGGCTGACTTCTTAACCTCAAAAGTATCTACAACAGTTGGCAATAATATTGTATGCAGGCTCAGGGAGGATTTATTTAAAAAACTGATGGAACTAAGCTTTGATTACTATGACAGCAGGCCAGCAGGGAAAATACTTGTACGTATTACAAACTATACAGATGAACTGGCAAACTTTTTTATAAATAACCTGCTGCGTATAATAGATAATGGTTTAGTAATGGTAATTACAATAATATGTATATGTTTTACAGAAATACATATGGCGGCAGCAGGTATTATAGTAAGTATACCGCTTGGTATTTTACTATGGGCTGTTGCAAAGGCATTGCACCGCTATTCACGTATTGACAGGAACAAAATGAGCAACAGGACTGCGTTTGTAGCAGAAGATATAAACGGGCTTGAAGTAATAAAGGCATTTAACAGGGAAGCCTTAAATGACCAGATATTTATAGAACTTTCAGAAAAATACCATAAAGCATTTATGAATACAACAAGGTACAGGGAACTTTTCTTCCCGCTTTCATTTGCAGGGGTAAGGATTCTTTGCAGTGTTGCAATGTATATAACAGCATTATTTGTTATTACCCACAATAACGGGGCAGGGCTCACACTTGGTGCACTTGTAGTAATTACAACATATATGCAGCGTTTTTCACATGCAGTCTATGTAGTATGCCAGCAGTTACAGTCAATAGCAAGCATAACTTCTAATATAGAACGTATATTTGAAGTGCTTGATACAGAAAGTGATATACAGGAGAAAAAAGATGCCAGGGATTTGTCTGTTACAGCCGGGGCAGTAGAATTTAAAGATGTGACATTTTCATATATAAATGGCACAACAGTCCTTGAAAATATAAACCTTAGTGTAAAGCCTGGGCAGATGGTTGCACTTGTCGGGCCTACCGGGGCAGGAAAAACTACTATTGTAAGCCTTTTAAGCCGGTTTTATGATATTGATGGCGGCAGTATTTTAATTGATGGTACTGATATAAGGGATGTAACACTTGGTTCACTAAGGGGCAGTGTAGGCGTTATGATGCAGGATACATTCCTGTTCCATGGTGAAATTATCGAAAATATACGTTTTTCAAAACCTTTGGCGTCTGATGAAGAATGTGTAGATGCTGCAAAGAAAGTATTTGCACATGACTTTATAATGAAGAAGAAAGATGGCTACCATACAGTGATATCAGGGGAAGGGACAGAACTTTCCGCTGGTGAAAGGCAGCTTCTCTCTTTTGCAAGGCTTCTTCTGATGGACCCTGATATTATTATACTTGATGAAGCAACAAGCAATATTGACACAGAAACAGAAAGGCTTGTACAGAAACTTTTTACAACAGTGCTTAAAGGAAAGACCTGCTTTATAATAGCACACAGGCTTTCAACAATACAAAACGCGGACAGGATTCTTTATATTGATAATAAAGGGATAGCAGAGGACGGAAGCCATAAAGAACTAATGGAAAAGCAGGGAATGTATTACCATCTGGCAACAGCAATGGGCAGGATGTAAAATTTAATGTAGATAAGATGGCTGTAATATGTTACAATAATTTCTATAAAAAGATTGGGATAAAACGAAAGAGGTGTTACAATGAAAGCTATTACAGCCAATCCTGAAACTATACGTGAAGTTTTTTCAAAAAGGTATATTATCCCTGATTTCCAGCGCCCGTATTCATGGGATAATGAAACATGCGGGAAGTTATGGGATGATATTACGGATTTTTATGGTACAGGGGTAACAAACGACGACAAATATTTTCTAGGGAATATTGTTATTAACCTGTCTGTAAGAAACACAGTTTCTGCATGGGAGGTTGTAGACGGGCAGCAGCGTCTTACAACCCTTCTCCTGCTTATAAAAGCCCTTCATTCACATGCTGGCACTGTTAAAGCATTAGAAAAATGTTTAAGGATTGAAGACCCGCTTACTTCTGACCTTACAGACGAACTCCGTGTTAATTCCTGTGTAATAAGTGAGGACAGGGAAAACCTGCAGGCTGTTATACTGGACAAACTGGCAGACGGTATGCAAGAAAGTAATATTATAAGCAATTATGGATTTTTCTGTGAAAAAATAGATGAGTGGAGGGTACATAACGGAAATACATCAGATAAATTAAACCGCTTTATACTTGCCCTGCTTGACAATGTTGTGCTGCTGCCAATACACTGTGGTTCAGAAGATGATGCTTTAACTATCTTTGAAACAATAAATAACCGTGGCATGTCATTATCTGATGCAGATATTTTCAAAGCAAAATTATACCATTATACACCAGCAAATGAACAGGACCAGTTTATTAAAGACTGGAACCAGTTAGAAGACCATGACGGGCTTTTCCGTATACTTATGCACATTCTGCGGGCAAAAGCAGGTGATGCAAGCAAAGAAACAAGTATGCGTTCTTATTTTACAAAGAATGACAGCCATTTAAGCGCATATAAGGAAATTATGAAAAGCTTAAAGATTATTGATGCCATATGGTATGGGTGGTATGGAACTGATAAAATAGATTCACTATGGCACATTATGGATACATACCCTAATTATTACTGGCAGTTCCCATTCTTTGTATTTTTGCATAAATATGGTCTATATAATGAAACAGCAGGGGAATTTATACTTCCAGGTAAATACACCAGTAAATTTGAGGAATTAATGGATGCAACTGTGCAGTATTTCTTTATAAAAGGTGTTGTATATAACTCTGTCAATGCAGTAAGGGATACTGTTTATAAAGTGTGTGTGGATATTGAAAAAGAAAAAGATTATTTACAGGATTACAAGGCAAATATCTATAAAGAGGACATAAAGGATTTCAAAGATTTACTGGATACAGACAGGTTAAAACGCTACCAGCGCGGGATTGTACTGCTTTGCGCATACCTTAACCCAAAACAGGATAAAAGAAAATTTGCAGAATTTATGTGCGGAAGGGTTGATATTGAACATATCCTGCCAAGGAAATGGAATAACTATGATGGCTGGACAGATGAATTATGGAATGAAAAATTAAATACACTTGGAAATCTTGTACCTTTATCCAAAAGCTTAAATATTGCAGCAAGGAATGAATTTTTTGATAAAAAGAAAGAATTTTATAAAGAATCAGAAATAGCAGATGTACTTGATTTGACAAAAGTTAAAGAATGGACACCAGAAGCACTTGATAAGAAACAGAAAGAGAAAACAAGACGCCTGTTAAGTTATTTTGGTATCAAATAATTAAATAATCAAGTAAATATAGGAGGGTTTATGTTTGACATAAAAAACTATTCCAAATCTGTAGATTTTCTTTTAGAAAATGCCGGGCCTGTTATACAATACCGTTTACATAAAGAAATCTTAAAAGATATTGATAAAAATGAAGAAGAAAATTTATTAAGCCGGGTTTACGAAATGCCTTTATTCCAGCTTCTTAAAACTTATGTCAAGCCAAATGGTTATATCGGAAGTGGGATGCATAGCTGGGATAACTGGCGTGGGACAGTTTTGCATGAAACACCATTACAGGATGGGGAGAACGCTGCAAGGCTGCTCTCGTATTACAAAATTCCAAAAGAACACCCTGTTGTAAAGAATTTTATTTCAGTTTTGCGTGATGAAGAAATTTTACGCAAGGAATTTTCTTATATTCCTCCTGAAATACCACGTTTTAATAACCGGTTTGAAGGCATTAATAATGGAAATTCTCTTATGTCCCTGGTTTATACATTACAGGCAATGCTTGGATATGGTGATGATTATAATGATTTAAAAGATTTCCAGCAGATATCACTTAAAGGATTCTGCCATATCCTTGAAATACAATCACTTGAAGAAATAACAAAATTTAACCCAGATGCAAAACGTAAATATAATTATCCATATATTGAAGCAGATGAGTATTTCCCTAATGTCTATACAGTTTCAATGCTTGCATATACAAAAAGCTGGCGCAGCAAAGAAAATATGCATATGCTTTCAGATGCCTTTAACCATATAAATACTATTATGAAACCATGCAACAATATGCATGTACATATAAAAAGTAAATATATTGCTCCTTGTTTTGCACTTATAAGGCCAATACGTGCCTTTGACACTGGTATAATTGATATTGTGAACTACAGGCGGCTTTTAACTGAAATTGCAATGACGGGGGCGGGCATGGAAACGAAAGTTATACGCCAGTCAGCAAATAATATAAACGAAGCTCTTAGCAAAGACGGAATACTTCACCTGGATTTTACAAAGCCATATAATAAGCATTATTCCCCAGAGTGTTTAAAGTACCCTTCACCATATACAGATGTAATGCTTGAAGCCTCATATAAAGATAAAAATGCATTATTATGTGACCTTACATTCTGGGCTTTAGAATTTTTATTTTTGGTTTTATAAGCTTTTTTTCTGGATAATTCTTTATTATCAAAATTTGTTATAAACACTCCATACTAAGCGTACAGGCAATTTTATATGCCATTGGAAATGCCATGCAAAGGATTATATATTGCATGGCATCCTGATGTATTACTATATAAAAACTTTATTCATAAATATTTAAGTAGATTTGTATAAAAATTAATACAATACCTGTAATTATACAAATTATTCCTCCAAAGCGTGTGGATTTCACATAAGAATCTGATGGCTCAGTTGCATCATATGACTTCCATGATTCTGTTATTCTCCAGAAAAGTTCTGGCTGTTTATAGAGAAAAATCCCTAATACAATAAAGAAAATTTCAATTAAAGCTGCAACAATGTATTCCATAATTACTCCCCCTTTCTGGTAAAACACATTTTAAAATTATAACCATTTTTATTATACCAAAAAAGTACCAGTGCTTCAATGCCGTCTTTGAAGAAAAATCTATTATATTTTATTTTTATATGTAATAATTCCCTGTCTTTAATTGTTAATATAGTGGAAGGCCTTTTATACTAAAAGGAAAGGAGGCAGGTATAGGGAGATGGATTATGAAAAGATTGTAGAAGAGAATATTAATTTTGTATACCGGGCAGCAGTTTGTTACTGCAAGAATACAAGGGATGCAGAGGATATTGTGCAGAATACATTTTTAAAGCTTCTCCAGTCGGGACAGGAATTCCAGGATAAAGAACATATACGTAAATGGCTTGTAAGGGTGGCTGTAAACGAGTGTAAAAATATGTGGAAATCTTACTGGAACAGGAATGTAATTTCCCTGGAAACACTGGAATATGAAAAAGAGGCTGTACGGACGGATGAACAAAAGGAGTTATTACAGGCAGTTATGGGGCTTCCGCCAAAATACCGTATTGTAATACATCTTTATTATTATGAAGGATACCATGTAAAAGAAATCGCAGACATGCTTCATCTCTCTGAATCAAATGTGCAGATACGCCTTATGCGGGCAAGGAAAAAATTAAAAGAATATTTAAAGGAGGAATAGCTTATGAAGGATATAAGAAAAGATTATACAGATGCAATGGATACTGTGCAAGCCCCGGAAGAATTAACCAGCAGGACAAAAGATATTGCAAAATATAGCGGTAAAAAGGTGGCATATGGAAACAGAAAAGCTTATAAGAAAATATTAGCAGCAATGGCAGCAGCGGCAGTATTTGCCATGGCAATATTTGTACCAGATACTTCAGCCAAGTATATAAAGAAAATATTTGCAGGTTTCTGGAGCGGCAATAAAGAAGTTGGTTCTTATGCAGAGCAGCCAGATGGTAATTTATATACAGATGAGGATAAACATATAAAAATGTCTGTGGAAGAAATCCTTTCAGATGAAGTCTGTGTCCAGGCAGTTGTAAAATTTAAAGCAAAAGATGAAAAAGGCATTGAATGGTTAAATAATTATGCGCCAGAAATAAACCAGGACGCAGCAACAACAAAAGAAGTATTCATGCATTCATTATGTATTATACCTGATTTTGAAAGCGGGCTGGGTGTTGGCGGTTCATCAGGGTTTATGGAATTGGAAAAGTACAGAAGTGATAATGAAAGGTATTTTACAATACAATATCTGGCAACTGAACCTATGGACAGCGGATTAATCCATTATTCCCTGCCATCTGGCACTGGATATGAAATGGAAATTGATATAAAGGGTAATGTGCCGGTTTATAATTATAACCTTGAACTAAAAGATGGAAAAGGCATAAGCAAATATTATGAACCAAAGAAAATACGCCTGTCTAAATTATCAGTTGTAGTATATGGTAAAAATACTGGCTTATTTACAGAAGACGGGAAAGAATTTACAAAGGAATATATGGTGGAAACAGATAAAGAAATGTTCAGGTCATTTGGAATGGTAAAAGAAAATGGCAGTATAAAGAGTTATGACTTTTCAGGAGCAAGTATCGGGGAACTTGGCAGAAAAGCAAAAATAGATAATGAAGGGTGCGACTGTTTTGTATTATCACAGATTTTCTGCAGGACAAAGGTCACAGACATAGGCAGTGATGGCAATGTGAAAGGTGGACAGAACGTTATAAGTTTTTCGCCAGAAAAATATAAAGGGATACAGCTGGTAACAGAAAATGGAAGTGCAACATATCTTTTTAAATAATGTTATAATTAATATAACCAGCTCCGCTGCAGCCAAAAATATTTACAGAAAAAACAGGCATTAAATGCCTGTTTTTTTATCTTGTACATATGCCGTTTTCCTCTTTTGTGACTGGGCATGTGTTTCAATATCCTTTGCGATTTGTAGTAATTTCAACATCTGCTGCTGTGTGTATTCAGAAGAAGAAAAATATAGATTGTTAATTAATACATTATTTTTAACAGGTTCAGAAGAATATTTAGAAATATACCCTTTTAGTAAGTAGTCTAAACTTACAGATAAAATATCACTTATTTGTATCAAATGTTTAACAGAAAGCCCGGTTATCCCCCGTTCAGCCTCGCTATAATGTTTTTGTGAAATACCAAGCATTTCTGCAAGTTTTTCCTGTGTAAGGCTGTTTTCTTTTCTTAATTGCTTTAGACGCAATCCAATCTCTTGTTTATAATTTTCCATAAAAATCCTCTTTTCTGCATTACTTTTAACGTCCCATGCCTGATGGGACTGTGCTTATTAAAACAATTTGTACCAGGCAACGCACAGAGTGGCTTAAATAGTAAAAAGGACAGGCATGTTTATAAAAAATTCTGGCAATCCACCTTTAAAAATTATAATCTGGTTAATTGCCAGAAAATATTCATACCAAAATGCCAGGGCAGGGTATAACACCTAATAGGTATATATTATATGGATAGGGTGCTGTTAGATAAACAAACAAAAGAGTATATTATAAAAAAATATACTTATTAAGTATAAAATGGACA
>DKYP01000159.1 GCA_002499945.1 Lachnoclostridium sp. UBA7097
ATTTTTATCGAACTCACGTTATATAATATTCTGTCCTGCACCCACAAATCTGTTTTGTCCGTTTACTTTCTTTGTCCATTTACACCCTGGTTAAATATTGCTGTTTCTTTCTGGAAAAGGTACATGCAGCATATCAAAGATATCTCTTACATTATCATCAAATTATGGTTCAAACTCCTGTGTCATATCATAGCGGAGATATATCCCAATAAAAGCCGCTGTCCAAACCAGTTCCATAGTTTCCTGGTTCTCAACTTTTTCAATTTTTCGGAAGAGGTTACCCATATCAAGTATAGTCTGGTACCACTTCATAAAAAATTTATCCTCAACAGGAATTCCAAAAGATTCTAAATATTCTCGGACAGTATGTGTTTCTGAATTGTCACCACACCCAGGATTACTGAATATGTACTGCAGCTTGTTCTGGGTACTGTCACCAAGCCCCTTTTTCATATCTACAGCAATAAGACACCTGCCAACCGGAAACATAGCGCAAACTGTTGGCTTTGCTTTGTGTACCACACATTTCCTGTTTTTTAGCAATGGACATTTTTTATCCTGGCCTCTTGGTTTCAGCCTGGCAATAGGAATCCTGGAATCCTGTCCAATATAGGTTTCACAGTATAACTTAAACAAATCTTCTGTTGATAATTTCAATTCTTTAGCCATATTATATATGTCTTTAGGTGACAACAGAATATCCTCCCTGTGGATACAGCACTCCCCACACATAGTACAATGGAATTTAAATGGCTCATCTAAACCGATTTTCATAGACTCCAAATTATCCCCGATATTTTTTAATCTTTCATCCATTTATGTTACCTCCTTATATAATGTATTTAAATTGGTTGTTAACTGCCATACAACACCTTACTGTTACAATTTTTAGCCAAAACATTGTACCCAATAAAAGGCTTCCAGGAGAGCATTACGCTCTCCTGACAAAATTTTAACTAATCCTAAAATAAAACTGCTCCGTCCCACTGCAAAAAACGAAGCCACACGGAAAAAATACCCGCCTCAATACTATTCCTGCCGTTCTGTAATTACACCCACAATACTCTGGCAAAAACAGGCAGCAGCAAACCCCAAAAAAAAAGAGTTTAATTAAACACCTGCAAACAGCTGGTACAAAAACAGACAGCCAGCTCCAGGCACATCTGTTTTATTCCAGTCTTTCTGCCGGGCAGTGATTTCAAAACTTAAAGAGATGATTAAATGAAAAACTAAATCCTTAGCAATTGTAAGTTGCAGCGTGATTAATTCGGCAACCTGGTTACCAGCTACAGCATAAAATAACGTTACCACAGAACCAGGAGCAGAAAATAACTTTTTAAACGGCAACAGTCACAATGCCCATAGTAATAACCAGACCAGCCCAAACCTCATTTAAAGACAGAAAGACCAGAACAAAGCAGACGTAACAAGCCCGCCCATCTTCCTTAGTTCTGGTTATAAATACAAAAATACACTTTATATTTGAGCCAAATAATCCAAGCTTTAATCACATAATCTGGATAAATTACATGAATGGCATTCAGATATAACTACTGTTCTGCAATCTTCCAGCCTGTGGCACGGCAAAATTTAAAAAGATATACCAGTTATATGTATAAATTTCTAAAATCTGTCCACATTTATAAGAGATGGTTATTATTACTACAAAACCTGGATTGCTATCTGGCTGTTGTAGTAATTTATACAGACATATCTTCAAAAATACAGGAGGACTGCATGAAACGTATTCCAGAACATATTGGTATTATTCCAGATGGCAACAGACGGTGGTCAAAAAGAAACGGATTAAAAAAAGAAGACGGTTATGTGCATGGGCTGGAACCTGGTTTAAAGCTGGTTAAAGCAGCACAAAATTATGGTATAAAAGAACTGACTTATTATGGGTTTACTGTAGATAACTGCAAGCGGCCAAAAGAACAGGTCACTGCATTTTCAAAAGCATGTGTGAGAGCTGTTAAAATGGCAGAACAGGAAAACACAGAACTGTATGTAATCGGCAATACAAATTCCCCATGTTTTCCTGAGGAATTGCTTCCATACACAAGCCACAGGCACAAACCCAGATACAATAAAAATATATTAAAAGTGAATTTCCTGATAAACTATGGGTGGGAGTGGGACATGAAAAATGGGTGGGCATCCCATGAAATACCAAGAATTAACCTGGTAATCCGGTGGGGCGGGATGTGCCGTTTATCTGGTTTCCTGCCTATCCAGACCGTTTATTCAGATTTTTATGTTGTAAAAGAATTATGGCCAGATTTCCATGAAAAACAATTCGCAGATGCGTTGCAATGGTACCAAAAGCAGGATATAACTTTGGGCGGGTAGAAAATACAAAAAACGTAAAAGTTTATATTATGGCCAGCAACTTGAAAGCACCAAAGTAAAGAACCAGAAACTGCATTATCTGTCACCATAGTACTTCCCAGGTAAAAACATTCCTGCAAACCAGTACCCAAAAATACACATATGCCCATTGTACTGCTGTATCCAGGCAGTGCAATAATTTACAGCTAATACTCAGTTTTTAAGTAATTCTTTATCCTGGATGTTTCATCTTCAGCTAATATACTGTTTTTTCTAACCAGCCCTTACATACAATTCTTTTCTTCCATATGTAATTTTGCTGATATCACTACAAGTAAGTAATTTTTTACTTCCAAAATTAATATCTACATCAAGCTCTTCAAAAAGTTCCAGCCCTTTTTGTCAGTTATAAAATTATAATAATCAAAATAATTGTTACTTATCATTTTATTTATTATAATATCTGGACAGATTTTAGCAGCAGACTTCTTATCTCCCACTTTAAACTCTGCAACAACCATTTTAGCAGTTACGCTTCTAAGCCCGTCTGCAATTGCTTTTTCCCAGGGCAGTGCAGTTTCTGGACTTTCTATTAACTCCTGGATTTTCATATTAATTGCTTTTTTCTTAAGCCACTTGTCTTTCTCTTCCCCAAGTCTTTTTCCAGTTTCTTTATCAAAATCCATAAAGCCGCATAACATATCTGCAATATCCTGTTCACTAAACATATCCTGGTACTCTGGAACACCTGCACTGTCCATACCGAAAAATATAATTTTCCTTGCAGCCGGTACATATCTGTCCAGGTCAATGTCTGCATCTTCACAAACTTCCAGGCCTGAATAAAATTCTGGAAAAACAACATCCCTTACATAATCATTTGCACGTCTTACAATACCAGTAAATTTAAATACAGCCTCTGGTAACAGAATCCCATTATACTCACACTGCCATATATCAAAGAAAAATTCATCACACACATAAATCTTACCATCACGTATAATAGCAAGGAGTTTAAGTTCATTCTTTATACCAGAACAAAAATTAGCATTTCTGTAACTGCAATATCCATAAACATACCGGGCTTTTCCTGCATTACCCTGGACAAAATAGTATACCCTGTAACTGCCTTTCCTGGAATCTGTAATTACAAACGAGTCCTGGCTGTTTAATACTTTTTCTTTAAATTTTTCTATCAGATTCATACCACTTCCTCCTATTTTAATTTTTAAATATAATAACGTAAGTCCACCGAAAAACTAAAGTTCTTTAAACAGCTCTGTTTCCAAACAATATCTGTCAGCTTACATTACCCTGAATAATTGTATACATACCCAGTAACTGGTTATTTATTTAATCTTTTCTGTAGCTTTTCCAACCTGTACTTCTCTGTTATTTAGAAAAATATCTTCCATAATATCTTTTTTAACCTTTCTTCCAGCTGGAATACAGACTTTCCAACACCTTTCATTGGCGGGCCAATCCTGCTCTGTAATCCCTTTAATCTTTGTCAGTAGTCTGGCAGGTACATATAAATATTTTTCAATTCTTTTAAATTTTTGTTCTGGCAGCGCCAGCATCTTACCTTGTCTAATATATTGTACAATTCAATTCCATCTTCATTCCTATTATGCTTCGCTGCACAATTTCACTTCCTTATCTGTACGGCTGTTCCATACGTCGATACACTTATCCCTGTCCTCCCACTGAAACTGAACAGATATTTTGCAGATTCCACAAGAGAAAGAGTGCATCCCTCCGAAAAAACTTCTGCCGGTTGTGATGTTTTTATTTCCGCAAAATGGGCATCCTCTTAGCACAGTTTCTACGCAAGTAACATATTCGTTTCCGTCATACTTTAGGCACCATTCACCTAAATAAGTTTCATCTGGTTCGGTACAAGCCACCTGGATTCCATTCTTAAAAAGCACAGCCTCAGTCCACGGTTTGTTGAACCCGCCATCTTCATACTGAACTCCGCATAGTTTTATATCCATTTCAATACCGTTTCCGAAGATTGCAGTATGCATTATTGTTTCCTCCTCACCGAAACATTCTTCTTGTGACGTTGGTTCTGCTGATAAAAGACTTGCTATGTATTTCACTTCTTCCGGCGGCAGTGTTATCTTTTTTTCTATTCTCATTTTTCCATTTCCTGTCTAATTTCCTCCAACAGCCTCTGTTCAATCCAGAACTGTCTGCTGTTAAGGAAAACCTTTATCATGTTGCGTCCAGACCGAATCACCATCACACCATCACCAGCGGTCCGATGTTGGGATTTTTACTAATGTTCCCTTGCCCGTTCTTTTTCCTTTCTAGTTTTTCTGCAACTACAATAATATCTTAATTTTCTTATCATTTTTATCTTTAAACCTCTTTCAGCTTTTCTTAAATTTTTCTTTTAATCAAAAATTCATTTCATATTTTGCCCCTTCGTAAATATTCTGTAGCTTCATGGGACTTCTGCTTGTTTCTTCTATACAATACTAAGTCAAACAAAAACAGGTATCATACAGATATCTATTGCAATGAAATAATAATTTAAGCACATATTTTATAGCATTAATTCCATATCAAAATACTGGCCGATAACTTCTATACCTCTGTCAGCAAGGCCAATATCAGAGTAAAACTCATAATCCCCATACATCTTTTTCTCTATTTGCGATAAATCTATGGGATATCGTTTCTGCACAGTTTCACTGTAGTGTATGCCAGCATATCCAGTGGCAATCCCATCCACAACCAGCACACCAATGCAAAATAGTGGTATACATTTATTCTTTGGCATATATGGATTATCAAAACATAATTCCATTCTAAATTCCGAATTGCGGTCCTTATTCAATTTTAGCATAATTTCCATTGTTTCGTTAAAACTACAGTCCTTGAAAGCTAAATTATAACTGTTTATATCTTCGCATACAATGAAATAATCATCAAAAGATTCTCTTTTTTCTGGAAACGTCATAATATCTCTCCTATACATTTTAAATTCTTACAGCATTATACTGTATACCTGTTCTATGATTATACCTTAACTTGCGTTCTGGCGCAACTATAAAATTCCAGCCTGGGTAAACTGTAACTGGGGTGATATTTAATGAAAAATGAAAGCAGGGTTATCCAGGTGGGTGATATCAATATTGGAAAAAACATAAAACAGTTAAGAGAAGAAAAGAATCTGACACAGACAGATGTACTTGCAAAGCTGCAGCTGTCAGGTGTAGAAATTTCAATATATTCCTTTTCAAAAATAGAAAATGGCAGACAAAATCCGACTGTAAGCCTTCTGGCTGCCCTCACTCAAATTTTAGACTGTGATTTCAATTCTCTTTTTCAATAGGTATGCCATTGTTATTATAATCATTAACATTTACTATTTAACTGCCAAGCCCATGGTTTACCTGTTTTGAAAAAAATATTATATTTAATAACCTACCAATATCATTTCTGTAAAAGAAAACTGGATTTCAAAATCCCCATACTGCTTACAAATTTCTAATAATTCTTTTACTGTCATTAATCCTCCGTTTCTTTATAATCTTTTAGTATATACTTCCACTTACATTTTCTTTTACAATTACTACAGTTAGCTGGTGACATTTTAAAACAGCCATAATCCAGACAGTTTACTTCTGCAACCAATAAAAGAATACCCGCAATTGCCACCACAGCAACAACAAATGCCAGTTTACATAAAGTGTCCATTCAAACCCCGCCTCCCTTCTACACAAATACTTTTCTATATTCTACGATGTTCTATAATGTGAAATTGTTTGCAATGCCCTTACCGCTATTTCATCTGCCAGATACGAATTATACCTTACATCATTGCGTTCCCTAAGCATCTCTGGGGTTTCTGAGTCCCCAGTCAAAGAATCAAATAAAAGCAAGTCCTGGTCCATGTACAAACCTGCAACAGCTTCCTGTTCTGTTATCTCTGTATTTAGTAATTCCTCTGGAACACTGGCAACACATTCAGGAATTTCTATTTCTGCTGCCTCTTTACATTCCTCTTCAGTATCCAATGTCCTGTATAACTGGATTTCCTGTAGTACCTTTATTGCTAACTCATAAGTAAAATATAATTTATAATTAGCTTCATTCCTCAGCCTGACTTGCTCTAAAGTCAGTTTTTCTCCTGTTGCTGGGTCAGGTAAAATCCCATCCCTGTCAGACACTAACTGCAGGATTGCTTCATTTTCTGTCATATTGACACCTCCAATTATCATAATAAATACATCTGTAACATAAAAAAGCTTTATCTATGTGCAGATAAAGCTTTGTTTACACGGCTATGAAATTTTTAAAACTACAAAAAATAAAACTAAAGACAATGGGCTTTAATCCCTTAAATTTAATCAAAATTATATTAAAAAATATCCATAGCCTTAGTTAATTTTTGCTTTTGCTCATCTTGTGAATAAATATATTGTAATATGTTTTCATTAAAATTATTATTCAGCTTAACAAATGTATATTTTACAGCTTTAAGGCTTTCAATAATTATTTCAGGATTAACACAAGCCTGGTTAAAACTGAGTTTCATACCACCAAACATTGTGTATGGTAAAATCATATGTACGCCAGAAAACTCCCTGTTTGTTACGGCAACGTTTAAGCTTTTCCAAATTATTTGTTTTTCCTCTGTTCTTAAAATAAATTCTGGTATAGAGTATACATCAGCAAAATAATTTTGAGCTTCGTCGCTTTCTGGATTTTCTAAAAAACTAACCAGTTCAGCTTCACTTCTGCCAAAACCTGTTAATAAGAATTTATAATTCATTTTCAAAGCATAAGGAAATTCATCTTTGAAATTCTCTAATCCCCTACACCATACAGGAGTTGAAGCACCTGTATCAAATAATAAAAGTATATTATTATATTCTATGATAGGAATAATTTTTTCTGGCAAAACATCAAATTTAAGGTTCATCTTTTACCTCCATTCTTGCATTTAAACATTCAATCACTCCTACACCGAAACCAATAGTTGTTCTACGGAGCTTATCTTTTGACCTTTCGTGTCGCATTTTTAATTCAACTTTTGTAGATTCTTTGTCAGTATAAACTCCTACCAGAATACCATCTATTATTCCAGCACCTACTGTTAAATTACAGTCTGACATTCTTACCCACTTACTTGGATATGCTTCCGCCACTTCTTCCCAGGTATACCTTTTTCCAATCTCTAATTCCTTACTCATAATCCCTTACCTCCATTCTTGCATTTAAACACTCTATTACCCATATATTAAAACCAACAGTTATTAAATTTAAAATATCGCTGACTCTTTATTCCCAGTTCCATACTCCCGTGTAAAACTATTACTACCCGAATTAATTACAAAATTTAAAAAATATTAAGCGAAGCCGATTTTAACTGTTCTTGTTCTATACTCTGGTTAAGTATGTTGGATTTGGTAATAATACCATCCTTATGGCAGGTTTTTATATTGTAAATATTTTTGTCAAACTGATATATAATAAACGGCGGATGGTTCAAATCCGCTGAATTAAACCTGTCGACAATTACTCTTGCATATTTAAATAAATTAGACCCTAAACTAAGTCACAGCTGAATTTCCTGTTATAATCTGCAGCAACACCTGAGTCATATAAACAAGTTATATTTGCAGTTCCGATTTTAAGTCTGAAAAGTGGTTTAATACTTTCTTTGCGCAATTGAAATTTTACATTAACCCCCATTAATAACTATCCAACCTTTCATAATACTATTTCAGATATTATCCCTTTGCCATCAAGTGTAAAATACCCAGAATCATCAGTTGTTCTGCTACGCACATAGTCAATTCCGTAATCTCTGCAATATACATACTTCCATTATCTTTATCAGTAACAACACCTACAATCTTACCTTTTATTATATCAGGTCCATCCATTTCATAATCCGTAACATATACCCACTTAGATGGAAAAATTTCTACTATTTCTTTCCATGTCATCATTTTTCCTTTATATTCTCCAGCTAAATTAGTCATAAACCAGCACTTCTTTCACAATACTATTTCAAATACATATGCCCATCAATCCTAAAGTATATTCTTGCACTGATGCCTTTTAACATTGTACAATAATCTATGCAAATTAGTAAACCCTTTAACACCACATATGAAATTTTTATATTAAACAGCAAATTCTGCAAGTTTCTCCAAGGCATTTGATTCTATCAAACAAATAAAATGTTCATCACAATACCTGCGGAAATTATCTCTGCCATTACACTGTTCAGCATATTCATATGTAAAAAGGCGTATCCTGTCCAGTTCTTCAAAATCTATACCACTGGTGCCAAAGCATAAATAGTAAACATCATTCGAATCATCTTCATATACAGTATTACTGACAGCCATATCAAAAGGAAACGCTTTAGCATATCCTTCTAAATCTTTAAAGGATTTGAAACAGAATATTAATTCATCTTCTGCACAGCTATCTGGACTGGTGTGCTGGCAGATATCTGTACCATTATCACCAAAACCAATATCAGCCATCGAAGAAACTTCCTGCAGACGTTCAGCACAAACCTCCTTTTCGTTACAGGCACAGACCGTTAAAACAACTGCACCATCAGCAGCAGACCTGAAAGCAACCATCACACCGTTCCCTGCACTATACCCTATTTCATGCTCTGCTTCAACAAGGACTGCAGATAACTTATCCTTATCTGCTATAACTTCAACAATAGTTGAACCGATAGACCTGAAATCTTCTTCAGTTAACATACACTGAAAAGCACTTTCATCAAATTTTAAAAACTGCATAGATAAAACCTCCTTCAAACTGCAAAAAACAGGTATCTTTGAATACCTGCCTGGCAATTTCTAAATAAAATTCTGGTGTTTGCGCCTTTACATATTTTAAACTTAAACAAATTTCCATTTTAGTTGGAATTTTGACACTATAAAATCACCTGCTGGTTTAACATGGATTTATCTTTTATCCAGTATGAAGCCCTACTGTCCCGCTTTATTGCTTCTATACAAACCTCCGGGGTCTGTTTTCTTACAAAAGACAAAATGTGGCAATCCTGTTTAACAGCTTCCAAACAAATTTCAGATGTCTGTTCCCTTACATAACATAAAGCAGAACCATTTTGTTTGACGGCTTCCATGCAAATCCCAGGTGTCTGCTTTATCACATACTGTAAGGCAAAACCATCCTGTCTGACTGCCTCTGAACAAATTTCAGGTGTCTGCTCCACCACATATTTCAAAATGCTGCCACCCTGTTTAACGGCTTCCAGACAAATATCTGGCGTCTGTTCTGCCACATACTGCAAAACCTTGCCATCCTTTCTTACTGCTGCCAAACAAATTTCAGGTGTCTGTTCTTTTACAAACTACAAAACCCACGCATCCTGCTGGACGGCCGTCATACACATTTCCGATGTCTGTTCCGCTACAAATGGTAAAGCCCAGGCAGTTTCTTTTACAGCTTCCAGGCACAATTCTGGTGTCTGTTCTTTTACAAACTGTAATGCAACGCCATTACGCTTCACTGCTTCCATACAAATATCTGGTGTCTGTTCCTTAACAAACTCCAATGCCAACCCGTTCTGTTTGACGGCTGCCATACACATTTCTGGTGTCTGTTCTTTTACAAATTCCAAAGCTAATCCGTTATCTTTCACAGCAGCCATTCCTATCTTAAGTACAATTTCATTTATAGTATGTAACTTCCTGTCATCATGCTTTACTACAGCCAGATATCCATCACTGCTCATAAACACTCCTTTTCTTTAAATTAAAAAACAGTTCGTTGTTTTCTGGTAAAGACTCTTTGGGGATTTACGTCAAAATAATAAATAACACCATTAGCATATTCTTTATATAGGATTACTATCACATAGATAAACAGACCAGAAATAATGGTTTCCAAACTTAAAAAAGCAGGTATTGTGATACCCGCCTGGCAATCGTGTAAAAACAAAATTAAACTAAACTGTATCCTTAAATCGTGTTACATAATAAAACACACGTAAGAAACCTCTTCTTTTCATTAACATCAGTCATTATGTTCTTTTGCTTTTTTCAAAAAATATCTAATGGTGTTGTCGTAAGGCTTCCATGTACCTTACTATTATAATAATCTAGAAAATACGAAAAAACAGAATTTTCCAATAAAAGAATATTTTATCGCTATCTGTAAAATTCCCAGTCTGTCAGGGTTACAACCCGACAGGTGATTTCACATTTTATAGAAATCCCAGGAATACCCATAGCTATAATATCAACAAAAAAGTCTGCCTGTACCACTGTTACCCCGAAGTGTAGTAATTCTCCTTTCAAGAGGAATATAGCACTGTTAATCTTCGGAAATAATCTCTAAAGAGTACATTTCAACCTCCTATAATTCCTGCTATTGTTAAACTTTCTATAAGATATTCTTTTAATGAATGCACTTCTTTTCCTGTATCCATCATAACAGCATCAAAATCACAAGCAAACCTCATGTAGTGCTTTAAGGTAATTGTAACATCCTGCTGCCTTGACAGCTCTATAATATAAGACGCACAGTTATCACCACATTTTGTATAGTCATTCAACTTGAAAAA
>DKYP01000130.1 GCA_002499945.1 Lachnoclostridium sp. UBA7097
GCATTAATTATCTGCTGTTTATGCTCATGCCCGAACGCTTCAAGTGTAATTGTAAGTTCAACTGCTGCATTCCTGTTAATACTTACAAACTGGTTATGCTCAAGCCTTATAATATTCCCGTTCATTTCTGCAATAACATTTGCCACATTAACAAGCTCTCCTGGCCTGTCAGGAAGCAGCACAGATATTGTAAATACACGCCCTCTCTGTATAAGCCCGTGCTGTACAACAGAAGAAAGTGTTATTATATCCATATTGCCGCCGCTAAGTATTGAAACAACTTTTTTATTTTTACATTTAAGGTGCTTTAATGCTGCCACTGTAAGAAGCCCTGAATTTTCAACTATCATTTTATGGTTCTCTATAATATCAAGGAAGTTCACTATAAGCTCATGGTCTTCTACTGTTATTATTTCATCAATATTTTTCTGGATATATGGGAAAACAACATTGCCAGGGGTCTTTACTGCTGTACCATCTGCAATGGTTTCAACTTCTGGAAGCGTTACAACTTCCCCTGCATCAAGTGAAGCCTGCATACAGCTTGCACCAGCAGGTTCAACGCCGATAACCATTATATTAGGGTTAAGGAGTTTGGCAAGTGTAGAAACACCTGCTGCAAGCCCGCCACCGCCAATAGGCACAAGTATTATATCTACTGTAGGAAGTTCTTTAAATATTTCCATGGCAATAGTGCCCTGTCCTGTTGCAACTGTTTCATCATTAAAAGGATGGACAAATGCTGCACCTTTTTCTTCTGCAAGCTTTAATGCATACTGGCTCGCTTCATCATATACTGAACCATAAAGCACAACCTCTGCCCCGTAGCTTTTTGTCCTGTTTACTTTAAGGAGAGGTGTTGCCTCTGGCATAACAATAGTTGCAGGCACGCCAAATAACTTGGCAGCATATGCAACCCCCTGTGCATGGTTTCCAGCGGAAGCAGTAACAAGCCCTTTTTTCCTTTCTTCCTCTGGCAGTGTGCTGATTTTATAATAAGCACCCCTTACTTTATAAGCACCTGTATACTGCATATTTTCCGGTTTAAGGTATACCTTGTTGCCTGTCTGCCCAGAAAAATATTCACTGTAAATAAGATTTGTAGGAAGCACTACCTCCTTAACTTTTTCTGCTGCCTCCTCAAATTTATCAAGCGTCATCATAATTAAAATTACCCCTCTCTGGATTATTAATATATTAAAACTGTTTTTATCTGTATTCCCAGAATACCGCTATTTACTTATTATACCAAAAACATCAAATAAAGCAATGCTATTTTAAATCCAGGTAAAAAACCCTGCTAATTTCCATTTTTATACTGGAAATCTGCAGGGTTTTTAAATTGCTAATATTCCGGGTATTACCAGTCCTCAACACCTTCAAATGCATTAACGGCATTTGAAGGTGCTAAGTTATCATCAGCAGGCGGCACGTCATTGTCTTTTAGAAGTGTCTTTATCTGCTCCTGTGTAATACCCTGTTCTCCACTTTTGCTTTTAGCTGGTTTCCTGGCTGGTGCTGCTGCCCTTTTAGCTTCTTTCCCTTGTACAACTGCCAGTATATCTTCTATCTCGTCATCATGGTTGCCTACTTCATAGGCATCTTCATGGTTCAGGCAGAGATAATATTTAATAATATGCCCGCTGTATAAGGCAACCTGCTGTATGCCGCAGAAATCCGGGTCCCTTTTATATGGCAGGTTATCATACATTGTAATATGGTAATCCATTGCCTCATCGTACTTCTGGCTGACCAGCTTTGGCAAATATATATTCCCCATCCACATATCTCCTTTTTCTAATGTTGCGTTGTTTGCTTTGTTATTTTATAAATGTTTATTTATTATAATAAGTATACCCTGTTTCCATTAATTGTTCAAGGAAAAATATTTTAAATCCATGCCTGTTTTACAGACCTGTAATTTTTATCCAACAAGGCATTTTTTACCCTCAAATGCAAAAGCATATTTCCTTATATTTTCTGGTGCAATGCCATCTGTTATAAGCATGGCATCATATTTCTTTTCCTCTATCTGGGCAAGTGCACTGGCAACGGTCTCCTCAAGCACCTTTTCACCATCATCCGGGGATATAACCTTAAATTCAAGTATAAACGCTTTCTGGGCCTTATCAAATGGCATAATCATTACATCATACCTGCCATATCCGCTTTCACGGTTTGACATTACTTTATACCTGTCTGATAAATCCACCACCATCCCAAGCAAAAAACCATGATAAAAACGTTCAGGTTCCGCAGCATGTGATGGTTTATTTCCACTGTCAAATGAACTAAATGTGTTAAGTGCTACTTTGTTTATAAATATATTCATCTTTTTTACATCATCATTTAACAATGCTTTTATAAACTCATTGTATACTAGCAGGGAACTTTTAAACCACCCCTGCACCATCTTTGAAAACATGCTTTCGACCTCCATATTGACAAGGCATAATGAATATACTTTTTTCTTTAGCCTTCCTTTTATTTCAATATGGCAGGCTTTTAGATAACCTGTCGCAAGAAGCAGGCTCCATATGGTATTTTCATCATCAAACTGGCCAAAAACCACCTGCTCATCAATTTCAGCTTCAAAAGATTTACCTTGTAACAACTGTTCCACAATCTGCTTTACATTCGCAGAACCTTCACGTAGCAATGAATTGACAAGCCCGTTGCTGCTGCTGTCTGCCCAATATGTGTCATATATACCATTTTTACTTATAAAATTAATAATTGACCATGGATTATAAATATCCCTGGCATTCCCAAATGTAAAACCATCATACCATTCTTTTACACCCTACTTTTCACAAGAAAGCCCTGTATCATCAAGGGCTTTAAACACCTCCTGTTCTGTAAATCCAAAACAAGAAGAATATTTGCCTGAAGTAGTAGTCACCACTTCAAGGTTATTTAAATCCGAAAAGATTGATTCCTTTGCAATTCTTGTAATTCCTGTAACCAGGCCCCTGAGCATATTGGGGTTTGTCTTAAAAGTAGCATTTAAAAAACTCCTGAAAAATGCGGCGGTTTCTTCCCAGCATCCTGAAAGCCATGCTTCCTGCATAGGCGTATCATATTCATCAAGCAATATAATAACTTTCCTGCCATAGTATTTCTCCAGATAAATACAAAGCCTGTTTATAGCTATATATGCTGTTTTATCATCCATATTATCATTTACAGAATTAAAATATTCCCTGTCAGCACTATTAAAAATATTATGTTCCATAATATCCCTGAAGCTATTATAAATATTTGAAATAATCTGCTTTACTGCTGCTTTTGTTTCTTCTGGCTTACCTGGCTTTACATAAGCAAAACTTAAAAATATAACAGGATATATCCCCTGCATCTGCCTGTAATCTTCATGCTCCCATATTGACAAGCCTTCAAAAAGGTCTGCCCTTCCAGCATATTTATTTGAAAAGAAACATTCAGCCATGCTTAAATTAAGGGTTTTGCCAAAACGGCGCGGACGTGTGATTAAAGTTACACTGTCCTCGCTCTCCCACCATTCCCTGATAAAATCTGTCTTATCTATATAAAAAATATTCCTGCTTCTGATATCTTCAAAACTCTGTAACCCAATTGCAACTTTTCCAGACATAAATACCGCCCTCTCCCCAAAAATATCATTAAAACCCATTTAGGTATTATCATTGCCATAAACATACTTTTCTATTTTACATTCATGCTTTTTTGTTTTTTTATCATAGTTTATTCCTGCCAGGACGAGATTTCCCTTATAATCCCCCAATGCACTTATATATTGTTTTTCTTTTATCTGCCTTATAGCCCCGCCGGCAGTACCATCTGCTTTTAATTCAATTACCAGTGCGGGTTTATCAGAAAACCTCTTCGGAATAAATACTATATCTGCAAAACCAAGGCCTGCCAGAAGCTCCAACAACCTTTACCACTGTATCCCATCCTGTACTTTTTATAGCTGCCTGGAACTCTGTTTTAATTTCTTCATTTGGAATATATACTTCTTTTTTATCCGGGCTGTATGCAAGGTATCCAAGATGTACAAGCAATGTTAATACATCATCTTTATCACTAAAAGATTCCATGTCATTTAAAAAGGAAAACGTATCTACAACACATCTGTTTCCAGAAAGCAGCTGGATAATGCTGTCTTTTAAACCGTCAAAATTTAAACTGATATACCCTTTCAGAGATTCAAAACTTCCTGTACGTGTCCAGTAACTGCCGCACTTCCGTCTTTGGACTGCCTCAATAACAGAATTTGGATTATAAATATGCTCTTCTTTCTGTATAATAGTTTTATCCGGTTTTTCCTCCATCACTATAAAGGAATAGCCATCATACCAGTATTCCATTTCATTAAAATCCATATTATATTTACTGCATATGCCCTGTACCTCTTCTCTTGTAAAACCTGTATATCCCGCTAACATTCCCGGTTCAAGCATTGTATATTCCTTAAAATTATTTAATGCGGATTGTGTATTGTATTTTTTAATTGGCAAAATACCTGTTAAATATGCCAGTTTTAAAAAGCCTGCTGATACCGGGCTTTTAAACATGCCCCTCAAAAAATCAATATAGTATTCCTTTTGAGTTTCCCCATTTTTTAAACTTAAAGTGTCATCAAGCCCCATTTTTAATAAGATTGGCAGGTAATTGGCGGCATAACAGAACTTCTTTTCTAAAATAATTCATTATTCCAGAACTTGTTTTAGAAAAAATTAGTTCAAAAGCATACCCCATTGCATAAAAAACAAACTTTGGGATTTTATATATTCTTTTTGAACATTCAAATACCCTGTCCATAAACAGGCTTCCATTATTTTTAGAATAAAATATTCCCAGATAACCAACTGCCAGCGTTGCAAAAAAATTCAGGTTACGTATTGACTTTAATGACATGACACGTAAATCCTCAAAATTAAACTGCTGGTTTTTAAAACGGAAGTATTCTTCTATCCTCCACCTCATAAGATAAACTTTTGTAACAATAATACACAGTTCTTTTTTCTGGGATGTTTTATGTATTTCCATGTTTGTAAGCAGCAACATTGGATTTTTTCCAAAACCATACACCGCAACAAGGATAAGGTCTTTTTGTGGGAATGCACATAGTTTTACTGGTATATAACTTATTTTGCACTGGATTTTTTTACCACGTTTATCCATAAAATCCATACAGTAATTCCCTTTATATTTTTTTGCCACATCCATTATGTTACAGGTTTTATTTTTATAAATAATATGCCTGTTTTTCTTTACACGTATTATAAATTTTTCATCCCTGTCCAGGAAATACCTGTAATAATCTTTTGCATCAAATCCCCTGTCAAGTGTCCTTACACATGTTTTCCTGAAATTTGCAGACAAGTAATGCAGGCATTTTAAATTTTCATCTGTTTCACTTAAAAAAGTTTTTTCTGTGGCAGAAAAAACTTTTTCATAAACAGGCAGGGGCATTTTACTTCCTTTTGATAAAACAGCTGCTTCAATGGTGAGGTATCCTTTTTTTATTTCACCAGTACTGCCGTCCCTTACATCTGAAAGGGCTTCCATTTTTTTGCTGCACGGTTTTGTAATATCAGAATTATCAATTATAATGACAGAACTTTTTTCGTTAATTTCTTTTTTCACAAGCTGTATATAATTTTCCATTATATTTTCTTTACCATCAAAAGAAGAAAGATTTTTTGAAAGCCTGTCAATTGTTTTTTTAAGGCTTGTGTTTTCTTCAAGTGAACGTGCAATTTCACTTAAATGTACTTTATTGCTTTCAAGTATTCCATAAAGCATCTGGAGTATAAATTTTTTTACAGGGCATTTCATTTCCCTTGAAATTTTT
>DKYP01000084.1:0-245 GCA_002499945.1 Lachnoclostridium sp. UBA7097
CCATTTTCCCATATTTTTAATAAATCTATAAAAAATAATAACATATACGCCTTCAGGAAACAATATGTCCCTGATAATTTATTCATATTTCAAAATATTATTGATATCTTATAAATTGATGTAGCATACGCCGCTATCCAACTGTTTCCAGATTAACTAAAATTTTACACTATAAAGATATTTTTCTTTTGGAGGAATTAATGGACTTAAAACTACTTGGCTTAAATATTAAAAACAGCAGAAAA
>DKYP01000084.1:535-32933 GCA_002499945.1 Lachnoclostridium sp. UBA7097
TATTAAAAACAGCAGAAAAAATATTAAATTAACACAGGCACAGCTTGCAGAAATTACAAATTTGTCCACTGTACACATTTCACATATTGAAGGTGGAAGTGTTAAAATGTCAGTTGACACATTAATTAATATATGCAATGCGCTTAATACTACTCCTAATGATATCCTTTGGGGACAATTCGAGGCAAATTCCTATAATGCCCAGGGCAATGGCAAAGAAAGGTTTTCTGAAAATGGTGAATACAGTATTAATTCGCAGTTAAGCACCAAAGCAAGAAACATGTCACAAGGTGATAAAAGATTATTGCTTGAAATAGCCAGCCTGCTTGAAAACCGTAATAAAGATACAAATAACAGTAAAGATGTATATTAAGGTTTATCCCTGCATATAATAAAAAATGCACACCTTATATAACGTGTGCATTTTTATTATAATTTATATTTTAAATTAATCCCTATATGGAAATACTCTATGCCTGATGTATCAACATAATTCCATCTTCCTGCTTCAATAGACGTATCATCATCAAACCTTATAAAACCATCATAATAAACACTATCCGCATAATGGGATAATGATACATTTCCTGATGTTTCCAAGTCATAATATTCCATTAAGCCTAAAAGAAATTTATAATATGAATCTATTCCATATGCTTCTCCATCATTTTCCGGGGTATAAATTTTACTTTCTGTAACTCCCTTTACCACTTTTTTATCATTATGGTACAATAAATATGGGATTACAAAATCATATATTTTATGGTATTCTTCATCTATATATACCTCTATAATCCCTTTCTTTAACTTATAGACAGCTTTTATAAAAGAAATCCCCTTTATATTATCTTTTTCAACAGATGGATACAACATATACTTTTCACATGAGGATATTTTCTTTGCACGCAGGCGCAATTTTCTTTCAAGTACACCACACTTATATAAATCATTAAATTCTTTTCTTATTATTTTATTTATATATTTATAATCAAAATCCGTATCATTTATTTTTACAGAATTATAATATCCATCATTATTTGTAATCCTGCCTATTGCCTTTACTTTCTCTACAAATGATGCATAGTTTACTTCATATGCATTATAACTTGAATTAATATATTCCATTTTATTTAAAAGCTTTTTATCTGTATAAGCTGTAAAATATTCTGGTGAAACCACCGCAGCCATAAACAGCAGGCATATAAGAAGAATACCTGCTGTTGTATATATATACTGTTTCTTTCTGTTCATTTATCCTGCCCATCCATGTTATTCTTTTTTAAACCTTAACATAACCTCTGTACCTTTGCCAAGCCTGCTTTTTATCCCAAAGCCTGCATTATGGAGTCCTGCAATTTTAACACATAATGCAAGCCCGATTCCTGCGCCGCCCTCTTTCCTTGAGCGTGACTTATCCACCATATAAAATGCTTCTGTAATCTTTTTTATCTCATTTTCTGGTATACCGCAGCCATTATCCTTTACCATTAATTTATATTCTGTCCCCATATCCCTGCCTTCAATAGTAATCCTCCCCGCATTTGCACATGCCTTGCGTGCATTGTCAACAAGGTTTAAAAACAGTGATTCCAGCAAATCTATATCACCATTTATAACTCCTTTGTCTATATCTGTTGTTAATACAATATCTTTTTCCTTTAAAATATATTCTGCATTCTTCTGTACTTTCCCCACAAGTTCCCCTATATCCACTTTTGCCATTTCTATATCCTGCCTGTCTGCAAAAGAAAGCTCCATCATTTTATAAGCAAGCCTTTCAAGCCGCTTACCTTCCTTAAAAATATAACCAGCTGAGGTTACAATATCCTCTTTGGACAAGTCCATTGAACGCAGCATATCCGAATATCCGATAATTGATGTAAGAGGTGTCTTTAATTCATGTGAAAATGCCTCTGTAAACTCTTCCTGCCTCCTTGCATCCTCTTCAAGCTTGTGTATATTATCTTCAAGCTGCCCTGCCATACTGTTAAAATCATTGACAAGGGCTGTAACCTCATCATTTCCAGACGGCTTTACACGCTTCTTATAATCCCCGCCTGCAAAATCCCTTGCAGCGCCAGAAAGCTTCCTTACAGGCCTTGTAAAACTTATTGAAAAAATAAAAGATAAAACCGCTGTAAATATAAAAAGCAGGGTAAGCGTAAACCTGTAATTCCTGTATAATATCTCCCTGTCCTCAAATATAAAATCTATCTTTTTATTTATTCCAATATAATAATTGCCAGCTTTGCTTTTTACTTCAAAGAAACATTCTATAAAATGGCTTCCATTATTTTCTGATATACTGCATATACCATAATTTTCTTTCTGTTCTGCATTAACCAGCAGGCTTTCATAACTGCCGCTATTATATATAATTTTCTTTTCTTCACTATAAACAACTATATCATTATTCTTTTCAAGATTATTCTCAAGTGATTTAGTAATCTCTTCAATTGCCATATCTGAAGCCCTGTAGCCGTCAGGCAGCCCGTCAAGTGAAGCTGTAAAAGCGTACAGTAAGATATGCATCTCTTCCACACTTCTGTCTGTTTCCCTTTCAAGTGAAGATTTAAACGGAATATTTATAATTATATTTCCAAACACCATAAATGCTGCTGTTACAAAGCAAAGCATTGTTATAAATAACTTCCAGAATAATTTCATCCATCTTCCCCTGTTACAAACCTGTAACCAACCTTATACACAGCCTCAATATTCTTTTCAAGCCCGGCTTTCTTGCGCAGGCGCTGCACATGCAAATCAACTGTCCGGCTGTCACCCATATAAGGGCTGTCCCACACACGTTCATAAATAGTTTCCCTGTAAAGTGCAGTACCTGGATTCCTTGCAAAAAGCAGAAGGAGGTCATATTCTTTATACGTAAGTTTGAGGACTTCATTATTCTTCTTTACAATCCTTGCGGATGTATCTATATCAAGCCCGGCTATATTTATATACCTGCCTGTTTTATTAAAACGCCTTAAAACATTTTCCACCCTTGCAAGAAGTTCAAGCACCTCAAAAGGCTTTGTAATATAGTCATCTGCCCCTGATTTAAGACCTTTCACTTTGTCCTCTGTAGTACCCTTTGCTGTAACAAAAATAACTGGTATTTCAAGCGACTTTGCATAAGAAAGAAGTTCATAGCCATTAAACCCAGGAAGCATTATATCAAAAAGGCATAAATCATAATTATTTTCAGAAAGCAGGTCTGCACCCTCCCCGCCGCTAAAAGCCAGGTCACACTGGTATCCGGCCTTTTTCAAATTCATTTTAATCAAAGCAGCAATAGCTTCTTCATCCTCTACAACTAATATTTTATTCATAAACAGCCCCCTGGCATGCAAAAATTTTCACAATGCAAAATTTACTACTGGCTTGTATCCTTTTTGTATCTTTTAAAATTGATGGCAGCTCTAAAGTGTTCCTTGATAAAACATAAGTACAATGTTATTTTAAGGGCGCCCCAAAAAGGCGGGCACCTTGCGTCCCGCCCGCACCATTTACGCAAACTGGCTGTTATATAATTTTGCATAGAAACCACCTTTTGCCAGCAGGTTTTTATGGTCTCCCTGTTCTATTATATTTCCATCTTTCATAACAAGTATTATATCTGCATTTTGTATTGTAGACAAACGGTGTGCCACTATAAAACTCGTCCTGCCTTCCATAAGCTTTGCAAAAGCATTCTGTATCTTTACTTCTGTACGTGTATCTATTGAAGACGTTGCTTCATCAAGTATAAGCATTGGCGGGCCAGAAAGCATTACCCTTGCTATGCACAGAAGCTGTTTCTGTCCCTGTGAAAGGCTGTTCCCATCTTCTTTTACAACTGTTTCATATCCATTTGGAAGCCTTTTTATAAAGCTGTGTGCATGTGATGCTTTTGCCGCCTCTATAACTTCCTCTTTTGATGCATCTGGCTTTCCTATTACGATATTATCAAATATTGTGCCATCTTTAATCCATGTTTCCTGCAACACCATTCCTATATTGCTGCGCAGGCTTTTTCTTGTCATATCTTTTATATCAGTACCATCTATTTTAATGCTTCCGCTTGTAGCATCATAAAATCTCATTATAAGGTTTATAAGTGTAGTTTTCCCGCAGCCTGTAGGCCCTACGATTGCTATGCGCTGTCCTGGTTTTACGTTGAGGCTGAACCCTGTTATAAGTTTCTTATCTGGTACATATGAAAAATATACATTATCAAATACTACACTGCCTTTAAGTGTTTCTGGCGCTTTGGCATCTTCTGCATCTGGAACCTGTGGTTCTTCATTGGCAAGTTCAAATACACGTGCTGCGCAGGCAAGTGCATTCTGTAATTCTGTAATTACCCCTGATATCTCATTAAATGGCTTTGTGTACTGGTTGGCATAGCCTAAGAAGCAGGAAAGCCCGCCTACTGTAATAAAACCATTTAATACAAATAATGCCCCTGTAACACCTACACCTGCATACACAAGGTTATTTACAAACCTTGTTGCCGGGTTTGTAATTGATGAATAAAATGTTGCATCAAGTGAATATTTATTAAGCCTTTTATTTATTGCAGCAAATCTTCCAAGTGCCTCGTCTTCATGGCTGTACGCCTGCACAACTTTCTGGTTTCCTATCATTTCATCAATAAGGGCAGTCTGCTCACCCCTTGCTGCTGACTGCATCTGGAACATTTTATATGTCCTTTTTGAAATAAACCCTGCCACAAAAAATGAAAGCGGTGTTACAATTACAACTACTAATGTAATCCATATATTAATACTAAGCATAAATAAAAGTGTCCCTATAATAGTAAGCACTCCTGTAAATGCCTGTGTAAAGCCCATAAGAAGCCCGTCCGCGAACTGGTCTGAATCTGCAATAATACGGCTTACTATATCGCCAGGTGCATGTGCATCAAGGTATTTAAGCGGAAGTATTTCCATCCTGTTAAAAGCATCTTCCCTTATATCCCTTACTATATTATAAGTTATTTTATTATTGCAGATATTCATAATCCATTGTGAAACCCCTGTCAGGCATATTATTACAGCCATTTTGCCAAGAAGCTGCAAAAGCCTTTCAAAATCCACACTTCCTTTTTCTGCCATATAATCGATTGCATTACCTGTAAGAACTGGAAGATATAATGTAAGGACAACTGTTACTACCGCAAATAAAAGTGATAATATAACCGGTATCCTGTATTTTTTAATATATTTAAAAACTGTCTTTATAGTATCATTATTATTTCCTTTTTTCATTACTGCCTCCGTTATGACTGTGAATTATAAATTTCCCTGTATACTTCACAACTCTCTATAAGTTCTTCATGTGTACCCTGCCCTGCAAGCTCACCATCTTCCAGCACAAGAATATTGTCTGCATGTTGTATTGATGATGTCCTTTGTGATACTATAAATATAGTCGGATTATAAGATAATTCCTGCAATGATTTGCGGAGTCTGGCCTCTGTTGCAAAGTCAAGCGCAGAAGAACTATCATCAAAAATTAATACTGGAGGTTTACGCACAAGTGCCCTTGCTATGCTGATTCTTTGTTTCTGGCCACCTGAAAGGTTGCGCCCTCCCTGCTCTATAATATAATCAAGCCCTTTTTCCTTGCCTGTTACAATTTCCCATGCCTGTGCCGCCTTTAATGCTTCTATTACTTCTTCATCAGAAGCATCTTTATTTCCCCACAATATATTATCACGTATAGTCCCATGAAAAAGTGTGGCTTTTTGCAGGACTATGCCTATATTCTGCCTTAGTGTATCCAGTTTATAGGTCTTTACATCCCTGCCGCCAATTTTTACACAACCTTCTGAAACATCATAAAAACGTGGTATAAGGTTTACAAGTGTGGATTTACCAGAGCCTGTACCCCCGGTTATCCCAGTTACACTTCCTGGCATTGCTGTAAAGTCTATATCTGAAACCGAATTGCCGCCAGCCCCTTTATACTTCATGCCAACATGCTCAAATTTAACTTCCACGCCACCGCCTTTTGCCAGGCACTCTCCATCTTTGCCATAACTGCCTTCTTCCATTGAAGAATTTATGGCAAGTATGTTTTGCACCCTTGCACCACATGCAACAGCCTTTGTTGTAAGCACTATTGTATTGGCGAGTTTTACAAGCTCTACAAGTATCTGTGACATATAATTAACAAGCGCAACCACTTCACCCTGTGTAAGCCTGCCCGCATCCACCTGTATCCCGCCAGTCCACAGAAGGGCTAAAAGTGCCACATTAACCATTACATAAGTAACAGGATTGGTAAGTGCAGAAATCCTTCCAACAAAAAGCTGCATTGCTGTAAGTTTTTCATTGGCATCTGCAAAATTTCCAAGTTCTGCCTGTTCCTTATTAAATGCACGTATTACACGTACACCTGTAAGGTTCTGCCTTGTAATGCCAAGCACATCATCAAGCCCTGCCTGTACTTTTTTAAATAATGGCATGCTTATTAACATTATCCCAAATACAACAACAGCAAGAAGTGGTATTACAACCACAAAAACAAGCGCCGCTTTTATATCAATAGTAAATGCCATTATAGCTGCACCAAATACAATAAACGGGGAACGCAGAAAAAGCCTTAGTGCCATATTTACACCAGACTGCAACTGGTTTATATCACTTGTCATACGTGTTATCATTGTAGATGTGCCAATCCCGTCTATTTCTGTAAATGAAAGCGATTCTATATGTTTAAACAAAGCATATCTTAAATTTGCTGCAAAACCCGTAGCCGCCTTAGCCGCAAAAAACTGCGCAGTTATTGAACAAGTAAGCCCTATAAGTGCAAGCAGTACCAAAACCCCGCCATATTTAAAAATATACCCCTTATCACCTGATGCAATACCATTATCAATAATTGCTGCCATTACAAGCGGTACTGCCAGGTCAAAACATGCTTCTAATAACTTAAAAAATGGCCCAAGTATACACTCTTTAGTATACTCTTTTATATAGACAAGTAATTCTTTCATATTGGAATAACCCCGCTCCTTTTTTCCTTATTTTAACACAAATAATATAGTCATTTTGCATAATTTTTACCCTGCCTTGTACCTGTTTTTTATAATTATGTGCAAATAAAAAGGATATAAAACATATAATAAAGTTTTACATCCTTTAAATTAGTTTATTACCGTACAGGCAGTCTATTGTAACTACTTTTTAATAACAGGCTTAAATTTAATTTTCTTTCCATTTTCCTTACATTCAAATGTTATAGTTACCTTTGTATTCTTATTATTCTTTAAACCCTTTGCTGTGATTATAAACTCATCTGTCTTGCCCTCTACAGGCTTGACATCAACATAACTCTGGGAATTAGCATCTACAGTTGCAGTATAAGTACAATCATCTGTCTTTTTGCCATTTGAAACAATACCAGCCACACATACATTAATAGAAGAACCTGTAGTAATCTTTATATTTTTCAATTTAGCTCCAGAAGCATCCTGTACCTCAAGCCTCTTAGGTGCAAGCTGTACATTAACCGGGCAGCAGTCATAAACTGCCTTGCTTCCAGTATCAATAACCCACAAATATACAACACCCTTCTCTTTTCCAGTTGCTGTCACTGTAATCTGCCCGTTCTTAATTCCAGCCCTTGCAATTTTAGCTGCTTCAGCATCTTTAATTTTATTCTTATCCACCTGTGGCTTTGTATTTGATTTTGTAATACCAACAATAACCTTTCCTGCTGCCGGTTTCACAATACCCTTACTATTAACAGTATAATTATAAGAAGCTGAAATATCGGTATATGCAACAAACTGTTTATTATTTACCTTCTGGCCATTAACTTTCTTATTCATGCCATTACCATAAATAACTATTGAAGAACCAGACACCGGATTTGTATATGTATAATCATAAAATAAATGTGTGCTGTCTGAAACAACAAAATCACTGGCAGGTGCAGACGGTGACGCAGTTGGTGTAGTTGTTGGTGTAGTTGTTGGAGGGGCTGTAGTTACATCTGGTGTTTCTGTTGGCGGGGGTGTAGTTACATCTGGTGTTTCTGTTGGCGGAGGTGTAGTTACATCTGATGACTCATATGGTGTTTCTGTTGGTGTCCCTGTTGGGTCATCTGTTGATGATGTTTCTGTTGGACCACTTGTTGACAGGCTGCTTACTTGTTCTGTTGCATATGCCTTCTCTGCCACGGAATATGGCATTACAGAAAATATTCCTGTAACAAGGCACATACTAACTGCTATTGCTTTCCTTAAATTTCTCATTAAAATACCTCCTTAATTTGATTAAATTTTGCATCCACACCTTTACAAATAATAGCTGGCTTGTAAAATGGAAGATTTCCTTAATTTTACTTTTAATGCCAGATATTTTCAATACCATTTGCCTGATTGCTGCAAAACAAGCCTAATTGTAAGTAAAATTATTTTGTTTTGTGCTGGAAACTTTACAAAGAGTAAATTAGCTGGCAAATTCCAAATGTGCTTCCTAAAGACAGCTGTACGAAACCGCTGGTGCTTAAGCCCCGTACTGTGGGGCTTTATGCATCCATTGCGTGGTTCGTCCAAGCGGAAGCGGGCTGGCTGTGGAACACATTGGAATTGCCAGCCCATCAATACCATTAATAATTTATTTGCACCTATATTTATTTTATGCAATAATGTATAATAGTTATCTGGTTATACACATATTTAATGGAGGTCAATTATGGACAATTACGAATTTATTGCCCCATGCCATTTCGGGCTTGAAGCAGTTTTAAAAAGGGAAATTACAAACCTTGGCTATGAAATAACGCACGTGGAGGATGGCAAGGTAACTTTTACAGGTGATGCCAGTGCAGCCTGCCGTGCTAATATTTTTCTCAGGACAACAGAACGCATACTTTTAAAAGCTGGCAGTTTTAAGGCAGAAACTTTTGATGAACTTTTTGAGAAAACAAAATCTATTCCATGGGAACAGTTTATTCCTGTGAACGGGAAGTTCTGGGTTAAGAAAGCAACTTCAATTAAAAGTAAACTTTTCAGTCCGTCAGATATACAGTCAATTATGAAAAAGGCCATAGTGGAGCGCCTTAAGTCTAAGTATAATACAAGCTGGTTTAAGGAGGATGGCGCTTCTTTCCCCATACGTGTTACAATTATGAAAGATGAGGTTACTGTGGGGCTTGATACATCAGGTGAATCCCTGCATAAGCGTGGCTACCGCAAGGCTGTTGTCAAAGCACCAATTACTGAAACACTTGCTGCTGCGCTTATTATGCTTACACCCTGGAATAAAGACCGGATACTTGCCGACCCGTTCTGTGGCAGCGGCACTTTCCCTATAGAGGCAGCGCTTATCGGGGCAAATATTGCACCGGGCATTAACCGCTCTTTTACTGCGGAAGAATGGACACATATTATCCCTAAAAAGGAATGGTATAATGCTGTAAATGAAGCACAGGATTTAATAATACATGGACTGGATATGGATATACAGGGATATGATATTGACAATAATGCTATTAAAGCTGCTATGGAGAATGCAAGAAATGCGGATGTAGGGCATCTTATACATTTCCAGCGGCGTGCAGTGAACCAGTTAAGCCACAGGAAGAAATATGGTTTTATTATAACAAACCCTCCATATGGAAAAAGGCTTGAAGCCTCTGATGAAATACCCCTGATTTATAAGGAACTGGGGCAGGCTTACAAAAACCTTGATGAATGGTCAATGTACGTGGTTACTGCCTATGAACAGGCTGAGAAATATATTGGCAGGAAAGCAGATAAAAACCGCAAGATTTATAATGGAATGATTAAAACATATTTCTACCAGTATTATGGCAAGAAACCTCCTAAACGTACTTAAAGGCATATTATTTAATTATATTAAAGGGCGGCATTTAAAATGCCGCCTTTTGAAAGATAAGATTTAGAAATCAATATCATCTGTCATTGAATAAAAGAAATCCACTACCTGTTTTATGGCCTCAACTGTGTCACGCTGGTACAGGGTTTCCCTTTCAAGTTCATGTGATATATTATTTACAATAAATGCAGTTTCAAGGATACGGTCAAGTATTTCACATAGCAGGGCAAATTCCCTGTTCCTCTCTTCTTCTGTCCCTGTTTTCATTATGGCAGCATGTTCCCTTGCATCACTGAGAAGTGTTACAAGGCGGTCTGTAATATTTATGGAATCATATGACATCTGTTCCAGATTATTCATGGTATTTTCCATTCTCTCTAAAATGTGTTCAGTATCCGCTTCATTTTCCCTTAATCCCATTAAATTACCTCCAGCAATTCATAAATACTGCCAACTCCCATTACCTGCATCCCATTTAAATTACTTGTGCCATTACCCAGTTTCTGGATATTGGTTTTTGGCAGGATACAGCGTTCAAAACCAAGCTTCGCCGCCTCTATTACACGCTGTTCTGGTAAATTAACTGCCCTTACTTCACCAACAAGCCCGACTTCGCCAAAACATATGGTTTTGCTGTCAAATGCCTGGTTACGGTAACTTGAAAGTATGGCGGCCACAATGCCAAGGTCAAGTGCCGGCTCATTTATCCTCATGCCACCTGCCACATTAATATAGGCATCATAACCACCCATACGTATGCCAAGCCTTTTTTCAATTACTGCCATAAGAAGGTTTACCCTGTTATAATCAGTACCTGCCGAAGTACGCCTTGGCATATTAAAGTTTGTCTGGCATACAAGTGCCTGTACTTCTACAAGTATAGGCCTGGTGCCTTCTATGCAGCATGTCACTACTGAACCTGGTTCGTTCTCAGGCCTGCCCTGCAGCATATACCCGGATGGGTTTAAAACCTCCTTAAGCCCGTCTGGCTGCATTTCAAATACACCTATTTCATTAGTTGACCCAAAGCGGTTTTTAACACCCCGCAGAAACCTGTAAGAAGCAACGCCGTCACCTTCAAAGTAAAGCACAGTGTCTACCATATGCTCAAGCATCCGGGGGCCTGCAACAATGCCCTCTTTAGTTACATGCCCTACTATAAATATAGATACTTGCAGGCTCTTGGCAAGCCTCATAAGGATACCTGTTGACTCCCTTATCTGTCCTGCACTTCCGGGCGTCTGCCCTGCCCCGCTGCTGTACATTGTCTGTATTGAATCAATAATTACTACGGCAGGTTTCATATCTGTTATAGCATCTGAAACTGCATGTAAGTCTGTTTCACACAATATGTACAGGTTGCTGCTGAAACTTCCAAGCCTTTCTGCACGCATCTTTATCTGCCCCTGGGATTCTTCCCCTGAAACATACAATATCTTATGCCCGTCTGCTGACAGCTTCTGGCACATTTGCAGGAGAAGCGTGGACTTTCCAATGCCAGGGTCGCCCCCTGTAAGTACAAGCGAACCAGCAACAATCCCGCCGCCAAGAACCCTGTCAAGTTCACCTATCCCTGTAACTGTCCTCTCCTCTTCACCTGCCTTTACTTCATTAAGCCTTGCAGGCACATTCCTTGTTATTACGCCTGGTACGCCACCAGCGTTTCCCGGAATATACCCTGGTGCTGCAGGTGGTGCTTCTGTAAACGAATCCCATTCATGGCACATGGGGCACTGTCCAAGCCATTTTGGTGACTCATAACCACATTCCTTGCAAAAGAAAACTGTTTTTTTCTTTGCTTTAGCCATACTATAATTTAACCACCCTGACTTCTTTAACCTGTCCCGGGTCGATTTCCATGCTTAATACAAGCTTGCCTCCAAGGTTAGTCTTCATCCTGCCTGCATTAACACCCCCGATAAACACTTCATATTCCTTTTCAGGTTCAAGTTCAAGGGTAACAGAAGTATCCTCAAGCCCTTCTGCCATAAACTGTATACCTGCCTCATCTGCTTTCATATGGGTAACAACCGTGCCTGGTACAGATTCATACACAAAAAGCCCGTTTTTCTCAAGCTTTGTAATTTCCTTAAAAGTCTTTACCTTATACAAGTCACCTTCAAATTCAAAATCAGAAAGCTTCTTTTTGGTATCAAGTTCAAAGTTGCCAAAACTTAGTGTTCCATCCTCCTCCTTACGGATTAACTCTTCAACTACAGCCATCTTTCTCCTCCTTGTATTTTTAGATACAGCCCCGGCAGATAAACCGGTGGCATTTTCCAGGATTGAAGTGTAATCATTCTTAGGGTGCGTTTTGTGCAGACTTAGAATGATTTTTCAATCTAGTATTTTTGTATATTATATATAAATTCCCATATATAGAATAACATATTTTGTATATTATTTCTACTGTTTCCCAATGGAAAATATAATCTTTTCATCAATATAATCTGCAATAACATTATCACCCTGTTTTATCTCATGTGAAAGCAGCCTGTCAGCCATTCCATCCTCTATCTGTGTCTGGATTGCACGCCTTACCGGCCTTGCCCCGTATGTCTTGTCAAACCCGCTTTCAGCTATATGGGCTATTGCAGCTTCTGTTACTTCTAGTGATATTTCCATCTGCTCTTTTACCCTTTTAATAAAACTGCCAAGGAGTATCTGGACTATTTCTTTAATATCTTCTTTATTAAGGACACGGAATACAAGCACTTCATCTATCCTGTTTATAAATTCAGGTTTAAATATGCGCTTAACTTCTTCCATTACACTTGACTTCATCTTTTTATAATCTGTTTCTTCGTCCTCGTTAATGCCAAAGCCAAGGTGTTTTGGTGACACTATCTGCTGCGCACCTGCATTTGAAGTCATTATAATTATTGTATTCTTAAAACTTACCTTTCTTCCATGTGCATCGGTTACATGCCCGTCCTCTAATATCTGTAAAAGTATATTAAATACATCGGCATGTGCTTTTTCTATTTCATCAAAAAGTATTACCGAATATGGATTTCTTCTTACTTTCTCGCTAAGCTGCCCGCCATCTTCATACCCTACATACCCTGGAGGTGAGCCAATCATTTTAGATACGCTGTGTTTCTCCATATATTCAGACATATCAACCCTGATTATCTTGTCTTCTTTGCCAAAAACAGCCTCTGCCAGCGCTTTTGAAAGTTCTGTTTTGCCTACGCCTGTAGGTCCTAAAAACAGGAATGAACCTATAGGGCGGCGTGGGTCTTTTAACCCTGCCCTTCCACGCCTTACTGCTTTGGAAACTGCGCTTACAGCTTCTTCCTGCCCTACAACACGTTTATGGAGTATTTCCTCAAGTTTCCTAAGGCGTTCGGTTTCTTTTTCCTGTAGTTTCTGTACAGGTATCTTTGTCCAGCCTGCTATTACATCTGCAATATCATTTCCTGTAACTACTACAGAGGAATTACAACGTTCCTCTTCCATCTGCCCCTGTATAGCTTTTATCCTTGCTGCTGCCTCTTCCTGCCTGCGCTTTATGCTTCCTGCAAGCTGGTAGTCCTCATTCCTTATAGCATCTTCTTTCTCCTTATCAAGCAGAAGCTGCCTTTCTTCAAGCTCACGGAGTTCTGGTGAAGGCGCATACTTTCTAAGCCCTGCCCTTGCTGACGCCTCATCTATTGCATCTATTGCCTTGTCTGGAAGAAACCTGTCATTAACATAGCGTTCTGTCATTTTTACTGCATCTGTTATTGCTTCATCCGTTATTGTTACACCATGATGCTCCTCATACCTGCTTCTAAGCCCCTTTAATATAGCTATTGTTTCATCTTCATCAGGCTCACTTACATCTACTGGCTGGAAACGCCTTTCAAGTGCAGCATCTTTTTCTATATATTTACGGTATTCTTCCCTTGTTGTCGCACCTATAAGCTGTAATTCACCACGTGCAAGTGAAGGCTTTAATATATTGGCGGCATCAAGTGCCCCTTCTGCCCCGCCAGCCCCGATAATTGTATGGATTTCATCTATAAAGAGAAGTACATTTCCTGATTGTATAACTTCTTTTATTACACGCTTTATACGCTCTTCAAATTCACCACGGTACTTAGAGCCTGCCACCATTCCTGATAAATCAAGTGCCAGTACCCTTTTATTCTGTATTACCTCTGGTATATTTCCTGATACAATATCCTGTGCAAGCCCTTCTACTACAGCGGTTTTTCCAACTCCTGGTTCACCTGTAAGGCACGGGTTGTTCTTGGTACGCCTGCTAAGTATTTCAACAAGGCGTTTTATCTCTGCATCCCTGCCTATTACAGGGTCAAGCTTCCCTTCCCTTGCATATTCTGTTAAATCCCTGCTGTACTGGTCAAGGACTGGTGTAGTGGATTTGCCACTCCTCCTTCCACGCTGCATAAGATACTCACTCTTTGCACTTGCCGCATCCTGCCCTGCTGCAGTAAGGACATCTATATAAATTCTCTGTATATTAATCCCCTTTGTATTTAAAAGGCGCAGTGCTATGCTTTCACTCTCTTTCAGAAGCGAAATAAGAAGGTGTTCTGTGCCAACAGATGAAGAACCAAGCCTTTCTGCTTCGCCAAAGCTTCTGTCAATAACCCCTTTTGCCCTTGGTGTAAACTCAGCGTCGCCATTTTTTAGCACTGTTTTGCTGCCTGCCATAAAATCTTCCATAAGTTCTTTTATCTCATCAGCGCTGGCATTATTGGCAGCAAGTATATCTGCTGCAACACCCTTTGATTTTAAAAGCCCAAGTAAAATATGCTCTGTGCCAACATAGTTATGTCCAAGCAGTCCTGCAGACTTTCTTGCATAATTTAATGCTTTCTCTGCATTTTTTGTGAAATGTTTCTGCATAACATTTTAATCCTCCATTCTGATTTATGCCTGGTTATTTTAATATTTCTGACAAATCATCTTTATCCATTCCTTTAAAGTGCATATAAACAGATATAATTATTATTACAAGCAGAAGGCATATTATTACAGCTATTGCAAGCATATACCTGAGTTTTTGTATTTCTGTGCCTGAATCCTGTTCTTCTGCAACAACAACATTGCCATTGTTTCCCCTGTACCATGACTGCACTTTTGCATATGGCATAAGGGACTGTTCTTCTTTATCATAAAGATAAAATCCAGGCTCTGTGTCCTCTCTTCTGCAATATATAAGCACAAACTTATGCTCTGTATCATTTTCTGATGAACAGACTTTTACCACCCTGTCCCCGAACTTCATTTCTGTTTTCCCAAAGCCCTCTGGTATAAGGCTGTCATCTGGAATTTCTTCAACTGTATATTCATCATTTGTCTTTAATACAACCCCGCCATCCCTTAGCAGGGTTTTTATATTGCCTGTACCTGTTAATTCCTCCTGCCTTTTTATATTTATTGACAGCTTATATACAGATTTTTTGCCATCTAAATTACTTACTATGATTTTTATAGTATTTTTCCCTTTTGACAGCCCCCCATTGCCCTTTATTGCTACATCTGCATCTGTATCTTCTGTTTTATACAATATATCAAGGCTTGTATCATCTGTTTCTATAGTACCACTATATTTATAAATATCTGGCGAAAAAGGGGGTGAAAGCAAAACGTTTTTTATACTAAGTGTTTCAAGCCTTGTGCTGCCAGAATCCACAGGCACAGGGGAAGGAGAAGGGGAATCTTCTGGTTTCCGGGTGGCTTCTGGTTTCTTTGTACTTACCGGCTTTTTTGTGCTGGCTGGCTTCTTTGTAACTTGCGCCGGTTTCCTCTTAGGGCTTACAACAATATTTAACGGGCTGTAGGAAACCGACATTTCTTCCTCTGCATTGTCACCATAGCCATATACTGCATAAGGGCTTTTAAGCATAAGCGTTGTATTGCCGCTTGCCCTTGCAATAAATTTCACTGAATATTTTAACCTGCCTGAAGCCTCTTCCCTGTCTGTATCAGTTATAAGGAACTCATCATCATTCCCGCTTGCCACAGTGCCTCCTGTAACATATTTAAGGACACTGTTATCATAACTGAAATACCCTTTAAAACCCCCTATTTCATCACCGGAAGTTATTGTTATAATGACATATACTGTATCACCTTTTACTACATTGCTTTTACTTGCGGTAATATCTACAGATGCACTTGAAGCATGCGCATTACTGCTGTTTATTAACCCTGCTGCCATAAAAAAGATAAACACGGTTATAATATATAGTTTCCTGGTAAAACACATACCTGCCATTATCCTCCTGATACCTATTTTCTAGTCACTTCTATTGTATATTTCCTGGTATCCCCGCTTTCAGAAGTAACTTTGACTGTAAATGTATTAACACCATCAGAAAGTTTCTTAGAACCTGTTCCTGACAGTGTTGCATATGTACTCACTTTTGTTGCGCATATTTTTACACTTTCAACACTTTTGTCTACTGTTAATTTATATGTTTTGCTGCCATCATCACCCAGTACAAAATTTGAATCAAATGCATAATTTTTAATATATAATGTCTTTAAATAATTATTAGGGTTTTTCCCGCCTGATGGCACTTCACATGGCTCTTCCGGCATTTCATCATACACAGGGATTGAAAATGTAACAGGCATATCCTGTTCAATTACCCCATATGCTGAAACTGTCTTTGTTGCTTCACTGTTTGGCGCTTCAACATTTGACATATACTGGTGGTCATACCTGTTCTTTGATGTTACATTAAATTTCTCAAGGTATAATGTGTTCTGCCCTGCATTAATATAATTCTTTCCTATATATTCTGCCCCGCCAGTTATTGATTTATAACGGTTATTCCACGGACGGCTGTATGTTGTCCCTGTGCTTGCCCATTTTAAGCCATTCGCAACTGCCCCGCCTGATTCTGTACTGTTATATGCACCAATATTATAAAAGTTATAAATCCCCTCATACCCTGGCACAGTGCCTGAAACAGAACTGCTCATAAGGATACTGCTTATAACAATCTCCTGTTTAACACGTGATGCAAGATGGTAAGGGCTTACTTTTGAAGATTCTGCCGCCTTAATAAATGCTTTTGAATACTTTATATCAACAGAATTTCCAGATGAATTTGGATATGAAAACTTTGTATTGTGCATTGGCGTATTATTTAAAATTTTCTCTACGCCTTCTTCTGTCTGTGTACCACTATGGTATTCCAGGCTCTCAAATTGGAAAATCCCTCTTTCATCTAAAAAATTCCTTGGGTCCATATAATACTTTACAGCCTTTACTGACGCCGTAACCCACGTACTGCCGTCAAATGGTATAAATTTATCTGTCTTCCAGTCATATGCACCATCTGCTGTTGACTTCCAGGCATATGACTTATTATTACTTAATAAATTAATGCCAACAGCAGACTCTTTTTTTATTACAGTACCCCACTTAAGCCCGGTATTAAATGCCTTAAACTCCCAGTATGGGTATTTATCATGTAATAACATAAGCGGCTCTATATAATCATCTGGAAACCCTTCGTTTTTTAACTTCTCCCTGAACTCTGTATTATTAAGCGGTTCCGGGGTTTTTGTTGGTGCTGGTGTAGCTGTTTCTGCTGGTGTCTTTGTTTCTTCTGGTGCTTTTGTTTCTTCTGGTGTCTTTGTTTCTGCTGGTATTTTTGTCTCTGTTGGTGTCTTTGTTTCTTCTGGTGCTTTCGTTTCCGTTGGTGTTTTTGTTTCTGCTGGCGTTTCCGTTTCATTTGCTGCGCTGCCCTTTGCCTGTACTATTTGGAACCTTGCAGCTGATGCTGGCAGGTATCCACGCACAACAGCTTTGCCAGCAGTTGCCTTTATATAGAAATACCTTGTCTTGGCAGCAGTCTTTTCACTTAAAATTGTAAACTGCTTATTGACACCTATATTTATTTTTTTGCCTGCACTTTCCACAGCTGTATTCTTGCCAGCCTCTTTATAAAGCGGGACTTTAACGCTGCCCTCCCAGATTCCAGGAATACCTTTCCCATACGAAATCTTAAGGCTTTCAGGCTTTACATATCCTTTATATGTCTTTCCGGAATATTTGCATGATATATAATACCACTTCTGGTCATCTGCTGTAACATCATCAAGAATTGTTACTTCACTGTCCTTTTCAATAGTAATATCATCATCACCTGATTTTACATTAGCACTTTTATCAGAAGACTTGGCTTTAAGCTTTAAATCTTTTACAGGCACCAAAGCCTGTACCCCTGTACATGTGCTTCCTCCCTGCACTTTAATATACGAACCTTTTACATAGCCTTTAAGGTTCTTTCCATTAAGTTTAAAATTTATCTGGTACCAGCCGCCTGACTTTGCAATAATTGATACTTTCTGCCCATTTGACAAAGTAACACCTGTACCGCCTGATTTTAAAAGTGCATATGATGTACCTGGACCTTTCCTGACATTCAGATACCCGCTTACATTAACAACACCTACTGCCTTTGCCTGCACAATATTAGTTGCATTATACCTGCCTGTGGCAGCCAGCACAAATGCAGTAATAATACATATACATAAAATTTTCTTGTATCTCTTTAGCATCCGGCTCCTCCTTATCTTATTAGTTCTTTAAGTTCCTCTGTACCAAAAACATAATGTGAGCCGCAGAACTGGCAGCTAGTTTCAACCGGACTGCCTTCTTTTACTATTTCCTGTAAATCACTTTGGCCAAGGCTTGCTATTGCCCTGTAAAACCTGTCTTTTGAACAGTTACAATAGTATTTTACTGGTATTTTACCAAGTATTTCCACACTGTCTTTCTTAATAATATATCTTAGGATATCTTCTGGCCCCATGCCATTTTCTAGCAGTTCTGTTACAGACTTTATATTGTTTATAGATTCTTCAAGCCTGTCTATAACCTCTTCATCTGCATCTGGCATAACCTGTATTATAAATCCTCCTGCCTGCCTGACAGTATTATCCTTATCCATTAAAACACCAAGCCCAACTGTTGAAGGTACTTGTTCAGATGTAGCATAATAATATGTCAAATCCCCGGCAATTTCCCCAGAAACAAGATGCACCCGCCCGTTATAAGGTTCTTTTAATCCTGTATCCCTGATTACATTTAAAAACCCAGGGCCAAGTGCACCTGATACATCAAACTTCCCGTCCTTATTAGGAGGCAGCACAACATCCGGATTGTTTACATAGCCTTTCACACAGCCGTCAGGACCTGCTGTTACTACCATTCCGCCTATAGGCCCGCCACACTCTATCTGGAGTGTAAGCACATCTTTTTCACCCTTCATCATACTTCCCATCATGCTTCCAGCTGTTAAAAGCCTTCCAAGTGCCGCTGTTGCAACCGGGCTTGTATTATGGATGCGCCTTGCTTCTTCTGTGATACCCCTGCTTGTAATTGCAAACGCACGTAACTGGTGTCCTGCTGCTGTTGCCCTTACAATATAATCATTTCCGTAATCTTTATCCATAAAACGAATTTATCCTCCAAATTTAACTAAACTGTTCTGGTTTTTTCACTACAAAATAAACCCTTTCACTATTATCTACAGGTTCTTCCTTTGTAAAAGCATTATAAACTGCCACTGTTTCCATACCAGCTTTTTTAACCAGCTCTTTTACTTTTTCTATAGAATAAGCCCTCTGCCTGTGAAGTTCATCAAACCTTTCAAATAAACCATTCTCTTCATCACAAAGGCTGTAAATTGTAATAAGATACTCATTTATATCTGTATCTTTATTAAATTCATTCTCCCAGATAAGGCTTAAATCCTCCCTGTTCTCTGCAATTACCCTGCTGCCAAGCACATTTTCATAAAAATACCTTGTCTTTAAATCAAATATAAATATGCCGCCATAATCAAGAAATATACGTACCCTGCAAAGTGTCTTGTACAAATCTTTATCACCTGCCAGGTAATTCATGCCATCACATACACAGACCATTGCCGCTGCTGAACCATATAAATCAAGTTCCCTTATATCCTGCTGTAATAAAAGTACACTACCAGGACACTTGCTGCGTGCAATTCCAAGCATATCACCTGATATATCAATGCCTATCATATCATAACCATCTGCTGCAAGCATTGAAGTTATTGTGCCTGTCCCACATGCAAGCTCCGCTACTATGCCATTATTTATATTATAATCCCTAAGAAGCCCACGTATATAACCATGCCACATGTCATATGGGATATTGTCCATAAAACGGTCATATACATAAGCAAAACCAGAATATATATTATTGTCTTCTGTCATTATAAATAACCTCCTCCTGCACATGCAAGTACAGGATAAGACACTGCTTTTAAAAATATAGATACAAAAACAAGTCTGACTGCTCCCACGGGCAAGCCCGTGGGGTTCTGATTGCCAAGTGTAGCTTATAATCGTACATCATTTTCAGACTTTGGAGTTACAAGTGTAAATCTGTTTGAATCAGGACTTTTATTACCAAGCAGCCCAACGGCCACATTAGCGGTAAATTTCTGCTTTGCAGCAAGGAAGTACAGTCAGTCTCCCTGATATTAAGTTGTTAAGCTATTCTTATTCCGCTGTTTAATATTTTTATCTTATTGACTTTAATCCATGTGATTAGAACTTTTTCTTTATTGTAATGCTTTTCAAATTCTGTAATGCATTTGTTCTTGTTTATATTCTGTGTTTTAGCATCATAGCAGTAAAGCAGAAACGATGAATACCAATCTCTTTGTACTTCAGTTCCATCCCTAAGTTTATACAATCTATCAGATAATTTCTTTTTGATATATTCATCAGCAGTATGGTCATATTGCGACGCTCTATAGTTATTCGGCACTTCTATATATGTGCCACCCGATATTTTGAACTTTTTCTCAACAGTAGTCTGAAATCCAGAAGGACATCTGTTCTTTATGGATTTACCAAAACGCTTTTTCTTGTTATACTTACCCTTACTGTTTTTGGTAGTTTCTTTAGTCCGTTTCATGAGTTTACTTGCATTTTTAGGCTCAGTTACAAATATATCCCCGAGACTTCGCATGTGGTTTGCATCCTCATTTACTGCAAAATGTCTGTTCACTGCGTTGATACGGCACAATTCAGAATGTCTAGATTTCAACTTTTTATAATGATTAGAGTATTTCCAAGTTTTCCGGCCTTTCTTAACTGTGCCATCGGGATTATAATTCTGCGGATTGGCTGCCCGTCTTGACCTCTCCATTGCACGGTATAACAGACGCTCCTTTTTCTCGGAAGTCTGGATACTGTTTCCCCGCTCCGAAAGGTTCTTTAATCCTGCTTCTGTGTCAGAAGTATACGCTACTGTCTGTGTTCCAATATCTGCACCTATCATACCCTTGCCATATTTATGACGGAAGTTACCATGCTTATCATATTTAGGTTTTGCCTTGCCCTCGATAGTCAAATGAAGATATATTCTATATTTACCTCTTATCATTTTTGGAACAAGCGTTGCATAGCAAGGCCTGTATGTATCTATACAGCAGGCATCCCCAATTAGCATATTAACAGCCTTGTTATCAATAATTTCAGGTCCAGTAAGATAAGCCAGGACTGCATTAACTTCATCTTGTTGGAATCTGTCTTTTATTTGTATTCCAAAAACAGTTTTTCCAAGCTTAAAACGGACCTTGTTATCTTTTACAGACATTGGTATGCCACGGTTTATCTGCTTTGCCCTGATACATGGCAGTTCTCCATATTTGGAAAAATGAATTGTTTTGCCGTTTCCATAAAGGCATTTTTCCATGCCTCGCCATACATCCTCTGCTTTTGTCAGGGCGAATACTGCATCAATACCATATTTCTTGCCTATCGGTATCATTGATTTCCTACAATAATCCCATGTGACATTATAGATTTTCTGCATCTCATTAAGCTGGATAGCAAGGTTTTTGCGTTCAGACTTATCTTCCGTAGCACCATAAGATGAGAACAGCTTGCGGTATTTCTTTGTACGCAGAAGCTGGCCATAATTCTTTCTCATAAGACCAACGACTTCATTACCTGCCTTGCGGATTTTATCAGAAAGAGCTACAACTTTAAGCACATCGGAATAAAGCATATCAGTTTCAGCTACTAAAATATGCCTGTCAGAAAGTTTATGATATTGTTTTAGGACTTTCTTGTATTCTTCACCAATCATGACTTTTCTGCTCCCCAATGTACTTAATTACCGCAGCTTCGCTTATATGTCCAACTGTTGATACAAAATACCCCCTTGACCATAAAACCCCACATCTTGCATAAAACTGCTTTAATTGCGGAAATGCTTTGAACAGCTCAACAGCACTAATGCTTTTGAGAGTTCTTACAACATCGCAGGGAGCAGCAGTCTGTGGAACATCTACAAATATATGTATATAGTCTGGCATTACTTCAAGTGCCTTAATATGATAGTTATAATTATCGCAGATTTTCTGTAATATATGTTTTAAAGTATCTTCAACGTTACTGTTTAATACTGAAAACCGGAATTTAGGACACCATATAATGTGATACTGTATCAAATATTTACAATGTGAAGCACTATGATATTGTTCCCCTCTCATTATCTTTTTCTCCTAACTGGTATTTTTCTTGAATACCCCTGCGCATAAGGTCGAGAAAAGTAATTGTTTCACCTTCTTCAACAGAATAGATACGTGCAAGGTTTTCAAGTTCGGTCTTCCATTCAGAAGGGATGGAAATGTTAATCTGTACGTTATCACTTTTAGGCCGTGCCATTTGTTTCCTCCTGTAACATTCTTAATCCAATATCTCTTAGCTGTTTGGCTTTGAGAGTTGATTTACATTCTTCAATAGTTGGGTTTACAATTTTACTCCAACTGCCATAATTCTGATGTGGCTGAACATAAGCTGCATCTTCTTCAGTAAGTAAACAATCCCACCCGCCTGACACCCAGCCATGTTTAACTAATCCTTTTTCTATTTCTTTTGGTCTTGGATTGGTTTCTTTACACTTATTACAAGGACACCACAAATGTATGCAATGGGTTAATTCATAATATGTATATTCATCTATTCGTTTTTTGATTGTTTGCTCAAATCCGCAATATTCACATCTTAAAGTAAACATACAGGGAGTTCCTTTCAAATATTTTATGCATATATTATATATCTATTCTATGCAATTGTCAAGCAAAAGAAAAGCGGCTTTCATCCCACAGGCAAGCCTGTGGGTTTTCGCCACAAATTTATAACAAAAGCTTGCAAAGCTGTCTACTATATATTTTTTAAGTTAGCAACAGCTAATTATAAAAAAATCCATAATATTGTCGTTCTTTGGAAAATTTATATGATAAAATAGCAATACTAGAAAGTATTTTAACTATTATCTATAAGGAGGATAGCACTTCTCCCACTACCTGGAAGAAACAGGGGGTTGTGCCTTGTAAAATGTATTAAAGAACTGATAAAATTAAACCAGACAGAACGACAGCTAATTGTATATGATGTGTTTCAAACATATGATAATTTAAAAACTTTTGTGAGGCCGCTTAAAATAAAAACCATAATATTGTCATTTTATGAAATTATGGTATGGTAATATAATATTGTAGATTGGAGGCTGGTATGAAATATATTATTTCTGATATACATGGTTGTTTTGACCAGTATCAAAAACTGCTTGAGAAAATAAACTTTTCATCTGAGGATAAATTATATGTCCTGGGTGATGCCGCAGACCGTGGACCAGAATCCATCAAGGAAGAATGGCCATATTGCAATAGATTGTGCATGTGTGGCCGGGGGACAGCTGGCAGCATTTTGTGTAGAAACTGAAGATGTTATTTATGTAAAAGGAAAGGCCTGAAAAATAAAAATGGTATTTGCAATAAAACCATCCAGAGGTATATTCTGGGATATAGATGGAAAGCTTTTTGCATTTCCATATGTAGAAAATATCTTTGATTCAGGTTTATCAAAGTCCAGAAATACCTATGTACATAAAAAGCTATGGATGGAAACCAGACCAAAAGGATGCCATAAGCCATATAATTATTATCCCCGTGGAAGGGTAGAAATTAATTCTAAACAAAAACCTGTTGTGTATATGAATCCTAATGTAGATAAATCACTTGTTCCAGAAATTATAATACAATTTGGATTAACACAATACCCAAGAATCTTATATGACAATAGCCAGCATTATAAATGTTATCTTGATGATGGATGGATTGCAGGCAGGTAGAAATATCCTGCCTGCTTTTTATAATTACATTTACTGGAATATTTTATTATTAAGCTCTATTAACTGTACTATGGCAATTTTACCATTAGCCGCATCTGCATTTTCCCGGACAAAACTGACAAGACAAGACTTATGGTTTTTCATGCCAGAAGCAGGGATTATTTTTTCCCCATTATCACTATGCAGATAGCAGCTACATAAAAATTCTGCTATATTCCATTGTACTTCTCTCTGTCCCATGCTTTCCGTATTTCCTTTTTTATCTGTATAAGAATATAAACTTTCATCTGAATCCAATTTACACTCAATAAACAGAAGAAATTCTAAATTATCTTCCACAGTGTGGTATATTACTGTAATATCTGGTTTGGCATTCATCATCCATTTAATCTTGTACTTTAACCAGTCTTTTTCATTATCTGGTACTTTTTTGCCATTAATAACCAGTTTGTCAATAGAGGCATTCTCTGGAATATGGCATGCTGTAAATATATCTTTTATATCCTAGGCCTGTTTTTTACGTTCTCTGGCATCACTGTATTTGCGAAGGATATTATATAAAAAATACTGCATATTGTCTTTCTTCACGGCAGATAGAAAATTAATCTCAAATAAAATTTTCTATGGAAAGTCTATATTTTTTGGTGCTATTATTCACATCTTGCATTATTCCACATCCTTCCTGTGATATACATATTATCCAGCATAATATGATTTAAAATTATAAACTGGCTTCAAGATTTTATCAATACTTATTCTAAAACCCTGCCTTCTATGTGACGCCATAATTATAACATACATAACTTCCATTAAACGGCAGCATTATGGATTTTTATATATGATGGATTTTTTCACAAAAAATATCAAAGAACCATGCCAGTCCAATACTGTTTCTTAACTTTCCTGCTGTCCATTCTTTTTTCTTATTATTTCAAGTACCTCATCTTCAGACAGTTGTACTTTCTTTGCAATTTCATTAGTATTAAGGTTCATTTCATAATATGCATAAACCATGCCTTTTTTTTCACCCTGCTGCATTCCCTGTTCTATTCCCTGCCGCATTCCTTGTTCTATTCCCTGCTGCATTCCCTGTGCCATTCCCTGTTTCATATATTCCTGCATTCTTTCTTCTACCATTTTTTCTACAATTGGTCCCATAATTTCTGATAATACACTACTCATATTTTTATCACTCCTTATTCTTTCTGTTAATTTCCTATTTGCTTTTAATACAACTTCTAATACTGAACTGGCATATTCTTTCTCCATCTTACCTTTTAGCTGGTGTATACTTGCAATAAGTTCTTTTAAATCCTGCTCTTCTAGTTTTCCTGACAATGCACACAGCCATCTGTGTTTTGTCTTGTCCAGTTCTTTTGTAACAATAACCTGTGTTTTAAATGGCACTATATTTCCAGTAATATAATATATACCAGGATATGGTATTTCAATTTTTGTACCATATTTCCCAAAATCACTAAAAAGCTTTTCTGGTTTTGCTTCACGCACAAGTGATACTGTAATGTTTTCTATTTTCCTGCTGTCTGCCTTTTCCCCATAGGCTTTAAAAAGGCAGGCATAACCTTGTGCTTTCATAAAAACATCTATATCCAGTGCATCATTAGGGTTTTTATATTCCATTATATTGTATTGTTTAAAAAGTTCTCCTATTTCATTACCTGTAAACCTGCTTCCATCACATTCCACAAGCAGGTCTATTTTCAACGTCCCTGTATTTAAAGTATGCTCTGGTTCAAGTTTAACATTATTTGTTCCACTTGACAATTCCAGATTCATAGCTGCTACATATGGCGGATGCCATTGTATTTCTTTATCCAGTTTTTCATTATACTTCATCTGTGTTTCCTTTCTTTATAATTCATCAAGTGTTTTTCCATATGCCTTGGTAAATTCTTTACAGAATATATCTGCCTCTTTACATTTCATTTCTTTTATGGAATCCATAACTGAAACCTTTGCACACACAAATTCCCTGTTTCCTGCCTTCTCTTCTTCAATACATTTGACAAGGGCTGACAGTTTATCCGCTGCTTTTACAAGTTTTAATGCTTCTTTATCTTCTTCCCCTCCAAAGTAACATTTATAATATTCCTGCATGTCATCTGGCAGCAGCCCTATTATACGTGAAGCCGCCTCTGCTTCAATCTCTTTATATGCTTTGCTTATTACTTCATTGTTGTACTTTACAGGAGTGGGCATATCACCTGTAATTATCTCTGTACAATCATGGTAAACCCCGAGCATTGCAATATGTTCGGGGTTATAATTCTTTCCAAGCCTTACATTTCCAATAATTGCAAGGGCATGTGCTATTATTGCAACCTCCAGTGAATGTTCGCTTATATTTTCCCTTGCGGAATTTCTCATAAGCGACCATCTTTCAATATATTTCATACGTGACATCATAGCAAAGAAAGCATTCTGGCCACCTGTCATATAAAACCTCCATATTGTGTTCTTATTATAACTTACTTTTACCTTTTAAGCATTTTTTTGATGTAATGCCCTGTATATGATTCTTCCACCTCTGCCACTTCTTCAGGCGTCCCTGATGTAAGGACTGTCCCGCCGTTTTCGCCGCCTTCAGGGCCCATATCAATTATATAGTCAGCTGTTTTAATAACATCAAGGTTATGTTCTATTACAATTACTGTATTGCCATTCTCTGTAAGCCTGCTTAAAATATCCACAAGCTTATGGACATCTGCAAAATGCAGCCCTGTTGTTGGTTCGTCAAGTATATATACTGTTTTTCCTGTGCTTCTCCTGCCCAGCTCTGTTGCAAGTTTTACACGCTGTGCCTCGCCTCCGGACAATGTTGTAGACGGCTGCCCAAGCTTAATATATGAAAGCCCGACATCATAAAGTGTCTGCATCTTATTACGTATACTTGGTATGTTTTCAAAAAACACAAGTGCTTCGTCAACTGTCATATCCAGCACATCAAATATACTTTTCCCTTTATATTTTACATCAAGCGTTTCCCTGTTATACCTTTTGCCGCCACATACCTCACATGGTACATAAACATCTGGAAGGAAATTCATTTCTATTTTAATTATCCCGTCACCGCTGCATGCTTCACACCTTCCACCTTTAATATTAAAACTGAACCTGCCCTTTTTATACCCTTTCATTTTAGCGTCAGATGTAGCTGCAAATATATCCCTTATTAAATCAAACACCCCTGTATATGTTGCAGGATTTGAACGTGGTGTCCTGCCTATTGGTGACTGGTCAATATTAATAACTTTATCAAGGTTCTCTATCCCCTCAACACTTCTGCATGCACCTGGTATACATCTTGCACGGTTAAGGTTTTTGGCAAGGTATTTATATAATATCTCATTAACAAGTGAACTCTTGCCAGAGCCAGAAACACCCGTAACGCATGTCATTACCCCTATAGGGAATGAAACTGTGATATTTTTAAGGTTATTCTCTTTTGCACCTTTTACAGTAATCCAGCCTTTTGGTTCCCTTCTTGAAGCTGGTACAGGGATTTTCTTCCTGCCGCCAAGGTATTCACCTGTTATAGAACCTGGTGTATCAATTATTTCCTGTGCTGTGCCCTTTGCCACAACCTGCCCGCCATGTTCCCCTGCCCCTGGCCCTATATCAACTATATAATCAGCCGCAAACATTGTATCTTCATCATGCTCTACAACTATAAGGGTATTGCCAAGGTCTTTAAGCTTGTTTAATGTCTGTAACAGCTTGTCATTATCACGCTGGTGGAGCCCTATGCTTGGTTCATCAAGTATATATGCAACACCTACAAGCCCTGAACCTATCTGTGTTGCAAGGCGTATGCGCTGTGCCTCGCCGCCTGAAAGGCTTCCTGTATAACGCGACAGTGAAAGGTAATCAAGCCCTACATCTATAAGAAAACGCACCCTGGCACGTATTTCCTTAAGCACTGCCTTTCCTATTTTTAGCTGTTTCTCACTAAGCTTAAGGTTTTCAAGGAAATCCATAAGATTCTTTATTGACATGTCTGTAATTTCAGCAATATTTTTATCTGCTATTGTAACTGCAAGCGCTTCTTTTTTAAGCCTTTTGCCACCACAGGTTTTACATGGTGTTATACGCATAAATGTTTCATATTCCCTTTTTGAAACATCTGATGATGTTTCCCTGTAACGGCGCTCTACATTTTTAAGGACACCCTCAAATGCAACATCATAAACCCCTTCACCACGCTGGCCTTTGTAGTGTACTTTTACCTCCCTGCCGCCGGTGCCATGCATTATCATATGCTGTATATCCTCTGGAAGCTCACAATAAGGTGTATTTAAATCAAATTTGTACTCTTCTGCAAGTGCATCTAAAAGGCATCTTGAAAAGCTTGTCTTGTCTGGCACAGACTGCCATCCGCTTACAACAAGCGCCCCGTCTGCAAGGCTTATATTCTTGTCTGGCAGTATCAGTTCTTCATCAAACTCCATTTTATACCCTATTCCATTACAGGTTTCACATGCGCCAAAAGGATTGTTAAATGAAAAAATCCTTGGTTCAATTTCATCAATGCTTATGCCACAGTCTGCACAAGAAAAACTCTGGCTGAAATTAATTCTTTCACCGCCAGGTATATCTGCTATAAGAAGCCCGTCTGACAGGCGCATTACACTTTCTATTGAATCTGAAAGCCTTTTTTCAATGCCCTCACGTACCACCAGCCTGTCCACCATAATTTCTATATTATGCTTCTTATTCTTGTCAAGGTTTATCTCTTCCGAAAGTTCATATATATTGCCATCAACAACAACCCTTACATAACCGCTTTTTTGGGCACTCTCAAAAACCTTCGTATGCTGCCCTTTCCTTCCCCTTACTACAGGGGCTAAAAGCTGTATCTTTGTCCTTTCAGGAAGCAGCATTATTTCATCAACTATCTGGTCAACTGTCTGTTTCTTAATCTCCTTGCCACATTTAGGGCAGTGTGGTATACCAGCCCTTGCATAAAGCAGCCTGAAATAATCATAAATCTCTGTTACTGTGCCAACAGTTGAACGTGGGTTCCTGTTGGTAGACTTCTGGTCAATGGAAATAGCAGGGGGAAGCCCTTCAATACTCTCAACATTTGGTTTCTCCATAAGCCCTAAAAACTGCCTGGCATAAGAAGATAAAGACTCCATGTACCTTCTCTGCCCCTCTGCATATATAGTATCAAAAGCAAGTGAGGACTTGCCAGAACCGCTAAGCCCCGTAAATACAACAAAACTGTCACGTGGTATATCAATATCTATACCTTTCAGGTTATGTTCATATGCCTTTCTTATCTTAATATATTTCATAACTTCTTTATGCAATGCCATTTTTGTAATATCCTTTCATATATTTATGTGAATAGCATACCACTAATTGCAGTCCATTTCAAGTACATATGTTCGTTTTTTTGAGATGAAAAAACAGCAATAAAATCCCTTTTCTTATTGCTGTTTTTTACTTATTATATATTTATGTGCCTATCCAAGAAGTGCTTTGTCACTGGCAAATTCTTCACCACTTACTTCTTCAAATTTCTGCAATAAATCCTCCACAGAAAGTTTCTTCTTCTCTTCTCCCTTTATATCAAGTATAATCTGCCCTTCATTCATCATAATTAAGCGGTTGCCATGTACTATTGCATCACGCATGTTATGTGTTACCATCATTGCTGTAAGGTTATTTTCTGCAATAATCTTGTCTGACAGTTCTAAGACTTTTGCAGCAGTTTTTGGGTCAAGCGCTGCTGTATGTTCATCAAGCAGAAGAAGTTTCGGTTTTTTAAGGGTTGCCATAAGAAGTGTAACTGCCTGGCGCTGTCCGCCTGACAAAAGCCCTACCTTTGATGACATCCTGTCCTCAAGCCCTAAGTCAAGGCTTTTTAACAGCTCACGGTACCTGGTCTTTTCAGACTTAGTTATGCCCCATTTAAGTGTCCTTCTCTGCCCCCTCCTTGCAGCAAGTGCAAGGTTTTCCTGTATCTCCATTGTAGCTGTCGTGCCATTCATCGGGTCCTGGAATACCCTTCCAAGATAAGGTGCCCTTTTATGTTCAGGCAGCCCCGTCACATCACTGCCATCAATAATAATGCTTCCGCTGTCTATAGGCCATACACCTGCAACTGCATTAAGCATTGTGGACTTTCCGGCACCATTACCGCCAATTACTGTTACAAAATCGCCCTCGTCAAGATAAAGCGTCACCCCGTTTAACGCCTTTTTCTCATTAATTGTACCAATATTGAAAGTTTTATGAATATTATTAATCTCTAACATATTTTCTCCATTCTGCTGTATCAGCTTTTAGCTGCTTTCCTGTATGAATTTTTAGACTTTGCACGCATATATGGTACTGCAAGGAATATTGCAACCACTATTGCAGAGAACAGTTTCATATCAATAGTTGGAAGCCCAAGCCATAATACAAACTGGATTACAACATAATAAATAATGCTTCCTACAGCAACAAATGCAAGCTTTGCCGAAAAGTTAAGTTTTTTGCCAAATAATGCTTCACCAATAACTTCACCGATAATAACTGATGCAAGCCCTATAACAATAGCGCCACGCCCCATATTTACGTCAAAATTGCCCTGGTACTGTGCAAGCACGCCGCCAGAAAGCCCTACAAGCCCATTTGAAAATGCAAGCGCTATAACTTTGGCAACGGATGTATTTATACCCTGTGCACGTGACATATTTTCATTGCAGCCTGTTGCCCTTAAGGTAAATCCAATCTCTGTGCCAAAGAACCAGTACAAAAGTGCAATTATTACAGCAAGTATGCCAACTACTTTTACTATTGTAAGGGGGTTATCCCTTCCGGATACTATAAGGTTATACATATCCACACTTACAGCCTGGTTCGCCCTTCCCTGTGCAATATTAAGGTTTACAGAATAAAGTGCAATCTGTGTAAGTATGCCTGAAAGAATAGCCGGGATGCCAAAAACCGTATGTAATAAACCGGTTACTATTCCTGCAAGCATGCCTGCAATACATGCAATACCTGTTGCCACAACTGGCGGAAACCCTGCAAGCACAAGCATAACTGTAACTGCCCCGCCTGTTCCAAGTGTGCCGTCAACTGTAAGGTCCGCAAAATCCAGGATTTTATAAGTAATAAAAACACCTATTGCCATAATCCCCCAGATAAGCCCTTGTGCTGCCGAACCTGGAAGTGCACGCATTAAGGCTGTAATATCACCTGCACAAAATACTTGTATTAAATCAAACATTTCTCCTCCGTCCTGCCAGACACCAGCCTGGCACTAAATAATATTCCAAAAGTATAAAATGCCAAAAGCATGAAATGCCAAAAGCATGAAATGCTTATGTAAAAATACATTGCATTTTATACCTGGTTTTTAATATCTTTTATAATAACCCCTGACATTGGCGGGCAGTCCACACCCAGGATGCCGCCCTCCAGTGTATACAGTTTTGCCTCATCTGAATAGCCATCCCTGTTTGTTATCATAAGCCTTGCCATATGTGTATTATCAACCATGCCAAGACGCCATACAGGCACACGGATATTTCTTTCTTCTTCACTGCTGTTTACAATAACAACTATCCTGTCATTCTCATCAAACCTGCCATAGCTTATAAGCTGGTATTCACCATTAAGGAAAAGTATTGAACCAGTCTTTAGTACCTGGTAATCCTTGTGTATGCGTATAAGCTCCCTGTGGTACTCTATAAGTTCATGGTCTTCACGCCCCCACGGGTAAGCCCGCCTGTTGTCAGGGTCAGTCCAGCCGCACAGCCCTGCCTCATCACCATAATATATTGTTGGCGCACCAGGCCATGTCATCTGCATCATTACCGCAATCCGGAATACCGCCTTGTCAACCCCTTCATTAGCGGCTTCAGGACCTAAAGTTGCAGTCCTGCCGACCTTTCTGTTAGTACGTGTCAGGAACCTTGAATGGTCATGGTTGGAAAGTTCATTCATTGCAACCTGTAATGACTGTGTGCTGAACCTTGTCATAAAGTTACGCATTGAGCCAAAAAATGCATCTGCATTGCCAAGCAGGTCGCCGCGGTATTCATCACTATGCTTTTCTACACCTGTAAGAAACCATGTTACTGGCTCCATAAAAGCATCATAGTTCATAACAGTATCCCACTGCCCGCCACGCATCCAGTCTGTAGGGTCGCCATAATGTTCCGCAAGAATTATGGCTTCAGGGTTTGCCTCTTTAACATTCCTGCGGAATTCCTGCCAGAAATAATGGTTGTATTCAGGCGAATTTCCAAGGTCTGCTGCCACATCAAGCCTCCAGCCGTCAACGTTGTATGGTGGTGAAACCCACTTACGTGCAATCCTCATAATATAATTAAAAAGTTCTGGTGATTCCTCATAATTCAGCTTAGGAAGCGTATCATGCCCCCACCAG
>DKYP01000086.1 GCA_002499945.1 Lachnoclostridium sp. UBA7097
ACTGTTCAGTTATCAATGTGCTTTTCTGTTGTTCCCAACAGCGTGTTTAATGTTACCACTTCTGCTTGTCTTTGTCAACAGTTTTTTTTAACTTTTTTAATTTTTATTATAAGTATTATAATCTGTCTTATATATAATCTGCATAACTTTTGCGGCAACAGATAGTATATTATCATTACTCCATATATATGTCAAGTATTTTTTTATATAATTTTCCAAAATATATTGAATATATGATAATTTTCATTTACCCCTTGTATATAGATGGACGGTTTTAAGTGCCAGAGCCAGAATTATTCCATACAGGGGTACGCTTCCGCTACGATGAACCACGCAATGGTGCATAAAACCTGAAAATACCAGGTTTAAGCACCAGCGGGTTCAAAGTACCCCTTTTATGGAATAATTCTGGCATCTGGCATTTTATCCCCGTAAATTTATAAAAAACCAAGTGTAATACAACGTACACAACTATAGCAAGCCAATAAATGTATAACCTTTTTTAAAAACACCAAATGTTATTGAATTTGTTCTTTTGGATATATAGATTTATTCAGTTCATTTAAACATTATATTGTTCATGGTTTGTCAAAGAACATTTTGGAATTGCCAATACTATACTCACGAACGATTAGATTTTCCTTTCTGAACAGCACGTATTGCCCACTTATGCAATATGGGCTGTTCAGAAATTGGAAAATCTTAACGGTCGTCAGTATATCAGTCAAAAACCCCAAATTCATCAAGTATATCAAGGCCTTCTAACTCATCTTCTTCATCTATATCAGAATAAACCAGTTCGCCGTCTGCTGCTGCCACTTCATTATCCTGTTCATCTTCTATATCAGGCAATATACCTTTTTCTTTATCTTTGCTTTTACTGTTTTCTTCTGTTTCTTCTTCAAAACTTGCCATCTGTGCCTTGCGGTGTTCCTCAATAAATTTCTCCGCAGCTTCATCACAGTCAAGCTTGACAGAACGGTAGCGTTTCATGCCTGTACCTGCTGGTATAAGCTTACCAAGAATAACATTTTCTTTAAGCCCGACAAGAGGGTCTATTTTCCCTTTAATTGCAGCGTCAGTAAGAACTTTTGTCGTTTCCTGGAATGATGCTGCGGACAGGAATGAATTAGTGGCAAGTGATGCTTTTGTAATACCAAGCATTACCTGTTTGCCTTCCGGCGGCTCTTTACCTTCTGCTGTAAGCCTTTCTACTTCATCTTCAAACTCAAGTGCATCTATCATCACACCCGGAAGGAATGATGAATCACCATTATTCTCAATACGTATTTTCTTAAGCATCTGGCGCACAATTACTTCAATATGCTTATCATTAATTTCAACACCTTGTAAACGGTATACACGCTGCACTTCACGTATCATATAATCCTGTACTGCACGTACCCCCTTGATTGCAAGTATATCATGCGGGTTTACGCTGCCTTCAGTCAGCTCATCACCTGCTTCAATAACCTGTGCGTCTTTAACTTTTATACGTGAACCATAAGGTATAAGGTATGCCTTCTGTTCGCCATTTTCAGTATTTGTAACAATTACCTCACGTTTTTTCTTGGTATCACGTATGGCAACAATACCGCCAAATTCTGCAATAATTGCAAGACCTTTTGGTTTACGTGCCTCAAAAAGTTCCTCTACACGCGGAAGACCCTGTGTAATATCATCACCAGCAACACCACCGCTGTGGAAAGTACGCATAGTAAGCTGTGTACCAGGCTCACCTATAGACTGTGCTGCAATAATACCTACAGCTTCACCAACTTGTACTGGGTCACCTGAAGCTAAGTTTGCCCCATAACATTTTGCACATACACCAATATGTGACTTACATGTCAGTATTGTACGTATTTTAATCCTTGCAGTATCAATATTATCTGCAACTTCTTTTTTAGCAACAATACGTGCAGCACGTGCTGGTGTAATCATATGGTTTGCCTTAACAATAAGCTCTCCTGCATCATCATATATATTTTCACATGAGAAACGTCCTGTAATACGTTCTTCAAGGGACTCTATCATTTCTTTGCCATCTACTACGCCAGATATCTCCATGCCAGGTATAAAATCCCTGTCTGCACAGCAGTCTACCTCACGTATAATAAGCTCCTGTGATACATCAACAAGACGCCTTGTAAGATATCCTGAATCGGCTGTACGTAAAGCTGTATCAGACATACCTTTCCTTGCACCATGTGCAGAAATAAAGTATTCCAGTACGTCAAGCCCTTCACGGAAGTTTGACTTAATAGGAAGCTCTATTGTACGCCCTGATGTATCTGCCATAAGCCCACGCATACCTGCAAGCTGTTTAATCTGCTTGTCAGAACCACGGGCACCAGAATCTGCCATCATATAAATGTTATTATATTTATCAAGGCCAGATAACAATGCAGTTGTTATATTATCGTCTGCAACTTTCCATGTATTAATAACAGCCTTGTAACGCTCTTCTTCTGTAAGAAGCCCCCTGCGGAACTTACGTGAAATATTTTCAACAGTTTTTTCTGCGTCTGCAAGAATTGTCTTTTTAGCTTCTGGTACTGTCATATCTGAAATAGAAACTGTCATTGCAGCACGTGTTGAATATTTATAACCAAGTGCTTTAATATTATCCATAGTTTCAGCTGTGCCAGTAGCACCATAGACATTTATACACTTTTCCAGTATTGGTTTAAGCTGCTTCTTGCCTACATGGAAATCTACTTCAAGCCTTAAAAAGTTATCAGGGTCTGTGCGGTCTACAAATCCTAAGTCCTGTGGAAGTATCTCATTAAAAAGAAATCTTCCAAGGGTAGACTCTATAATCTTCTCTTCTTCTTCACCTTTAGCATTTATGCCTTTCCTTCTTACCTTAATCCTGGCATGGAGGGTTATAGCACCATTTTCATACGCAATAATAGCTTCATTTACATTTTTAAATATCTTGCCCTCGCCTTTAGCACCTGGACGTTCCTGTGTAAGATAGTAAATACCAAGCACCATATCCTGTGAAGGTACTGCAACCACACCACCATCTGAAGGTTTTAACAGGTTGTTTGGTGAAAGCAGCAGGAAACGGCACTCTGCCTGTGCTTCAACTGACAGCGGGAGATGGACTGCCATCTGGTCGCCGTCAAAGTCAGCATTAAATGCTGTACAAACAAGTGGATGGAGTTTAATAGCCTTACCTTCTACAAGTGTAGGTTCAAATGCCTGTATACCAAGCCTGTGGAGTGTAGGTGCACGGTTAAGCATAACAGGATGCTCACGTATTACTTCTTCTAATACATCCCATACTTCTGGCTGTAGTTTTTCAACCATTTTCTTTGCCTGTTTAATATTATGTGCTGTCCCGTCTGAAACAAGCTCCTTCATAACAAATGGCTTAAAAAGCTCTATAGCCATTTCTTTAGGCAGCCCGCACTGGTATATTTTAAGTTCAGGGCCTACAACAATAACTGAACGTCCTGAGTAGTCTACACGCTTGCCTAAAAGGTTCTGGCGGAAACGCCCCTGTTTTCCTTTAAGCATATCTGAAAGTGATTTAAGCGGCCTGTTCCCAGGGCCTGTTACAGGCCTTCCACGCCTTCCATTATCAATAAGCGCATCTACTGCTTCCTGTAACATTCTTTTCTCATTACGTACAATAATATCAGGTGCACCTAATTCCAGCAGCCTTTTTAACCTGTTGTTCCTGTTTATAATACGGCGGTATAAATCATTCATGTCAGAAGTCGCAAAACGCCCGCCGTCAAGCTGTACCATAGGCCTTAAATCTGGCGGTATAACAGGTATAACTGTTAAAATCATCCATTCAGGCTTGTTCTTTGATTCACGGAAAGCTTCTATTACTTCAAGACGCTTGATTATCCTTGCCCTTTTCTGCCCTGAAGAACCTTTAAGTTCTGCTTTGAGTTCTGCTGACTCTTCTTCAAGGTCAATGCTCATTAAAAGCTCCATTATTGATTCGGCACCCATGCCGGCACGGAATGAATCACCAAACTTGCTCCTTGCTTCCTGGTATTCTGCCTCGGTAAGTACCTGTTTCTGCTGTAATCCTGTACCATCCTGTGTTTCAAGTACAATATATGATGCAAAATACAGCACTTTCTCAAGGTTTCTTGGCGATACATCAAGTATAAGCCCCATACGGCTTGGGATACCTTTAAAATACCATATATGTGACACAGGGGCAGCAAGTTCTATATGCCCCATGCGTTCACGCCTTACACTTGACTTTGTAACCTCTACGCCACAGCGGTCACAGACTACACCTTTGTAACGTATTTTCTTATATTTACCACAATGGCACTCCCAGTCCTTGCTTGGGCCAAAGATTTTTTCACAGAAAAGACCATCTTTCTCAGGTTTTAATGTCCTGTAATTGATAGTTTCAGGCTTTTTAACCTCACCACGTGACCATTCCCTTATTTTCTCCGGGGAAGCAAGCCCAATCTTTATAGAATCATAAGTTATATGCTTATCTTCCTTCACATTAGTTTCTGTCATAATAATCCTCCATCTGATTTAACTAATCAAAATCTGGAACTGGAATTAAATCATCTTCTTCAAATGCATCAAATGAAGCATCTTCAAGTTCTTCTGCACTTCCTTCAGTAAACCCGGCAGATTCAAATGATTCACCATCTCCAAAGGCAAAATTGTCGTCACCCTCAATTAATGGCTTGATTTCTGCGTCGCCATCTTCTTCTATTTCCTCGCCAAGCTTAACCTCGTTACCTTCTTCGTCAAGAACAGTAACATCAAGGGCAAGTGCCTGTAATTCTTTTAATAACACCTTAAATGATTCCGGTATCCCTGGTTCAGATATATTGTCACCTTTAATAATAGCCTCATATGTCTTAACACGCCCGATTACATCATCTGACTTGACTGTAAGGATTTCCTGGAGGGTATAGGCAGCGCCATAAGCTTCAAGTGCCCATACTTCCATTTCACCAAAACGCTGCCCGCCAAACTGTGCCTTACCACCAAGAGGCTGCTGTGTTACAAGTGAGTAAGGGCCTGTGGAACGTGCATGTATCTTATCATCAACAAGATGGTGGAGTTTAAGATAGTGCATGAAACCTACTGTAACAGCCCCGTCAAAATATTCGCCAGTGCGCCCGTCACGCAGCTCTACTTTCCCGTCACGGTTAATTGGCACCCCTTCCCATTCCTTACGGTATTCCTTGTTCTCTATAAGGTATTTCATAACATCAGAGCCAAGGATACTTGAATATTTATCTTCAAAAGGAACTATGCCTTTTAACCTCTGGATTTCTTCTTCGTCCTGTTCTTCTTCTGCCTTTTTAATTGCCTGTTCCAGCTCCTCCTTGTTAAGAGGTGTATTGACATAATCATTGGCAATTTCAAGGGTATCCATAATATCATTCTCGTTAGCACCATCAAATACAGGGGTTGCTACATTAAACCCAAGCACTTTGGCTGCAAGGCTTAAATGTATTTCAAGCACCTGCCCGATATTCATACGTGAAGGCACACCAAGCGGGTTAAGCACGATATCAAGCGGACGCCCGTTTGGAAGGAATGGCATATCCTCAACAGGGAGTACCCTTGAAACAACACCCTTGTTACCATGGCGGCCTGCCATCTTGTCACCGACCTGTATTTTACGCTTCTGTGCTATATAAATACGTACTGTTTCATTGACACCCGGAGGAAGCTCATCACCATTCTCCCTTGTAAATACTTTGGCATCAACAATTATACCAAACTCGCCATGTGGTACTTTTAATGAAGTATCCCTTACTTCACGTGCTTTCTCACCAAAAATAGCACGCAGAAGCCTTTCTTCTGCTGTAAGCTCTGTTTCACCTTTTGGTGTAACCTTGCCAACAAGGATATCCCCTGCACGCACTTCTGCGCCAATACGGATAATACCTCTTTCATCAAGGTCTTTAAGTGCATCATCACCAACACCTGGCACATCCCTTGTTATCTCCTCTGCACCAAGCTTTGTATCCCTTGCTTCTGCTTCATATTCAGTAATATGGACTGATGTATAAACATCTTCCTGTACAAGCCTTTCACTAAGGAGTACGGCATCTTCATAATTGTAGCCTTCCCATGTCATAAATCCTATAAGCGGGTTCTTGCCAAGTGCAATCTCACCGCCACATGTTGAAGGCCCGTCTGCAATAACCTGTCCTGCCTTTACTTCATCACCTTTATTTACTATTGGCTTCTGGTTCATGCTTGTTCCCTGGTTACTGCGCTGGAATTTGTCAAGCTTATACCTGCGGCGTGCTCCTGATGGTGTCTTTATTACAATCTCATTAGAAGCAGAACGCTCAACAACACCATCTTCCCTTGCAATTACACAGTTTCCTGAGTCAACTGCCGCTTTCAGTTCCATACCTGTACCGACTGCTGGTGCTTCTGTTACAAGAAGCGGCACAGCCTGGCGCTGCATGTTAGAACCCATAAGTGCACGGTTAGCATCATCATTTTCAAGGAATGGTATCATAGCTGTAGCAACTGAAAATACCATTTTAGGTGATACGTCCATTAAGTCTATCTTGGACTTCTGGAACTCGGAAGTTTCCTCCCTGAAACGCCCGGATACATTATTCCTTACAAAATGCCCGTCTGCATCAAGTTCTTCATTCGCCTGCGCAACCACATATTTATCTTCTTCATCAGCAGAAAGGTACACAACCTCATTGGTTACTACAGGGTTTGCCGGGTCAGTTTTATCAAGCTTGCGGTATGGTGCTTCTATAAATCCATACTCATTAATACGTGCATAAGATGCAAGCGAATTGATAAGGCCGATATTAGGCCCTTCAGGCGTTTCTACAGGACACATGCGACCATAATGCGTATAGTGTACGTCCCTTACCTCAAATCCTGCCCTGTCCCTTGAAAGCCCGCCAGGTCCTAATGCCGACAGACGTCTTTTATGTGTAAGCTCACTAAGCGGGTTATTCTGGTCCATAAACTGTGACAGCTGGGAACTTCCAAAGAACTCCTTAACAGCAGCTGTTACAGGCTTAATATTTATAAGTGACTGTGCTGTAATTGTAGTAATATCCTGTGTGGACATCCTTTCACGCACAACCCTTTCCATCCTTGAAAGACCTATACGGTACTGGTTCTGCAAAAGTTCCCCCACAGCACGTATACGGCGGTTGCCAAGGTGGTCTATATCATCATCATTGCCAATGCCATACTCTATATGCATATTATAGTTAATTGAGGCAAATATATCCTCTTTGGTAATATGCTTTGGCACAAGTTCTGAAATATTAAACTGTATAAGTTCCTTTATTTCTTCTATATCATCATTTTCATCAAGAATCTGCTTTAAAAGCGGGTAATACACAGCTTCCGTCACACCAATCCCACGTGGGTCTGTATCTGGAAGGTATGTCTTTAAATCTACCATAAGGTTAGAAAGGACTTTTGTCACCCTTTCTTCTGCTTCAATCATTACATAAGGAACAGCACAGTTCTGCATTTCTGTTGCAATTTCTTCTGTAATAATTGTACCCTGCTCATAGATTTCACCTGTCAGCGGGTTTACAACATCCTCTGCAAGCTTACAGCCCGTAATACGGTTCTTTAAATGCAGTTTCTTGTTAAACTTATATCTTCCCACCTTTGCCAGGTCATACCTCTTAGGGTCAAAAAACATCCCATTAAGAAGGTTTTCTGCACTATCAACTGACAAAGGCTCCCCTGGACGCAGTTTCTTATATAATTCAAGAAGTCCGTCCTGGTAATTATCTGTTGTATCTTTATCTATACTTGCCAGAATCTTTGGCTCTTCACCAAATATATCCTTAATCTGTTCATTAGTGCCAAGGCCAAGTGACCTTAAAAATACAGTAATAGGCACTTTCCTGTTCCTGTCTACACGGACATAAAATACATCGTTGGAGTCAGTTTCATATTCAAGCCATGCACCACGGTTTGGTATTACTGTAGCAGAATACAGTTCCTTGCCTATCTTATCATGGCTTATCGCAAAATATATGCCCGGCGAACGTACTAACTGGCTGACAATAACACGTTCAGCCCCATTAATTACAAATGTGCCTGTTGCAGTCATCAAAGGCAAATCCCCCATAAATATTTCATGCTCTTTGATTTCTTCTGTTTCTTTATTATGCAGCCTGACTTTGACTTTTAAAGGCGCAGCATATGTTGCATCCCTTTCCTTGCACTGGTCGATATCATACTTAATCTCATCCCTGCAAAGTTCAAAATCCACAAATTCAAGGCTAAGATGGCCGCCAAAATCAGAAATAGGGGAAATATCCCGGAAAACCTCCTTTAACCCTTCATCCAGAAACCACTGGTAAGAATTAGTCTGCACCTCAATGAGGTTAGGCATATCAAGAACTTCACTCTGATGGGCATAACTCATCCTTAAACCATTACCTACTTTTACCGGACGTATTCTGTTCTTCTCCATACGATGTTCCACTCCTTAATTTTTAGAGTATTTTGTGGCATTAGTAATCTTTTGCAAAACATATATTGATATATTTTGCAAAAGGGCTTTTCAATTAAAGCAAATTATGTTATAATAATCCAGATTTAATTTATTGTATAGTCAGCCACAATAGTGCATTTTTCATATTATCATCAAAATATTTTTCTGTCAAGCTTTTAACAAAATCTTTTTAGCCATAGGGAATATATATGTTACATTTAACTCCTGTACCAGGTACAGGTATTTTTTATATAAAAAGGAGAACCAGATAAAATATGGGAAATCTAAATATTGAAGAAATTTTAAACCAAATGACCCTTGAAGAAAAAGCATCCCTGTGTTCCGGTGCGGATTCCTGGCACACAGAAGCAATAGAAAGGCTTGGCCTTCCTGCCGTAATGCTTTCAGATGGCCCGCACGGGCTGCGCAAACAGGATGAAACCACATACCAGATTGGCCCTGATGAAAGCATAAAGGCGGTATGCTTCCCCACTGCATCTGCAATGGCATGCTCATTTGACAGGGAACTTATTTACAAAGTTGGCACTGCACTGGGTGAGGAATGCCAGTCAGAAGATATTAATGTACTGTTAGGGCCTGGCATTAATATGAAACGTTCCCCGCTGTGCGGGCGCAACTTTGAATATTACTCAGAAGACCCTTATCTTGCAGGCGAGCTTGGAGCAGCATTTGTAAATGGCGTGCAAAGCCAGGGGGCAGGCACAAGCCTTAAGCATTTTGCTGCCAATAACCAGGAATGGCGCAGGATGAGCATAAGTTCAGAAATGGATGAGAGGACTTTAAGGGAAATATACCTGGCAGCATTTGAAAATGTTGTTAAAAAGGCACAACCATGGACCATTATGTGCAGTTATAACAGGATTAATGGTACATATTCCTGTGAAAATGGCTGGCTTCTTAATAAAGTCCTGCGTGATGAATGGGGATTTAAAGGCCTTGTAATGACTGACTGGGGCGCTATGAATAACCGTGTAGAAGCAATAAAAGCAGGGCTTGACCTTGAAATGCCTTCAAGCCACGGCGAAACAGACAAGCTTATTGTTGCCGCAGTAAAGGATGGCAGACTTAAGGAAGAAGTGCTTGACAAGGCTGTAAAAAGGGTTCTTGAATTAGCAGATAAGTCAGTAACTAATAAAAAGCAGAACACATATAATAAAGAAGAACACCACAGCCTTGTTAAAAATACTGCAATAAACTCTGCTGTACTTCTTAAAAATAACGGCATCCTTCCTTTGTCTGGCAATGAAAAAATTGCAATTATAGGCAAGTTTGCAGATGTGCCAAGAATACAGGGAGGCGGTTCAAGCCATATTAACTGTTTTAAGACAGAGAGCGCACTTGAAGCTTTAGGGGATAAATACAATTATACTTATTCACAGGGATATAACACAGATAAAGATGAAACAGACAATGCACTTTTAGAAGAGGCAGTTAAAAATGCTGCTGCTGCTGATGTTGCAGTAATATTTGCCGGGCTTCCTGATTCCTTTGAAAGTGAGGGATTTGACCGCACACACCTTGACATGCCAGAATGCCAGAACCACCTTATTGAAGAAATCTATAAAGTACAGAAAAATATTGTTGTTGTACTCCATAATGGTTCACCAGTCCTTATGCCATGGCTTGGTAAGGCAGGTGCAGTCCTTGAAATGTACCTTGCAGGGCAGGCAAGTGGTGCGGCTGCAATAGATTTACTGTTTGGCAGGGCAAACCCTTCCGGGAAGCTTGCCGAAACCTTTCCTCTCCGCCTTGAAGACAACCCTTCATACCTGGATTTCCCAGGAAGCAGGGATAAAGTGCACTACAGGGAAGGAATATTTATTGGTTACAGGTATTATGACAAGAGAAATATGGATGTACTGTTCCCGTTCGGACACGGATTAAGTTATACAACATTCAGGTATAGCAATATATCTATAGAAAAAGATGGCGTTATTACAAGTAACTGTCCTGTTACCCTTAAATTATGTGATACAGATAAAATTAAAGTATATGTTGATATTACAAACACTGGAAACATGGCAGGTGCTGAAATTGTACAGTTATATATAAAGAATTTTATTGGACTTGAAAACAGGCCCGAAAAAGAACTTAAAAACTTTGACAAAGTATTTTTAGAGCCAGGTGAAACAAAAACTGCCTGCATGGAACTGGACTTCCGTTCATTTGCGTATTATAACGAAACTTTACAAGACTGGTTTGTTGAAAGTGGTACTTATGGAATACTTACAGGTGCATCTTCACGTGATATAAGATGTTCTTGTGATATTGAAATCATGGCATCACAAAAACTTCCATTCCATGCCTGTGATACGACAACCTGCAAAGATGTAGAACTTTTTGCAAAGGACTCAAGCCCCCTGGATGAAATGCTTCTTAAAAGCAAAGCAGATGAAAAGAACAGGACCGGTACGGATGAAGAAATAATAAACCAGCTAAAAACAGCATTTGAAGAAACACCAATACATTCCATACTCTCATTCAGTGGCAAAGCATTGAAATATGAAGATATACAAACGGCACTTAAAAAATTAAATGGCAGTATAGAACCGAACTAATTAGCTGCCATATTAATGTCACATTTATATTTAGCATTTTCTATTGACATTTCTTGCATTTAATCTTAAAATTAACATGCAACGTCAAAAAAAGTTAATTCATCCAAAAATCTCCGGAGAGGCATCTCTGGGGATTTTCTGTTTTTATATTTGCCATTTTTATTAATATGTGTTATATTCAGCTTAATAAAAGGAGGGCATTGAATATGAAAGAAACAGGAATAGTAAGAAAACTTGACGAACTTGGCAGGATAACCCTGCCTATCGAACTTCGCCGCACACTCCATATAGCCGAAAGGGATTCTATTGAGATATCAATACAGGATGATAAAATTATACTCTCAAAATACGAACCTGTGGATATCTTTACAGGAGAGAAAGAAGATTTAATAGAATATTGTGGCAAGAAGGTTTCTAAAAAGTCTATTATGGAAATGGCTGGAATAGCAGGAATAGAAGTTAAGGAGGATTTTAATGAATGATATTAATGAAAGTATACAGACTTTAAAAAACTGGGTTGGTGCAAGCAGCAATATTGTCTTTTTTGGTGGTGCAGGCGTTTCAACTGAAAGTGGTATACCTGACTTCCGCAGCACGGACGGGTTATACCACCAGAAATATGACTATCCGCCCGAAACAATATTAAGCCACACTTTTTTCCGCCAAAAGACAGGAGAGTTCTACAAATTCTACCGTGATAAAATGATTTGTACAGATGCAGAACCTAATATTACACACTTAAAACTGGCAGAGCTTGAAAAGCAGGGAAAGCTTAAAGCAGTAATTACCCAGAATATAGACGGGCTGCACCAGAAAGCCGGAAGCAAGGCTGTTTATGAACTACATGGTTCAGTTCTTAGGAATTATTGCATGAAATGCCATAAGTTTTATGATATTAATGCAGTCACATCTTCTACAGGCATACCTTTATGTGAATGTGGCGGCACTATTAAGCCTGATGTTGTATTATATGAAGAGGGGCTTGACAATAATACTATAAATTCTGCTGTATCTGCTATAGAAGCTGCTGATGTATTAATTGTAGGCGGCACTTCACTTGCAGTTTACCCTGCTGCCGGGCTTTTACAGTATTACACAGGCAGTAAGCTTGTCCTTATCAATAAATCAGCAACCCCGCTTGACAGCCAGGCAGACCTTTTAATACAATGCCCTCTTGGGGAAGTATTTTCACAGCTTTAAAATGGAGGATTATTATGAGATATAAATATAAAACAAAAGGCACATGTTCATCACAGATTGAATTTGATATTAATGATGATATTATTACAAATGTCACCTTTACAGGTGGATGCAATGGAAACTTAAAGGCTGTACGCTCGCTTGTCGACGGTCTTACAGTTGAACAGATTGAGAGTAAAGTACAAGGCATAATGTGCGGGATGAAAGGCACATCATGCCCGGACCAGCTTGCAAAGGCAGTACGTGAAGCATACGAACAGACCCATGCATAAAAAGCTTTTTGCACGGATTATACCAGGCGGCAGTTCCTTCTAGCTGCCTGGCATAAAATGCCTGTCAAGCCTGTTCTCATCATCAAAGAGATAATTATATTGCACAATCTCATAATCTTCCATAAGTCCTGCATATTCATTATCTTTTTCATTCTTCTCATGCAATACGCCATCACTGTCATAACTTCCCACTGCACTTATAGCTGGAAGTTTCCTGTATAAATCAAGAAGGTATCTGTTGAAATTGCTCATTTTTAAACCTGCGGCATCTAAAAACAAAGATGAAAGGTAATTTATGGAAGCCCTCTCTATAAACAATTCAGGAATATCATAATTAGCCCATATAAGAAATGGGACTTTATGCTTTAACATTGTATCTTCCCCGGTAAACTGCAATGGTTCTTTCCCCATTACATCTTTATAAAATATATCTGGAAGATGTGGCTGGTGGTCGCCAAATAAAAGTATAATAACAGGCTCATTAACATTCTGGAAATATGTTACCAGCTGTTTTAGTGCGTCATCAGACATTTTCATAAGTGAAAGGTACTGTTCTGCCTGCATGTTGGCAACAAATGATGTAATTTTTATATTGTCTTTAAATTTATACTCTGTATCATTATACGGGTTATGGTTCTGCATTGTTACATTAAATACACAAAGTGAAGAACCTTCCTTTTTCTGTTCATACAACTCTTCTATCTTTTTGTAGTCTGACAGGTCACTAATATAATCCCTTACTAAAACTGGCTCTTCAAAATCCTCTGCTGACAAAAACCTGTCAAAACCCAATAAAGGATATACCCTGTTCCTGTTATACCCGGAAGCATTGTATGGATGTATTGCCACAGCCTCATTATAACCCTGCTGTGACTTTATGGTGTTTATAACAGATGGCAGGTAATCATCCATATATTGCAAATATGGATTGCCTGGCAGAAAAACTTTGCTGCACCCTGTAAGGAACTCAAATTCTGAATTTGAAGTATATCCCCCATACACTGATGACTGCACATAACCTTTAATAGTATTTTCTTTAAGGCTGTCATAAAATTCCATTACATTTTTATCTGTTTTGAAATTCCCAAGCACACGTAAATCAGAAAAAGACTCATTCATAATCATTATAATATTAGGGTTTTGAAGCCCTTTTTTAATGTTCCTGCCTTCATCTCCTGCTGTTTCATAAGCAGATAATATCTGGCCTGCCCTTTCTGCTGAATAACCAGATGGCTTGTCTGGTTCCGCTGTACCTGCATTAGCAGTAAAATACAACAAGTATCCATAATCATTTATGCCAATATTATGGTCCCAGGTAATAGAGCTTACCCCTTTAAAAAATGTTGCATCAAAGTTTATCCATATTATAAATAAAGCAGACACTATTATACCAGATAATGATGTAAATAAAGAACGTTTATTAAAGAAGCTACCTTTACACCTGCGTGGCATATAAAAGCTTATTAAAATTCCTGCTGCACCTGTAAAACATCCAGCAAGAAACCCAGGGTCCACGCTGTAAGAATACCTGCCAGCCACTGTTGCTGCTGTCTTTATGGCATAAAAATCCATATAAACAATGCCATACCCCCTGAATGATATTACAAAGAAATTAGCTATGCCTGCAATAAGTGCTAAAACAGATGAAATTAAAAATGCAGTCCTTATACTTTGTAAAATACTGGCAAGCATAAGATTTACAAGCATAATAAGAACTACATTTTTAACAATTATATCTATGGGAAAGTCTGCCACTGCTTTTTTAAAAAACAGTTCTAAATACAGAAATTCCCAGAAACTTAAAGCTATAAAAAGTACAGCGTTTATTAAATATTTAATTTGAAAATGGGTTTGAGAAAAATCCGCCAAAACCATTGCCTCCCTGGTTATCATCCTGGCCATTTCCATTCCTGCCAGTGTAAATACTGCTGTCATCCTCAGGCAGGTTTTCAAGTGACTCCTGTCCCTGTAATTTTACCTTGACTTTATTCTCCTTATATGTGCCATCATTACTCCTCTGGAATATAACCTCAATTTCAGTACCCTTGCGGTAACTGTTTACTTTCTCCTGGAGGCTTTCCTTCGTAGTTACTTCCATATTATTGATACAGGTAATTATATCCCCCGCCTTTAAACCGGCCTTGTCTGCGGCACCACCTTCTGAAACAGCCTCAACATAAACACCGTTAGGGATATTATAATAACTTGCTTCATCTGTCACTGTCTTTACAGATACCCCGAGATAGCCTTTTTCGCTTTCTGTTAATTCCTCTTTGTTCATAAGTTCATCAATAATCGGTGTCGCTACCGAAATAGGTATTGCATAGCCTACACCCTCAACTGATGAATCCGTAATTTTAGCTGAATTAATCCCGATTACCTGCCCCTGTAAATTAAGAAGCGCCCCACCGCTGTTGCCCGGGTTAATCGCTGCATCAGTCTGTATTGCTTTAATCTTATTAACTACGCCTGTGCTTTCGGAATTTTCTGTAATTTCCCTGTCCTTTGCACTTATATAGCCAACTGTCACTGACTGCCCGTAACCAAGTGAATTGCCTATTGCAACAGCCATCTCCCCGACTTTTAAACTGTCAGAACTTCCTAAATCTGCTATCTTAATCTTATCCATTGTAGCCGCCTTAATAGAACTGGTTTTAACCGCTATAACTGCAAGGTCATTGCTTTCCGCAGTCCCTTTAACAGCTGCCTCATAGACCTCATCATCTATAAATTGTACAGAAATTGTCTTAGCGCCCTCTATAACATGGTTATTAGTTGCTATAAGAAGTTCCTTATCATTCTGTCCTACTATAAAACCTGAACCACAACTGGTCTTGTCACGCTGCTGGTAATACTGCCCGAATAAATCATAATAATCAGCGCCCTCTGTTGTGCTTGTAATAGCCACAATGGCAGGCATTGTCTGTTCAACAATCCCTGATACATCAGTAACAGCACCTTTAACAGATACAGCATTGCTATTTCCTGCTTTACTTGTAGTTGTCCTGCCAGAACCTGTTCCTGAATTTGTGGTAGTCCCTATTTGCTTAGTATTTTGTGCAGTAATCCCAAGCACATTATCTGATACATAATGCACTGCTTCAAAACATGCACCTGCAACAACGCCAAACACTACCGCACATGCCACTGTTATAAACATCTTTTTGCCAGTGCCCATGCTCTTTTTCTGGCTGCCGCCACTGCTGTTAATATTGTTGTTGCTGTACTGGCTGTTGTAATTATCATAACTGCTGCCACTGTAATTATAGCTGCTGTCCTGTCCCCCGCTGCTGCCATTGCTGTAACCGCTGTTATTACTGTAACTGCTGTTGTAGATGCTGCCATTACTATTGTTATATAACTGCCCTGCCCTGTCTTCTGGCTGCTTTTGGTATGTGCTGTCCTCCCCTTCATATTGCTGTGTATGTTTTTTAACTCCATCCTGCCCTGGATAATAATCACCTGAATGGGTTACACTATTATCACCATCTTTATAAGAATAACTGTAAGTAGAAGAGCCAGGGCGGCTTGAACCCTCAACCGGGTTGCCATACTCGCCTGTATAAGAATTCTTTTCATTGTTATTATTTTCTTCCATAGTTTATCCCTCATATCTTTCTATGCTGAAAAGTTACATATATCTGTTATTATCCTACTTTTCAGGCTATGCGTCAATACAGTTTTTAAATAAACTTTACTACATAACCAGTTTAGCCGGCTTTTGTGTTAAAGTTGTGAAAAAGAAATTAATTTATCATTATTTATTGCGAAATGGAAGTTTTATGGATATAATAAATAAACGGCACGGGGACATGCCAGGAAAATTCTTTTAAGAAGAAGGTGGAAACTTGATACGCGAAAACCAAAAACTGCTTAATATTATGCATATTATAATTGATGCAATTATTATAGCCTTTTCATTTCTGCTTGCTTACCAGCTCAGGTTTGATGACACATGGAGCCCTCTTATAAAGTACAATATTATAAGGCCTCCTTTTGGATATTATAAATCGCTTGAAGAATACCGCAACATGCTTATTATGCTTATCCCATGTTATATTATTATATACTATATATGCGGAATGTATGACCCGAAGCGTACTTCTGGCAGGCGTTCAGAATTATTCAGCCTTATTAAAGCAAGTATCCTTGGTATGCTTTATACTGTTGCAATACTATACTTCCTTTTAAGGGAAAATAACTATGCACGCCTTTTCCTTGGTATCTTTGTTGTATTAAACATAAGCATTGATTATATGTTCAGGCTTTTTGTAATTAAAATGCTGCGCAGGATGAGAAGGGCAGGCAAAAACCTTAAACATATACTGATTGTAGGATACAGCCGTACTGCCAAAGGGTATATTGACAGGCTTCGCTCACATCCCGACTGGGGATATTCCATACACGGGCTGCTTGACGATAACCAGCCTGCAGGTGAAACATACCGCAATGTACAGATTATCGGCAAAATTGACAGGCTGCCAGAACTCTTATCCTCTAATGAGTATGATGAAATTGCAATAACACTTGGAATTGATGAGTACAGCAAGCTTGAAAAAATTGTTGCAATATGTGAGAAATCAGGTGTGCATACTAAGTTTATTCCTGACTACAATAATATTATACCTACAAAGCCTTATACAGAAGACCTTGACGGAATTCCTGTTATACATGTACGCCATGTCCCGTTAAGTTCTTCATTTAATAAAGTCCTGAAAAGATGTGTTGATATATTTGGTGCAATTGTTGCAATTATAGTATTCTGTATACCAATGCTTGCCAGTGCTGTTATTATTAAGATAACCTCACCAGGCCCCCTTATATTCAAACAGAAAAGAATAGGGCTTCATAACAGGGAATTTTCAATTTATAAATTCCGTTCCATGAAAGTACAGGAAGAAAGTAAAGAGAAAAAAGCATGGACTACAGAAAATGACCCACGTGTTACTAAATTTGGCAGGTTTATGCGCAAAACAAATATTGATGAACTGCCACAGCTTTTTAATGTTTTAAAAGGTGATATGAGCCTTGTAGGGCCAAGGCCTGAACGCCCGTATTTTGTAGATAAATTTAAGGAAGAAATCCCAAGGTATATGGTAAAACACCAGGTACGCCCTGGAATGACGGGCTGGGCACAGGTCAATGGCTACAGGGGCGACACATCCATTACAAAACGTATTGAATGTGATTTATATTATGTTGAAAACTGGTCAATGTTTCTGGATTTTAAAATACTTTTCCTTACATTTTTCGGCAACAACGTAAATAAAAACGCATACTGATGAAAAGGGGGATTATTATTGAAAATACGCGGCAGGCTTATTGTTGCCTTCCTTATAATGACAGTTTTCCCATTATGTGCAGGTGCAATAAGCTTTCACAGGACAGTACAGATACAGACAGACACCATTATTTCATACTACAGCGCTGACCCTGCTGATTATGAAACTTATGGTTTTATATCCAATCCTGTACAGGTGCTTTATAAAATTACAGCAAGGGATTTTAAAACTATTTCTGATATTGCGGACAAAAACCCTGATAAACTTCTTGACAAAGACGCAATACAGTCCATTACAAAAACACTTGCAGGCAGGGACACCTTTATAATTATAAGATACAATAATGATGAATTTTACATTGGTGACAAAGAATGTTATGATAAAATGTCTACACTTCCTTATTTTACAGAATACAGGGAAAACAGTAATTATATATCACTTGACACCAAAAATTCCCTGTTAATACGTGGCAAAGACTTTTATTTTACAGATAAAACAGAAGGCCAGTTCTATCTTGTAACTGACCTGTCAAAACTTATGCCCTACTGGAGAAATTCCCTGCGTGACATTATGGCATGTTTCCTGGCAATTATTGTTATAACCGGGACAATCCTTATACTCTGGCTTTACCACAGCATTGTAAAGCCGCTTGATATCCTCCATATTGCCACAATGCAGATAGGTGCAGGAAACCTTGATAACCCTGTACGTGTAACCTCTTCTGATGAAATCGGGGAACTCTGCCGTGATTTTGAAGAAATGCGTATAAGGCTTAAATCAATACTTGAAGAAAGAATACAGTATGAACAGAATACCCGTGATATGATGGGCAGCATATCACATGACTTAAAAACGCCCCTTACTGCAATTAAAGGCTATGCAGAAGGACTTCTTGACGGTGTTGCATCAACTCCTGGCAAACAGGAGAAATACCTTAAAACAATTATTGCCAAAGCTGTAGATATGACATACCTTGTAGATGAACTATCACTTTTTGCCAAAATAGAACAAAATGCGCTTCCATATAATTTTACAGTCCTGGATATTGGTGAATATTTTGATGACTGCATTGATGAAATTGCATTTGACCTGGAATCGCATGGTATCAAGGTTGAATATGAAAATAATACTGGTGCAGGCACTCTTATCACTGCTGACCCAGAACAGCTTAAACGTGTTATTAACAATATAACTGGCAATTCTGTTAAATATATGGATAAAACAGGCGGCTCCGTCAGGATAACAATAAGCAATGTTATACCACCACCTGTTTCCCCGCCTTTGTACCGCCAGATTAATGAAGATGGCACAGATGTTTTGCCGCCAAAGGTACAGGAAGAATTTATACAGGTAGAAATATCTGACAATGGCCCTGGAATTGATAAAAGGGATTTGCCATTTATATTTGACCGCTTTTACCGGGCTGATGCCTCACGCAATTCTTCAAAAGGCGGCAGCGGGCTGGGGCTTGCCATTGTACAAAAAATCATATCAGACCACAACGGGAAAATATGGGCAGCAAGCACACTGGGCAAAGGGACTTCTGTTTATTTTACCCTTAAAAAGAAAACCTGATATACAAACCAGAAACTTTTATTATTGTAACATAATAGAATAATAATTTTTAACCATATATAAATTAAAATAATGGAGGGCTACTATGAATAAAATACTTATTATTGAAGATGAATCTTCTATTGCCGAACTTGAAAAAGATTACCTTGAATTAAGTGGTTTTGAAGTAACAATAGAATCTGACGGGAGTTCTGGCGCTGCACATGCAATAGACGAGGATTTTGACCTTATTATACTTGACCTTATGCTTCCTGGAATGGATGGCTTTGAAATATGCAGCCTTATAAGGGAGAAAAAGGACACACCTGTAATTATTGTTTCTGCTAAAAAAGATGATATTGATAAAATAAGGGGGCTTGGGATAGGTGCTGATGATTATATGACTAAGCCATTCAGCCCTAGCGAGCTTGTGGCAAGGGTTAAAGCACATCTTGCACGTTATAAGCGCCTTACAACCGCAGGTACAAAGGAAAATGAAGTTATAGAAATACGCGGGCTTAAAATCGATAAAACAGCACGGCGGGTATATATAAACGGCGAGGAGAAAAACTTTACCACCAAAGAATTTGATTTACTCACATTCCTTGCCCAAAACCCGAACCATGTATATTCCAAAGAAGAACTTTTTAAAGAAATATGGGAACTTGAGTCTGTTGGGGATATTGCCACCGTTACAGTACATATCAAGAAGATACGTGAAAAAATCGAAGAATCAACTGCAAAACCACAATATATAGAAACAATATGGGGAGTAGGCTACAGGTTTAAAATGTAGACATGCTATATAAAAACCATCCCGGCTTACAGGTTCCTTATGGATAAATTACCATGCAGACTTTCTTTTAAGAAACCTGCATGGTAATTTTCTATATAAAGTTTAATTACAGGTAAGATTTTATCCACTATTGCCATAAGAATAAATCCTTACATATTTTTTCATCTGTCCTGCAATCCACAGTCTGCTCCCTGTAATTTTCTTTTTATACTTCCTGTTTTCCTGCAATATAATAACAGAAGCTTCCATGCACCCCTGCCAGCCAGATATAATAAAATACCACTAAGAGCCGTAATAGCAAAACCCAGCACAGGATTAAAATTTTCAATTCCATTAAAACATACATTTATATTTTCCACATATGGAATATTAAGATTAAAAACATTATCCACCATTTTAATAAATCCAAGAACAGGCATAGCAGCCCCAAAGAAAATAAAAGAAGGGGCAATTATACCTAAACATGGAATTATAAACATCCCTGAAAGCCCGGCAACACTATAAAATGCACATACTAAAAGAAACTTATTCCAACTAACCCCTTTTTCCTCTGAAAGTATATCTGCAAGATATGCCTTTGCCAAATCCCCAGGTTTGCCAAGCCTTTCAATAATCTCATCAGGATTCTTGCCATTGTTTTGTAATTCACATATACCACTTTTTATTTCTTTTAATATATCAGTACGTTCAGACACTGGAACACGTTTTAAATACTTCTCTACCTTTTCAAGATAAGTTTCAAGAACCTTTTCCATAATATCACTCTCCTTTAATCCCTTCAACTGCTGTTAATAAATTACTCCATTCATGTTCCATAGCTGCAAGATATTCATTCCCCTTATCTGTAATAGAATAGTATTTTCTTGGCGGAAGCCCTTCTGTGGTTTCCTGCCAGAATGATGATAAAAAACCATCTTTTAAAAGCCGTCTTAAAAGTGGGTATATTGTACTCTCCTTTGCAGATAAAACATCCCATTTGTCAAGCTTATTAATAATCTCATAGCCATAATACGGTCTTTTACTTATCATAAGTAATATACAAAACTCAAGAGTCCCTCTTTTAATCTGGGACTTCCAGCTGTCAACATTCATCAGTCCGCCTCCTTTATATATATCGTACCATACAGTATATAGATTGTCAACAGTATATAGGAAATAAAGTATTGAATTATAAATTTTGGCATGTTATAATCCACTAAAAAATGAAACAATTGACGGAATTTCAAATGTTATTAACTTAGAGAATGAATTATTACTGGAAATCCAAATGGAAAAACAATATATTTCCTGTTAATAAATGATGATAAAAAAATGCATATCTTATAGAATTAAAAGGATATGAAAAATACTACAGAATTGTATACCATGCTAACACGCATGCAATACATGGCAGCAGGTATACAAAATTTGCAGCCAGAAAAGGTATTAAATATGTAAAAGCAAAAACCAGTTTTATCGAAGAAAATATTTAATAAACCCCATGCCGCCGCCTTTTGGCTGGCGGCACAAATAGCATAGCGTATCAATACGCTTTAGAAAAATGCCGCTTTTGCATTTTTCCAAATACAAACTCTGTTTGTATTGTTGAAGTGTAATCCTTCTTAGGTTGCGTTTTTTGCAGCCTTAGAAGGATTTTTCAACCTATATTCCTGGCTTAGTCAAAGTAAAACAATTCTTCAAATTTTTTATCTAATGCAATACATAATACCAGGGCAAGTTTAGCAGTTGGGTTAAACTGCCCTGTTTCTATTGAACTGATGGTATTTCTTGAAACTCCTGTAAGGCTGGCAAGCTGGCTCTGGGATAATTTCTTCTCCATGCGGGCAGCTTTGAGCCTGTTTTTTAATATAAGTTTATCATCCATAATCTCTACCTGCTTTAATGCCCCATAAAAAACCTTACAGTTGCAAAAACCGCTATAGCAAATGTAATAACTGCCATAACAAGGTCATACCTCTCTTTTGTCCTGGCAAAACAATATATACGCCCAACAAATACGGACAAAGAAACCGTGGCACACAAATCCATGAATGGCTGGTTATCCATCTCCCTGATAAATGCAAAAAACGCCGCACTTATTACAAGGGTTATGTATGTCCATTTCATTGCCTTATCCCTTGTTTGTATTTCCATTTCATCACAGTTCTCTGCCCTGCTTCTTCTTAAAATCTCTTCTTTATCCATAAAAATCCCCCATGCCGCCTCCGGCGGCTCAAATAGTGATGAAAAACGCTGGTTTTGCGTTTTTCCTGTGTGAAATTTAATACATCTTAGGCAGTGTTTTTTACTGCATTAGATGTATTTTTCACACTAACACCTCCAAAATTATTTGTGACAAGAAAACTTGGCATTTTTATTATATTCCTGCCAAGTTTTCTTGTCAATACTTTTTGGGAAGTTATATCCTAATTCCAGCATAATCTGCAAAAAATTTTATTCACTAAAACGTATTCTGTCAATAATTGTTTCCTTTTTAACGGAACGTGTCATAAATACCACAAGTATAATTTCTAATACTGCAAGTACAACAGATATAATAATTACTGCACCAAAAGGGAACTGGTATTTATGCACTCCTAATATTCCGTGGTCTTCTGCCCATCTGTATACAGGATATGACAGCAAAGCGCCTCCTGCTATTGTAACAAACAGTGTCCCAAGGATATAATATGCCCCTTCTAATTGCAGCATTGTAAAAAGCTGCCTGTCTGTCATACCTACAGCCTGTAACATCCCGATTTCCTTTTTCCTTCTCTGCACACTGCTAATCATTGTATTAACCATATTCATTGCACATATGCACCCCAGTATTCCAAGAAATATACTGAAAAATACTGTAACCATTAAAGAACCAGATTCTGATATTTCGTATTGTTCCTGCCATGTTGATAATACAAGCAATGGTTCTTCATCTTCTATTCTGCTAAGTTTTTCATAAAGCTCCTCATTATAATTCTCTTTCGCCCATACAGAAAAAACTGCATTTAAATTTTCCCTGGAGATATCATCAAAACTTTTGCTTGCCATATAAAACCCGGGAAAGATAATAGGGAAATCCCCAACAGCCACAATCTCCGCCTCTTTTTTTACAGTCTTTCCGCCAATTTCTGTAGTATATGTTATTTTATCACCAATTCCAATCCCGCCCATATGCCATTTTGCAGAACGTTTATTTACAACAACCTTGTTTCCAGACTGTAGTTCTTCATAAGTAACACTCCCCTCAACAATATTATCCATAATAAATGACTGGTTTTCCTCTGGAACTCCCATAATCTCATATTCCCATGATAATTCATCTATATACGCATAAATACTTTCAAAACATGTGACTTTTTCCACACCATCTATTTTCTTTATTCTCTTTAATAAATCCTTTGTAAGCGGATTGGCTGCCATAACTTCCTGCCATTCCCTTTCTGGATGGTCTTTATTATTAAATTCTACCATTTCCCGGAACATATACTGCCCATGGCACATATCATCTGCGTCAAGCCTTGAATCTATACATGATATAACCGTAGCCACTACCATAACAAGAAGCCCTGTTGCAGACATTGCAAAGATAGTTGCCATACTGCGTTTTTTATTATTTCCCAGTGTATTTTTTACAAGGTAAAAAATACTTATTTTACTGGCGCTTTTCCTCTTCCTGGAACTTTTCCCCGCATTTCCTGAAGAGGGATAACGTACAGCCTCCATCTCTGTTATCTTTCCTGCAATCCGCACAGGCTTTCTTAAGGAAATATACATTGTGAGATATGTAACAAGGAATGCCAAAACTATAATTCCCAGATGGTAAATAATTAACTTAGGAATTGAAATGTATGGAATAATATCGTCCATTGAATACCATGCCATAGAATGTAATATAATAATGCCTGCTGCCTCTAAAACCATGCCTGCCACAATCCCTGATGGTGCAGCCTTTTTTACAATCCCTGTCCCTTCCCATAAAACAATCTTTTTAAGTTCTTTTGATGTCATGCCTGCTGCCTTTAACCTGCCATACTCCTGTATCCTTTCATTAGTCCCTATATAATAGATACTATAAATTGTAATAATTCCAGCCAGGATTACTACACATATAACAACAAAAATTACCATATACATATCCGTGTCTGCATGGTTGGCAACAAGGTTATATGTATTTATTCTTATATTATCCTCTGGAATACCGTATTTACTGGCAATACCATTAATTATATTTTTTGCATTATCTGTAGATTTAACATCCTTACCAGGTATACGGAATAAAAAAACATATGAAACCTGCCCGGCAGGAACTTCCTTTTCCAGCAGTTCTTTAGAAACAAGTGCTATATAAGTTTCTTTTCCATCAGCATCCATATTATTTAGAAATCCTGTTACAGTAAATTCCCTCTCTTTTGCATAATCTTTTGCACCGTCACGGTATACTTGGTATGGTAAAGTAACTTTGCCGCCAAGTTCCGCAGATTTGCCAAGTTTTTCTACAGCACCAGGGTCAAGCACAATTTCATCCTCTGCTTCTGGCATACGCCCCTCAGATAATTCCAGGCGCAACATATCCATTGCCTTTTCATCAGCATATCTGTATGAAATCTTAGTTTTTTTAGAAAGCTCTGTGTAAGCCATTTCTGAAAATATACCATATTTCTCTATATTTCCACCAGAAGCAATCTGCCTGGCCAAATCTTCTGTGATATAACTATACTGCCCATGCCAGTTAGGATAAAAAGCATTAATAGAAGCATATTGTTCCTGCTGGAATACCACGCCAGCTGACAGCATTACAAACACCAGAAAAGATGTAAAAAATACTGCAACCCCAATTAAAATATTCCTTTTTCTGTAATATTTCATATTTTGCCTTGCAAGCGTCCGCAACATATTCATGCTTTATCCACCACCCTTCCATCTTCTATAAAATATACCCTGTCTGCAATCTCTGCAATACTCCCGTCATGTGTAATCATAACAAGTGTCTGTCCATATTCTTCAACACTCTGCTTTAACAAAGTCACAATTTCTGCCCCTGTCTGGGAATCTAAGTTGCCTGTAGGTTCATCAGCAAGTATAACAGCTGGTTCTGTTACAATAGCCCTTGCAATAGCACACCGCTGTTTCTGCCCTCCCGATAAAGTTTCTGGCATTGCATTTTTCTTATTAGAAAGCCCTGTCTTCTCCAATAAATTCTCAATCTTTTTTGTGTCTGGCACTATATTAGAAAGCCCAAGCGGAAGAATAATATTTTCCCATACAGTAAGCGAAGGTACAAGGTTATAATCCTGGAATATAAATCCAATTTTCTTTCTTCTGAGCTTTGCCAGCCCGTCCCTGCTATGCCTGAAAATATCTTCATTTTCAATAAAAACCTTCCCTGAACCAGGTTTGTCAAGCCCTCCAAGCAAATGCAGCAAAGTAGACTTACCAGAACCAGAACGTCCCATAATAACAGTAAATTGCCCACGCCCTATTTCTAAATCTACATGGTCAACTGCCTTTACCAGATTGCCACCAGTACCATAATACTTAACTAAATCCTGCGCTTTAACTACAATTTCCATTATCCACCATCCCTTTTTTTATTTTATCTTTACTTTTTGGCAGGAAAATTATATAATGGATTCTGTTATAAATATTTTTGCGGAAATTTAAACAGCCAGCTTTTATATAATTTATCCTGTATATGTAATTTTACCCTGCCGGTATCCCTTTATCAACTGTCCTGGGCTGTAATGCAGCCTTTTGGGCTAAACGGTACTCTTATAACTATATACAAAGAAAGGATATTTAAAATGCTGCTGTCTGTACTTATAAACACAATTTTAGAATTTTTAGCTGTAATACTTATATTTTACTTTATACTTGGAACAGATTTCTTCATAACACCTGCCAGGATATTATTGTCTTTATTAATGTTTACCACCCAGATAATAATACAGGCAGTTTCTATAGAATTATTTAATACTTCAATTATAAATACTTTTTCAATTCTTGCCATAACCCTTATTATATTTAATGGCACTTTTCTATATAAAACCTGCTGGCTTTTTGTCTTAAGCCTTGCTGGAATAATGGCAGCATACCCTGTTTCCAATATCTTTTATATATTTTCTGGCGGCTCTGCAGACAGCACATCTTTCACAGGCCTTTTAAGGCTTACTGACAGAATTGTACTTTTAATATTTATTATATGTGCATTAGCACTACATAAAAGCCGTATTCGCAGGCAGCAGGTAATAAAACAGATTGAAAGGAAAAGCTACTTTTTAATGCTGTTTTCATGTATTATCACAAAAATTTTATTAGGAATGTCAGAACTTTTATTTTATAAAGATATAAACCAGTTCTTACAGTACATTATAGCATATCTTATATTTCTTCTTATTGTGGTATTACTGGTAACTATATTTGCATTTTTAAAAATCCAGTACCACCATAATATATTAAAAGAAAAAGAAGAATTTAACAGAAAATATATTAAAATGGAGCAGCTTTATTACTCACAGCTTGAACAGAAAAATAATGACCTGCGGGCTTTCCGCCATGATTTTAACAGCCATATGCTTGTATTAAAAGACCTTGTATATAACGGGCAGCCCGGAGAACTTAAAAAATATTTAGAGGAAATATCTGTAATACATGAACGCAGTTTCTATATTTCCACAGGAAACCTTGTAGCTGATGTTGTTATAAACCATTTCTACAATAAACTGGGAAATAGTGTTTTATTTAAAACAAGCGGGTATTTTAAAGAAGAATGTTTTGCCAGTAACTTTGATATATGCACTATTTTATCAAACCTTTTAAATAATGCTTCTGAGGCAATAGAAAGAAAAGATGCCCCCTGTACAAAGGAAATCTATCTTGATATAGATAGTTCCGATGAGCGTATTTCAATCTTTATGAAAAACACTTCAGGAAATATTATAAAAAACGAAGCCGGCAGAATACAGACAGAAAAGCCTGATAAAAACAACCATGGGATTGGGCTGGAAAATATCCAGAAAACAGCAGAAAAATATCATGGATTTATAAAAACCAGTTATAAAAACAATATGTTCTGCACATATGTTGTATTAAACAAACCTTTATAATTATACAATGGAGGACCTGCCATGAAAATTGGTATTTGCGATGACAACACAAGTGAACTGGAGCAGTACCTGCTATTTTTAAACCAATTAGGATATAACAATATTTATGTTTTCCATTCAGGGGAAGAATTAATAGAAAAAATGCCCGTACTTGATTTATTATTTCTTGATATTGAAATGGATAATATATCCGGGATACAGGTTAAAAATATTCTGGAAGAAAAAAGAAAAAATACGTATATTGTCTTTTATACTACACATATGGAAACCATGCCCGAAGGCTTCGGGGCTAATGTACTTGGATTCTTACGCAAACCTGTTACTTTACATGAACTTGAATTATATATTAATAAAACCAGTATAAAACTTGAACAGAATTATCCACTTCTGCTTGATAACAACACATATATTTCCTCTGATGATATTTTATATATTAAATCAGAACATAATTATACATTATTACACAAAACAGGCGGCTTATATATCCCAGTACGCAAGACCCTTGATAAATGGACAGAAGAACTTGCACCGCATGGATTTGTGCCTGTCCACCGTTCATATATAGCCAATATGTATAATACCAGCTATATAGAACACTCATCACTTGTACTGGTTAACGGGCAGAAACTTAATATAAGCCGCAGGATGTCCGCTGAAGTAAAAAAAACATTTGAAAACTTCCAGTTAAGGCTTTTTAACAGCCAGTAACCCCCAAAAAAGCCTTAACATCTGGAAAAATCCATAATCCCCATAATTATGGAATGTTAATGAAAAATACAATGATTCATATAAAATGTCTGTTCTTTATACTTTTCTATATAACTTTTATGTTTTGCATAACTTCCTTTTTTTCTTCCCACTTTAAATAATATATCATACATTTCATTTTGTTTATTTAAAAGAATATTTTTAAAATACCTGTCTTTATTTGGCTGCTTATCATTATTATATGGTCCTGAAACAAAATCTGCAAAACATTGCGAACTTGCAAAGCATTGTGAATATGATAATTCTTTAGAGGCCTGCTTATAGTGTAAATTGGCAAATGTATATTCACAATTTTTCCCGGTCTTATTATCTGGCATTTCTAAATTATTAGCAATAATACTCCATTCATTTTTTATACCTTTTATAGATTCTATAATATTTTCCCTGTCCTTATCCCAATTTCCAACCACATCTTCATGCAGGGCAATACTAACTTTATTTTTATAACTAAATGCTGCGGTATTGCTAATTCCACTATACTCTGTTTTAATTTCACCATAATCTGCAACTACAATAAATGAAATATCCGGAAAAAGTTTTGATATCTCCTCAAAATTTTTTAATTTTAAAGACAGGCTTTCTCCATCCGTTTCATCTGTATTTAATGTAATTTTATCTGTAACAGGTTTCTTTTTTTGCAACAAAGTATTTCCAGTTTTATAGCCAAAATTTACATTACTTAATACATTCCTGCTAACTTCCATATTATTCCCTCCATTTTAACAACAGAAAATCCTTAAATATACTTGCAATCTTAAAAGTATCATTATAATTATCGGATTTAAGTCCTATTTGCTTAACCCTGGTATTGTTTTATTTATGCAAATGGAATATACTAAAACCAATAAGCCATACAACAATGTAATAATAACCGGACTTGTAGTATAGTCTGCAATACAAAAGAACAATTTTATAATTTATTTTATAAAAAATACCTGCCTGTGTTTTCTTTTACAGGCAGGTATTTTTTCTGTCCTGGAACAACTTTTTTGCTATAACTCTTTTTATCCCTGGAAACTGTTTGTTGCAATCCTGTCAACAAGCTGGCTCATCTGCTCTTTATAACCTGCAAGTTTCTTTTCTGTTGCAAGTTTTCTTTCATAATCCTTTGCAGTCATTTTTATATCACTGCTGTTAATGCTGCCATGAAGGCTGCCAGCCTTTTTTTTACTAACCGGGTACTTTTGGCTGGTACTGTTTTTTTTATCTTCCATTATACCTTTCTCCTTTTTAACATTATCAAAGTACTTCTTCTTAAGTATTATACCCATATAATTATTTTTTATTATATAGCTTCTTTTTTTAGTTTGT
>DKYP01000143.1:0-280 GCA_002499945.1 Lachnoclostridium sp. UBA7097
AAAGCGAAAACCAAGTTTTATAGTCTTAGAAGATTTGAATGTAAGCGGGATGATGAAAAACAGGCATTTATCCAAAGCTGTGCAGCAGCAGGGGTTTTATGAATTTAGAAGGCAGGCAGGATATAAAGCATTGTGGAATAATATCCAGGTAATTATTGCAGACAGGTTCTTTCCAAGTTCTAAACTGTGTAGCTGTTGTGGAAATATCAAAAAGGATTTAAAGTTATCAGACCGCATCTATAAATGTGGATGTGGAAATGTAATTGACAGGGATTACCAG
>DKYP01000143.1:594-8686 GCA_002499945.1 Lachnoclostridium sp. UBA7097
GGATTACCAGGCTGCTTTAAATCTTAAAAGATATGGGGAAAATGTTTTAAAATATGTACCATAACATTTTTAAGTTAATACAGATATATACTGGTACGTTAGCCAGGAATTTACGCCTGTGGAGTGTACAAAGAAGTTCAGGAACTTCTTTTGAACTTTGTCAGTAGACTTTGTAGAAACACAAGTCAAAAGCATACACGTTGAAGCAGGAATGGAACATAAGAGTTTTATAAGTTATAAAAAATTTTAATAACTTTTTATAAGTTTTCAGTAACGGTATGGGTTAAGTGAAGAAACTCCAGATATTGATGTCATCATACAATGGAAAAAGATATTTAAAAGAGCAGGTAGATTCCATAATGGCACAGGACTGTGAAGAAAAGGGGCTGGCAAGCATAAACCTGCTTGTACGTGATGATGGTTCCACGGACGGTACACAGGGGATACTTAAGGAATATTCATGTAAATACCCTGGCAGGATAAGATGGTACCAGGGCAGCAATAAAGGCGTTATAAAAAGCTTTTTTGAATTAATGGCAAAAGCAGGACATGCAGAATATTATGCACTTGCCGACCAGGACGATTACTGGATGCCGGGGAAAATGTCAGCAGGGATAATAAAACTACAGCAGATGGAAGAGTGCCATGACGGAGGGTGCAATATACCGCTTCTTTATTGCTGCCGCCCGTTACTTGCAGATATGGATTTAAAACCACTGGATGTGCATGTTGATAACCCGGAGATGAGGCCAGGCTTTGGCAATGCACTTATAGAAAATATTGTAACAGGGTGTACTACAGTATTTAATAACAGGTTAAGGCAGATGGCAGTATTAAAGATACCAGAACATGCAACAATGCATGACAGGTGGATGTATTTAATTGCCACATGCTTTGGTGAAATATACTATGATGAAACTCCCTATATTTATTACCGCCAGCATGGTGATAATGCAGTCGGGAAGAATACTGGCAGGATTCCCGAATTAAAATACAGGATTAAGAAGTTTAAAGATGATTCGCAGAAACCAGGAAGGCAGGCTGTGGAATTTTTAAATATATTTAACAGGGAATTTAAAGATGCAGGTAATAGCCAGAGGGGTTTAAGGGAGAAAGAAAAACTGCTAAAACTCTTTATAAAAGGCAAAAAAGACGGCAGGGCAAGGAAAAAGCTTGTGCGCCAGGGCAGATTATACAGGCAGCGCAGCCTTGATGACAAGATATTTAAATTACTTATAAGGATGAATTTATATTAAGTGAGGTTAATTATGGAAAATTATGACCCATATAAAAAGACAATTCTTTTTATAGTATCTTTAATAAACATTCTGCTTATGACAGCAATATTTGCATTTGTGTGGTATGGTTATTATTTTGACACAATGTATTCGGTTAAATTTTACCGCAACGGCAATTATCTGCTTATTGCATTTTATGCCATTGTACTGCTGTTTTTTTCAAATATGTATGGAGGGTTAAAGATTGGGCAGTTAAGAAAGGCTGAGGTAATGCTTTCGCAGTATTTAAGCCTTTTTCTTACTAACATTATAATATATTTTGTAATATCACTTCTTGCGTTCAGTCTTGTAAACCCTTTAATGCTTTTATTAATGATGGTAATTGAAATGATGGTATCATCATTTGTCAATTATATAATAATAAATATTTACAACAGGGTTTTCCCGCCATGGCGTATACTTCTTATATATGGCAACAGGCCTGCCGGGGACCTTGTAAATAAAGTAGAAACAAGGCGTGACAAATATGCAATATATGATGCAGTAAATATTTATGAAGGCATTGATGTAGTTGCTGAAAAGATAAAGGACTTCCAGGCGGTAATTATTGGTGATATTTCCGCAGTAGAGAGGAATGATATCCTTAAATACTGCTATGCCAATAAAGTAAGGGCGTATGTAGTTCCTAAGATTTCGGATATTATCCTTATGGGGACTGACAGGATTCATATTTTTGATACACCATTTATGCTTTCTAAAGGATATACATTAAGTGTAGACCAGATATTTGCCAAAAGGCTTTTAGACCTTGTGCTTGCAGTACCTGCACTAATAATTGCATCACCTGTTATGCTTTTAACTGCTGCCGCTATATGGCTTTATGATAAAGGACCTGTATTTTATAAACAGACACGTGTTACAGAGAATGATATGGAATTTAAAATATATAAGTTCAGAAGCATGGTGGTAGATGCAGAAGGCGACGGGATTGCAAAGCTTGCCAGGGAAAATGATGACAGGATTACACCTGTAGGGCGTTTTATAAGGGCAACACGTATAGATGAACTGCCACAGCTGTTTAATATACTGAAAGGTGAGATGTCATTTGTAGGTCCAAGGCCTGAACGGCCTGAAATAATGGAAGAATACTGTAAGGAAATTCCTGAGTTCCGTTTCCGTACAAGGGTAAAGGCAGGGCTTACAGGTTATGCACAGGTATATGGAAAATACAATACCACACCTTATGATAAACTTAAGCTTGATTTGTTATACATATCAAGTTATTCTATGTGGACAGATATCAAGCTTATACTTATGACGGTGAAGATAGTGCTGAAAAAAGAGGCAACAGAAGGCGTTGACGATGCATGGATAACTGCTTTTAAAGAAGATGGCAATGAAAAAACGGATATGGAGAAACCGAACAATAAATAAGCATTAAAGGGGTTGGAACTTTTACTAAAGTGTGTTAGAATAAAACAAAATATTAAAATAATTTACTATAAAGTAAAATATGAAAAGGAGAATAGTATGGCTGTTGTTAATGATATGGCTGTGTGGTACCGCTTTGATGATGCAAGCAATGTTGGGAAAGACAGTTCACAGAATAAAAAAGATGCCTTGGTATGTGGCTCAAACCCTCCGGTTATAGAAGAGGTTGGCGGACGCAATGCAGTCCGCATTAAGAGTGATGGCTCTTATGGTTCTTCATTTTTAAGGCTTCCGGAAGGTATTTTTAATGAAGCCAGTGGTGATGATAATGGTATATGCATTACATTCTGGATGAACCTTGGTAAAGAAATAGGTGCATGGGAGCGTATATTTGATTTTGGAAAGTCAGATATGGGGCCTTATATATTTTTAACAAGAAACCTGCGTGCAAGCTGTTTCTCCGGCTCGGACCTTCCAGCAGACCCCGGCAGGACATTTCCTGTAAATACATGGACCCATGTGGCAGTTGTTGTACATGGTACAAAGAACGGTACATTAAGCAGTGCAGGGCCTGTTTTATATGTAAACGGGAATATGATTGCAGATGGTTCCATAAGCCAGACCTCAAGTGGCAATTACAAGCGCCTGCGTGAATGGTTTGCAGGCCTTAAGAAAGAGGGCAATTATGAAAATAATTATATAGGGCATTCACAGTTTAAGGCAGACCCTGATGCCAATATGGCACTGTCAGATTTCCGTGTGTACAACAGGGTATTATCAGAAGATGAAATAGTGGATATAGTATGTGAAACTATATCTGAAGAAGAAGTCCTTAAGATAGTTGAGGAAAATTTCCTTTTTAAACCTGATAAGATTATTACAGAGGATGTTGAATTTCCATTAAGCTATATGGGCGGCAAGGTCAAAGTACGCTGGGAATCAGAGAAAGAGGAAGTGCTTTCTTCAGACGGGAAGCTTGGTGAATTTACTGAGCCTGAATATATTAAGATTACAGCAGTTTTATCACTGGGAAGCTATGAACTAAGGACAAGTACATATGTTAATGCAATACCAAGGATTATAGCACCTTATACAATGACTATACATGCAGACAAGGAAACTGTTGGTATAAGCAAAACACTTTACGGGCTTTTTTATGAAGACATTAATAATGCAGCAGATGGCGGGCTTTATGCAGAACTGGTATGCAACCGTTCATTTGAGGCATTTGAATATAATACATATGATACTTCATCAGGTGCTGACGGGAAATCCACAGGCAGGAACTATACACCGTTAAAATACTGGTTTGGTGACCTGGATAAAGTGACAGTAGAAGACAAACATGGTTTAAATGAACACCTTGGCATTACAAAGCCTGATACTAATGAACATTATATTACAGCACCAGATGGCACAGTAATATATAACCGTGGGTTCTGTGATATGGGTGCAACACTTTCAATATACCTGAAAGATGAGGAAGAGTATGGCTTTTCAGTATGGGCAAGGTCTGTGCCAAAAAATGGAAATAAACAGAAAGGCGCCGGTTTAAAGGTAAGCCTTGTAGATGAAAATGATATGCCAGTAACTAATTCCGTAATTATTCCTGTAAGCAAAGCTGACTGGAAGAAGTATGGCAGAAAAGAAAAATATACATTTATTGCATCTAAGACAGGCTATGCACAGCTTAAAATAGAGTTTATAGGAAAAGTATCAATTGCAATGGTTTCACTTATGCCTTCAAAGGTCTGGGGTTCAACAGAGGAAAGAAGGTCAGGGACTGCACATAAAAACTTCCTTAAAAACCCTAATTACAGGCTGCGCCGTGACCTTGTAAAAGTTATGGCTGACCTGCACCCGTCATTCTTACGTTTCCCGGGAGGCTGTATTTCAGAAGGCTCATATATATGGGAAAATGTGTATGACTGGAAGGATTCAGTTGGTGATATTGAATACCGTAAAGAGAATTACAATGTCTGGGGCTATATGATGACCATGGGTCTTGGCTATATGGAATACTTCCAGCTTGCAGAAGACCTTGGTGCACTTCCGCTTCCGGTTATGGCATGTGGTGTATTATGCCAGGCACGTTCTGATTATGCAAACCCTGCCGGTGGCAGTTTACAGGAAAAATATATAAAGAATTTTACAGATTTAATAGATTTTGCAATCAATACGGACTTTGAGAACAATGAATGGGCAGCACTACGCAAGGAAATGGGACATGCAGAACCATTCAAGCTGCATCTTTTAGGTGTTGGCAATGAAAACTGGGGTGAAGAGTTCTTTGCAAGTTTTGAAGCATTTAAATATGCAATTGATAATTATATGGAAGAAAATTACCCTGGGTATGACCTTATAATTATATCAACTGTAGGTGCACAGGCAGATGATGATGCTTATAAATATGGCTGGAGGTTTTTAAGCGGAAACCTTAAGACAGGCGGTGCAACAGTTTCATTTACTGATGGTGAAAAGAGCTTTGATAAAGAAGTAAAATGGTATGAGCATGAAGACAACTATATGGAAACTATTGCTGATGAGCATTATTACCGTTCAAACCAGTACCTTCTTGAAAATGCAGACCGTTATAATTATTATTACCGTGCATACAATGCAGATGGTACATTAAATGAAGCAGAAACTTCCAAAGTATTTGTAGGGGAGTATGCTTCAACTGATAAGAATACACTTGCAGGGGCAGTTGCAGAAGCGGCAGGGGAATTATAATAACACCTTCCGCCAAAGGCTTAAACGGCATTTATATATCCAATGAATCATGGAAGGATTACTCTGTAATTGTAAAAGCAGAACGCATAAGCGGAAATGGTGGTATTTTCATTGGTGCAGGGCTTACAGAGATGGAAGACCTGTCTAAAAAAGATGTTATTGAATATGCAGTAAACTTGTATGGTTCAGTAACAGGAATCAGGGTATTTAAACAGGGCATTGAAGGCTACAAGCTTGGTGATTATTCTTCAAGCGTAACCGCCGGTAACTTACGTGAATGTAACTATGAAGAACTGGAAAACGGCACAGAATATACATTTACAGTAAATTATGGTGGTGATGATGGAAAGCACCTTATATGTTCATATACTGACGGCAATGGCTTTGAAAGCAAAAAGCTTGAATACAAGCTTGAAGCATACAACAGGGCAGTATACCACTCTGTCACCAAAGATAGGAACCATCTCTATGCAAAGCTTGTAAACCCTTCTGATGTATCTAAAAAAGTAGCAATCTGCATAGATGGCTACAAACAGGTGTATGACGCAAGGGCACTGCTGCTTACAACAGACAGGGAGTATGCATATGATGCCAATGTAAATACAAAGAAACGTGAATATGTACAGCCACGTGAATATAAACTTGCAGTATGCGGGCAGAAAACAGAAGTATTGCTGCCAGCTTACTCAGTTACGGTAATAGAGTTTTAAATGTTATTTAATTGATTGGATGTGTCCAGAAAGATTGGCTGGCAAATTCCAAAGTGTCCATTGGAAGCACATTTGGAATTTGCCAGCTGGTTTACTCTTATCAGTCACACCAGATAGTAATCTGTTTAAGCCCATAAAAAGCCCCTGCATTTTCTGCATCTTTTTCTATCTCTGTTTCTGCGAGTTCAAGTACCTTTAATTCTTCAAATGCATTAAACCATTCTACGCTTTCTATCTCCATTTCATAAAGCCTTAATACAACCAGCCCGTTTAATAAAGCTAAGTCCTCTGCTGGAAGTAAAAACTTTTCATATGGAGGATTTTCTTCTTCTATTGCATTAATTTCTTCCCTTGTATAATCACAAGAAATATCATTCTTAACAATGCTTTTTTCAAATTCATCCCATGCCTGTCTTGCTTCCCCGCTATAGGCGTATTTCCATTCATCAATATTAAAATGGCCAATAGAAAACCCGTCATTAGTTTCTATATAATCTTCAAGTTTATATTTTTCACCAAGGGTTGTATCACTGTGCAGGCATACAGCCCACTCATCACCGCCGTCAAAAGCAGCAAAAGGTTCTGGAGGAATACTTGTGCTTAATTCAAGTACCAGTGAACCAGAAAAATCACCACCAGCTTTTGCATATTTTATTTTGGAGATTTCTTCTTTGCTAATAGCACCCTCTGGTTTCCCCAAAACCCTGCGTACACACTTTTCTACCCATTCTGATTTAAATAAATTATCCATTATTATCCGCCTTTCTGTATATGTATTTTATATATATCCTTACTTTCTGTAATACCATTTTTTCCAGCCTTCCAGCCAGTCATCTTTTACAGCCTGGCTTTTAGGGTAAAAAACAACAAAATCGTTAATATCCCATGTTTCATAAAGCCTCTTATACTGTCCACCCTTAAATGCCACATCCATATCTGCTTTTCTGGTTTTCCTGTTTGCAAGCCTTTTACCATATACGCCATATCCACAAGATTTGATTATAGGTGTTTTCTTATAACTTCTGCTCATAATGCTCCTTAATAATGTAATTAAATGCAAATTGACAAGTTTATACATTAATAGATAATATTTTACCATAAGAATATATGCAAGTCTATTAAAATCCCGAAACTAAGCTGGAAAACCTGTGGATGTATATAATTCTGTATTTTGCTTACAAAACGGATGTATCCATAAAAGCCAGGTACTTGGCAATAGTGTTTATAAATGTTTATAACAGATTTTGATAATAAAGAATTTTAAGAAATAAATACTTGATTTCCTTTCATAGTTGTGATATCATAAAACTATGAGAGGTGATGCAGCTATATGGTTAAGGATACAGATTTAACAAAGGACTATTATAAAAGCGGGGAAGTAGCAAAAATGATAGGAGTTAGTACAAGGACTGTACAGAATTATTGTATCAATGGTTTGCTTTCAGAAATTTTTGTGAATAAAAGACGCTTGATTCCAAAAGATTCCCTTATTGCTTTTTTAAAAAACAAACAGCTTTATGTGGAAACAAAAGATAACCGGAAAGATATTATTTATGCGAGAGTTTCTACGCATAAACAAAAAAAACGGGGGGATTTAGAAAGACAAATACAAAATATAGCACGGTTTGCAATTACTCAAAATCCAAAAAATTTAGAAATTATATCTGATGTAGGAAGCGGTTTAGATGATACCCGTAAAGGATTAACGAAACTGGTAACATTAGTCCAAGAGGATAAAATAGCCCGTATTTTTATCAATTACAAAGACAGGCTGACCCGGTTTGGCTTTAATTACTTGCAGTTAATATGTGATTTCCATAAAACAGAAATAGTAATTGTAAATACAGAAACAGAAGATAAAACAATGTCAGAAGAACTTGCAGAGGATATAATTTCTATTATTCAGTCTTTTTCCGGGAAATTATATGGACTGCGAAAAAAATTAAAAGAAGATATTTGTATAGAACTGGAAAAAGAAAC
>DKYP01000143.1:9009-9174 GCA_002499945.1 Lachnoclostridium sp. UBA7097
TTGTATAGAACTGGAAAAAGAAACTGGGGAAGAAAAAGGTTAATTTTTTCTTGTTTTGTGGAAGGAGGCGGTGGGCAACCTATTAGTATCAGTGGCGTGATTCAATCCCCATCTGATATGTCTCCGGCGGATTGCAGAAGCGCGCATCATGCTGCGCATGATGCG
>DKYP01000014.1:0-42316 GCA_002499945.1 Lachnoclostridium sp. UBA7097
GGAACAAATCCTACTAATGCACCTAGTGACCCTACAAACGCACCTAGCAACCCTACTAAAGCACCTAGTACATCAAATACTGTTAAGGTAGGTAAGAAGGCTACAATTAGTGGTTCACAGTACAAGGTAACTGCTGTAAAGGGTACAAGGACAGTACAGTTTACAAAGGGCAAGAAGAATGCTAAGACTGTTAAAATTCCTTCAACTGTCAAGATTAGTGGTAAGAGTTATAAAGTTACAGTTGTTGCTAAAAATGCCTTAAAGGGTAATAAGAAACTTACAAAACTTACAATTGGTGCTAATATTAAAAAGATTGGTGCTAATGCATTCAAGGGATGCAGCAAGTTAAAGAATATTACTATTAAGACTAAGAAGCTTACAAAGAGCAAAATAGGCAATAATGCATTTAAGGGAATTAACAGCAAAGCAACAATCAAAGTGCCAAAGGCTAAGGTTAAGGCATACAAAAAGATTGTCCAGGCTAAAGGCGCAGGCAAAAGCGTTAAAGTAAAGAAATAATTTTTTATAAAATTTATATGCAACATCCGGGAGGTAATCCTGAAGATACCACCAGTAGTGTTTACTGGTGGTATTTTTAATACTTATTACTATAGAATTTTATTATACATAAATTATACACAAACCGGTATATGAAAGTTAGTTAAGAGGGCTGGCAGGAAGCGTTTTTAAAGATTGCCAAAGAGTAAATTAGCTGGCAAATTCCAAATGTAATTCCAAAAGACAGCTGTACAAAACCGCTGGTGCTTAAGCCCTGTATTCAATGCTTCAAAGGTTTTTTTGAAGCATAAGGGCTTTATGCATCCATTGCGTGGTTTGTCCAAGCGCAAGCGTGCTGTCTGTGGAATTACTTTGGAATTGCCAGCCTATATATTTATTCTCTGACACACCCAATTTAAAACATTGCATCCATCAGGAACAAGTTTTAAACAGATTTACTACTACATATTCTTTTTCTTTATAATCTCAAGCACTTCTGCTTCTGTAAGGTTTACTTTCCGGGCAATCTCATTAGTCTTCAGGTTCATTTCATAATAGGCATAAACCATTCCGTCTTTCATACCTTCATTCCTGCCCCGTTCCAGCCCTTGTTCCAGCCCTTGTTCCAGCCCCTGTTCCAGTCCTTGTTCCCAGGCATCTTCCCTGTTATATTTTAAAGCATCTTCAATATTCCATTCTTCCATCATAAGGCTCATTAATTCATCACTCCTTTCTTCCATAAAACCAGCAAGTATATTTTCCTCCCTGCACCACTGTACAGCTTCATTAAGGGCTGATGTAAATGTATAACCTGGTGTATGCCTTAATTTTTCAGCCTTTTTTACAAAAGCGATATAACCGCCAAGTATATTATGCTTATCCTCATCTTTTATTACTTTTATATTAAGCTGTAAAAACAAATTATTCTTATACTCTTTTGGGAAAGCATCTGACAGGTGCATATAAGCACCACACTCTTCACTGCCTGTATATATAACATAAAACTCAGGGGCTGGAAGTGTTATAAGCCTTTTGGAATACAAGGCTTTGGTTTCACCGTTTTTCTTTATTATTTTCTCATATTCCTCTGCTATGTATAATAAAAGCCTTACTGGCATGTTAGGGTTTGGCGTTGACTGGTGTTCTGAAAGCACCAGCAGTTTGCTACGTACACCCATTGCTGCGTCGTTATACCTGCGTATTAAAAGTACATTTTCCAGTGCAATCTGTTCAATATCATTTATTGTTACTGTTGTATCTTCCGGATGCAGTACCTTGTATAATTCAAACAGGCTTTCTTTGCTGCTGAATAATGCAGTAAATACAGAATCCTTGTATTTACCATTAGGACTGGTACTGCTGCTTGTATATGTTTTTTCCATTTAAGGCCACCACTCTCTTTCTATCCTTAATTGTACCACTGCTGCCAGTCTGTTACAAGAATTAATTTTGGGAAACAACCTTTCCTTGTATTACTCTTCCACTTCTGCACCAATACTTAAATCAGAAGTGCAATTAGGGCATTTTACTGCGTCAATATGTATCTCACTTAAACAATATGGGCACTTTTTAGTTACAGGTTTTTCTGGTTCTGCTGCTTCTTCCTTTTTCCCAATGGACATTATTTTATTAATCCCTTTCATTAACATAAAAATAACAAATGCCATAATAACAAAGTTAATTACTGATGTAATAAAATCCCCGTAACTGATATACTGCCCGGTATTAAAAATCTGGATTGAACCTCCGATTTCTGTTTTGCCAATGCAGTTGATTATTGGGTTAATAATGTCCTCTGTCAGTGCTGTAACAATGTTCTGGAATGCAGCACCGATAATAACTCCGACTGCAAGGTCCATAACATTGCCACGTAATGCAAATTGTTTAAATTCTTCTAAAAATTTTTTCAATGTTTTTCCTCCTATATTGTATTTTCCAACATTTTTACTTTCCTGTGTTAAGGTATTCTTCTACAGATGCTATGCAGTTTGCACCATCAGATACGGCTGTTATTAACTGCCTTAAATTCTTCTGGCGTATATCCCCTGCCACAAACAGCCCGCTAACGTTTGTCCTGCCATCTTCTCCTGCTATTACATAGCCATAATCATCAATATCTGCAAGCCCTTTTAATATATCTGTATCTGGTTTCATACCTATTGCTATAAATACACCATTTACCGGAAGTACAGCTTGTGTGTTGTCTGTTTTATTATGGTATAATATTGATGAAACTTTTTCTTCCCCTTTTATTTCATCAATTATAACATTGCCCATAAATTCTATATTTTCCTTTGCTGCAATTTTATCCTGGTATATTTTGCTGCCCCGCAGTTCATTTCTTCTATGGAGAAGGTAGACTTTATTACATATATTTGAAAGATAGAGTGCTTCTGAAAGTGCAGTATCACCGCCTCCAGCTACTGCTACATCTTTTCCTTTATAAAATGCACCATCACATGTGGCACAGTATGATATGCCTTTTCCTGTAAATTCTTCTTCTCCTTTTACGCCAAGTTTATTGTGGATGGCACCTGTAGCTATTATAACAGTCTTTGATTTTATTTCTGTGCCATCTGCAAGTTCTAAATTAAAAATTCCGTCTGTCTTTGTAATGCCTGAAACTTCACCTTCCATAAATTCTGCTTCATTAATGGCATGTTCTTTAAACTTATTAACAAGTTCAAAGCCTGAAACTGATGGTATTCCAAGATAGTTGTCAACTTCATTTGTATATATTATCTGGCTTCCTGTAATATTATATTTCTCGGTTACAAGTGCCTTAAGCCTTGCCCTGCCTGCATAAAGGGCAGCTGAAAGCCCCGCTGCACCGCCTCCTGCTATAACTACATCATAAACCATATTCTGCCCCCTGTTTTCCAGATTTATATAGTGGTATTATTGCCTGGTTACAGAAATTTATGTAAGCAAATCTGCTATTAATACTGTTTCTTCTTTGGTCAGGTTGTGCTTTACATCTTCTATTTCCACATTTTCCATTGCCCCTGATAAGTAAAGCCCTGCTATTTGTTTCTGTTCACTTATATTAAATTCTTCTGTATTTGCCAGTGAATTTATTATATTTAATTCTTCCTCTGTCAGTTCATCACCTGTTATTCCGCCTTTGCTGTTGTAATATGTTATTGCAAGCCCTGCAACTGTAAGGCTGTTATCTGTCCCTGTGCCTAGTTCTAATCCTGATATGCCATTTATAAGGCTGATTGTATTAGCAGTATCTGTTACAATAGCAGGTTCAAATTTGCCGTCTTCTTGCATTGGGATAGCGCCTGATGTTGCATGTTTGCAGATGATTTTTTCACTGCCCCGGAACCTTGTATCCCAGAATCCTGTGGCAAGCACTATTTTTTCATTGGAATATTGCTTATATGTATAATCTAATAATTTCTCTATTCCATTATAAAGGTTTGCTGATGAATTTCCCCCGAAGTATGCACATATAAGCTCATGGCCTGCTTCGTCCCTTGCTGTTGCTATAAGTACATGGCCTGCGGCACTTGTTGTCCCTGTTTTAGAGCCTATAATTTCATATTCTTTGTTTTTAAGCTTATATCCAGAATAAAACCCATTGGTATTTTTTATTTTAAATGATGGCTTGCCTTTTCTTCCAGGTACTGTATAAGTTTTTTTGGAAACTATATTGCGTATAATTTCATATGACATTGCATGTCTTGCCAGCACTGCATAATCATATGCTGATGTATACATTTTCTTATATCCGTTGCCAGTATCAAGCCCCATAGGGTTATCAAAACTTGTCTTGTCCATTCCATAGCTTTTGGCTGTGCTGTTCATAAGTTCTATAAACCTGTTATATGATATGCCTGAACCTGCTGCAAGTACCATTGCAGAATCCGCATCTGAAGAAATAAGAAGCATGTTAAGGTACTGTTTTATCCTGTATGATGTCCCTGCCTTAAGGTTCAGCTTTGAAGCATCTGACGGGACCATTTTTTTAATTTTTTTGGTAAACCTTGCGGTCTGGTCAAGGTCTTTTATATTTTCAATTGCAACTATTGCTGTCATAAGTTTGGCTGTACTTGCCGGGTATATCTTCTTATTCATGCCCTTTTTGTAAATAACATCCCCTGAATTTGCATCCATTACAACATATGCTGTTGCCTGCACAGATGGTACTGCTGCACCTGCTGTTGCTGCCTGTGGCAATATGCTTTCTGGTACTGTTCCTGATATAAATGCTGCTATAATAAGTATTGTTATTAATTTCTTAATTTTATCTGCCATTGTTATCCTCCAGACATAATCTTGCACAGCTCTTCAAGCTGGCTGTATGTTCCAGCTGTATTTACCCTGCGCCTTATGGAGGCTGAGTTTTTACAGCCTGCTGTATACCATGCTACATGCTTGCGCATTTCACGTATTCCCATTACTTCGCCTTCAAAATCTTTTAACATCCTTGCATGTCTTAATATCATATCTGCAATGCAGTCTATGCCAGGTTTTGGAATTACCCCGCCTGTTTCCATAAATGTCTTTATCTGTTTAAATATCCAGGGGTTTCCTCTTGCCCCACGTGCTATCATAAGTGCATCACAGCCTGTTTCTTCTGTGCATCTTACTGCATCTTCTGCGGTAAATATATCCCCGCTTGCTATAACAGGGATTTTTACTGCTTCTTTTACTTTCCTTATAATATTCCAGTCTGCTTTTCCGCCATAATATTGCTCTCTTGTCCTTCCATGTACTGCTACCATTGCTGCGCCGTTTTCTTCTGCCATAATGGCAAATTCTACAGCATTAATGCTGTTATCATCAAATCCTTTGCGGATTTTTACTGAAACAGGTTTATTTACTGCCTGCGAAACAGATTTTATTATCTTGCCCGCAAGCCCCGGGTTCTTCATAAGTGCAGAACCTTCGCCGTTATTAACTACTTTTGGGACAGGACAGCCCATATTAATATCAAGTATATCAAAATTACGGTCTTTAATTTTTTCTGCAACAAATGCCATAATCTCTGGTTCTGAACCAAAAAGCTGCAATGCTATGGGATGTTCCGCCTCATCAATTTCCCAGAGTTTTGCAGTGTTTTTATTATTATAATAAATGCCCTTTGCACTTATCATTTCTGTATACATTAAGTCTGCACCCTGTTCTTTGCATAAAAGACGGAATGGCAGGCTGGTTACTCCTGCCATTGGCCCTAATGCCAGATTGCCATTTATTTTTACATTGCCTATATTAAATCCATGCATTAAACTTTCCTCTGCTTGCTGTATATAAGCTGCAGCCCTTTTAATGTAAGGTCCGCATCATATATATCTATTTCATCTGTACTTTCTGATATTATCTTGCCAAGCCCCCCTGTTGCAACTACACGTACTTCTTTTATGCCTGCTTCTTCTTTTATGCGCCTTATTATATATTCTGTCTGCCCTATTGTACCATAATACAGCCCTGCCTGCATTGAAGATATAGTTTCTTTGGCAATTATGCTGCCTGGGCATTTTATCTCTATTTCCGGGAGGTTTGCTGTATTGTTGCATAATGCATCAGCGGATATCCTTATTCCCGGGCTTATAACACCCCCCTGGAATGCCCCGTCCTTTGTTACATAGTCATATGTAGTCGCAGTCCCATAATCCACTACGATTATAGGCCCCCCGTACTGCCCATATGCGCCTACTGCATCAACAATACGGTCTGCACCTATCTGCCTTGGTTCTGATGTATCTATCCTTATGCCTGTCTTAATACCTGCACCTACTATTATAGGATGGCAGCCAAGATATTTTATTATACCACTTGTAAATGAATACATCATCTTTGGTACTACAGATGCTATTATTACCTCTGTAATATCTGAAGGTTTATAACCTTTCTGGACAAGGATATTACAGAGAAGTTCCCCATATTCATCTGAAGTCCGTGGCACTTTTACGGTAAACCTGAATCTTGCTGCAAGCTCTGCGCCACAGAAAACGCCAAATGTAATGTCAGTATTTCCTACATCAACTGCTAATAACATATTTTTGCCCTCGTCTTTCTGCCCTATCTTATTTTATTTATAGAAGCACTATAAGTTAATGTCCTGTTTAAGGAATTTTACACGGTAATATAATTCAAGTGCCTCTAATAACTCCCTTTTTTCAGACTGTATCTGTTTAATTTTAAGCACACTGCCTATTTCATCAAATAGAAAATCATCTTCTGATGAGGTTACATTAAGAAAAAGCCTGCCGTCTTCTTCAAACTGTAATGTAAGTATCCCGCCTATTTCCGCAGTATACAGCACACACAGTACTTTAAGTTCCTCTTTGACAGGTTCTGGAAGCCCTGCAAATTCCTGGTTAAAATAGTATTTTTCTTCATATGCACTTGATGCACAAAGCACCACTGCATTACCTGGATTATTGTCAGACATAACCGTATAACCCCCTGACTGAAACTTCCCCTGACATTATGTATTCAGTCCCGTTCTTTGTATCTACTATTAATGCGCCGTCTTTATTAATACCTCTTGCCATGCCTGTTTCTGTTTTTTCTGAATCTTCTTCCATGCCATAAAATATCTTGACTTCCCTGTCTTTGTTAGCAAGCAGTGAAGTATATTCATCTATAAAAGGCATTAAGTCTTTTGATTCCTTAAATTTACTGTAATACCTGCCAAAATAGTTTATAATGCAGGCGGCAAGCTGTGCCCTGTCTGTCTTTTTGCCGGTCTGGAGGTAAAGGGATGTGGCTGTTTCTTCTATTTCTTTAGGGAACTGGCTGTTATTGGCATTAATGCCTATGCCTGTAACAACATAATTTACAAAATTCATCTCTGAACTCATTTCAGCCAGTATGCCACAAATCTTTTTTCCTCCAAGTACAATATCATTCGGCCATTTTATAAGGGCATTTGCACCACATGTTTCCTTAATGGCTTTTACAACTGCAAGTGCTGTTACCAGTGTTATGCCTGGTACATGTACAGGGTTAATAACAGGCCTTAATACAAGTGACATGTAAATCCCTGTCCCTGGTTCTGATTCCCACTGCCTGCCCCTTCTGCCTTTGCCTGCTGTCTGCTGTTCTGCTATTATAAGGGTTCCTTCTTCTTCCCCAAATTCAGCAAGCTGTTTTGCACGTATATTTGTTGAATCTGTAACTTCAAGGCTCTCAATTTTTTTACATATTGACCCGTCTGTAAGCCTGCTTTTGATATCATCCGGATAAAGGACGTCTGGTGATGAAATAAGTTTATAGCCTTTATTAGGTACAGATTCTATTATGAAACCATTAGTTTTAAGCTGCGCAATATTTTTCCAGACTGCCTGCCTCGTAACCCCTGCCTTTTCACATAACGTCTGGCCGGAAACAAAACTGTCCCCGGCATTCCTTAATGTCCTTAATATTTCACTTTTCATAATCTGCCCTGTAATACCCTCCATGTGCATAACGCCGTTTCTGCGTTCTTTTACACTTCCCCAAGTGTTGCCATCATAACTGCTTTAATTGTATGCATACGGTTTTCTGCTTCATCAAATACAACAGACTTGCCAGATTCAAAGACCTCATCCGTTACTTCGAGCCCGTCCTTGCCAAATTTCTCATATACTTCCTTGCCAATCTGTGTTTTTAAGTCATGGAAGGCTGGCAGGCAGTGCATAAATATGGCACTGTCTGCTGCATTATCCATTACCTTTTTATTAACCTGGTAAGGCGAAAGCTTATTTATACGTTCTGCCCACACTTCATCTGGCTCACCCATTGAAACCCATACATCTGTATAAATTACATCTGCGTCCTTTGTACCACTTTGTACATCTTCTGTAAGTGTAACAGAGCCGCCTGATTCTTTTGCATACCCGTTACAGAGTTCTACAAGCCCTGCATCTGGGAAGTAGTCTTTTGATGTACATGCTGTAAAATGCATTCCCATCTTAGAACATACAACCATAAGGGAATTGCCCATATTATAACGTGCATCACCCATATAAGTTAATTTTACACCTTTTATCCTGCCAAGATGCTCCTGTATTGTAAGCAGGTCTGCAAGCATCTGTGTCGGGTGGAACTCATTGGTAAGCCCGTTCCATACAGGCACGCCTGCATATTTTGCAAGTTCTTCTACTATTTCCTGGCCATAACCACGGTATTCAATCCCGTCATACATACGCCCAAGTACCCTTGCAGTATCTGCAATGCTTTCTTTCTTGCCAATCTGTGAGCCCAGCGGGTCAAGATATGTCACACCCATTCCCATGTCATGTGCTGCCACTTCAAATGAACAGCGTGTACGTGTACTTGTCTTTTCAAATACCAGGGCAATATTTTTATCCTGGTAATGGTTTACTGGTATTCCCTTTTTCTTCTTATCTTTAACATCTGCTGCAAGGTCTATAAGATACTTTATTTCTTCAGGTGTAAAATCTTTTAATGCAAGGAAATTACGTCCTTTTAAATTAACAGCCATTATATATTACCGTCCTTTCATATTAATCTTTTGATAACTCTGTTACAGACTTGACAAGCCCTGCCATGCTTTGTATTTCTGATGGTATAATAATCTTTGTGGATTTTCCGTCTGCTGCCTTTGCAAATGCTTCAAGGCTTTTAAGTTTTATAACATTTTCTGATGCTGTGGCAGATGCTTCATTAAGCATACGTATACCATCTGCATTTGCCTGCTGTACTGCAAGTATAGCCTGTGCCTGGCCTTCTGCTTCACGTATTGTAGCTTCTTTCTTGGCTTCTGCCCGGAGTATTGCTGCCTGTTTCTCTGCTTCTGCATCAAGTATTGCGGCCGCCTTCTTTCCTTCTGCTACAAGTATTGCTGACTCTTTATCCCCCTGTGAACGCAGTATTGCTTCCCTCTTCTCACGTTCTGCTTTCATCTGCTTCTCCATGGCATCCTGGATTGCGGCCGGCGGAATAATATTTTTAAGCTCTACCCTGTTTACCTTAATGCCCCACGGGTCGGTTGCGCTGTCAAGTGACGCCCTCATCTTTGCATTGATAATTTCACGTGATGTAAGTGTTTCATCAAGCTCAAGTTCACCTATTATATTACGCAGCGTTGTTGCAGTAAGGTTTTCTATTGCCATAATAGGATTCTCTACACCATAGGTATAAAGCTTAGGGTCTGTAATCTGGTAGAAAATTACTGTATCAATACGCATTGTAACATTATCTTTTGTAATAACAGGCTGTGGAGGGAAGTCCGCTACCTGTTCTTTTAAATCTACCCTTCTTGCTACCCGGTCTATAAACGGCACTTTAAAATGTATGCCAACTCCCCATGTTGTCTGGTATCCGCCAAGCCTCTCCATAACATACGCTTTCGCCTGTGGTACAACCTTTACACAGGATACAAGCACTATTGCTACAATAGCAAGTAAAATTAAAACTGGCATTTGTCCTCCTCCTGGAATCTTAGTTAAATCTGGCATTTGTCCTCCTTCTGGCTTAAAGTGGTGTTACAAATACTTTAACCCCTTTAACTTCATTAATAGTTACTTTAGTACCTTCAGGTATAATTAAGCCTTCTTCACTGCTGCGTGCTGTCCATTCAAGCCCGTTTACTATAATTGTACCTTTCTGGTTAAAATTATCTATAGTTTCTGTAACCCTTCCTTCTTTTCCTGCCATACTGTTGACATTTGTCTTTGTCCTGCTTTCATTAAGCCTCTTTTCTACAACGGGGCGTGTAAATATAAGCAATACTATTGATACTATAAGGAATACTGCAATCTGTACAAGCCAGGGGACATTAAAAAGAGCAAGTACAAATGCAACTAAAGCCCCTCCCGCAAACCATATAGTTGCCAGCCCTAGTGTAATAATCTCAATTACCAGAAAAACCGCTAATGCTGCCAGCCAGTAAAAAGGTTCCATAAAAATCCCTCCCGTCTGATATAGTGCTATCTTTGGTTTTTATTATTTTATATTATTTAAGGTAATTGTGCAAGAAAATATTAATAAACAGTTTATAATTATAAAACCATCTCCCGCCTCTGCCTTGCTGCCTCATACATTACTACTGCCGCTGATACTGCCGCATTTAGTGATTCAAGTTTTCCTTCCATAGGTATGCGTATACTTCCTGTTATACATTCCAGTACCTTGTCCTGTATACCATTTGCTTCATTACCTATTACAATCCCTGCCCCTTTTGTATAATCTGCTTTATCATATATTATGCTGCCTTCCATTGCTGTCCCATACACATTATAACCATTATCACGGATTTGCATTATTATTTCTGTAATGTCATCTGCATATATAAATGGCATACGGAATATTGCCCCCATTGTGGAACGCACTGTTTTGGGATTAAATAAATCCGCTGTGCCCTTGCCCATTATTACAGCAGACATTCCTGCACCTTCTGCGGTACGCATTATTGTGCCAAGGTTGCCAGGGTCACGTATGTCATCAAGCAGAAGCCACATATGCCTTTTGTCTTCCAGTATGCTTTTTATGTTGTATGAAGGCTGTTTTACAATACCAAGTATACCCTGTGTTGTAACTGTGTCTGATATCTGCTGGAATATTTTATCTGAAACTGTTTCATAAGGGTATTCTTTACAAATTTTTGCAAGGCTGCCATGCTTTTTCTGTATTACAGATTCTGATATATATATTTTTACAAGGCTGCCTTTTTCTGCTGCTTCTGTAAGCATTTTCAAACCCTCTGCCACAAATAAGGACTGGCTGCGCCTGTATTTTGGCTGTTTCTGGAGTTTTATTATATCTTTAACCTGCTGGTTTGTACTACTGCTAATCATTTATACCTGTTTCCTGATATTAAACTTTCCTACGAGTTCTTTCATTATTGCCGCCTGCTGGCTAAGTTCCTCGCCTGACGCAGCACTTTGCTGTACTGTTGCTGAATTAGACTGTATAGCTGCTGAAATATTGCTTATCTGCTGGTCAATATAACTGGAGTCTGCTGCCTGTTCTGCTGAATCTGCTGCAATTTCAAGGACCAGTTTATGTATCTGCCTGTTCTCTTCTACAATATCCAGTAATACCTTCTCTGTATCTGTTGCAATCTGTTCCCCTTTGCTTACAGCTTTAATACAGTTTTCTATCAGTTCATGCGTTGTACTGGCAGAATTGCTTGATTTCTGTGCAAGATTCCTTACTTCATTAGCTACAACAGAAAAACCTTTTCCTGCCTCTCCTGCACGTGATGCTTCTACTGAAGCATTAAGTGAGATAATGTTTGTCTGGGAGGCAATATCATCAATATTTTTAATAATTTTACTGATATTATCTGACGCCTCTGATATTTCCCTGATAGATAATGATAATTTTCCCATCATCTCCACGCCTGTTTTGATATTCTCCCCTGCATGTATAACAAAATCTTTTACATGGCCTGCATTTTGTGAATTATGTTCTGCATGGCCTGATATATCACCCATATGCTTTGAAACATCTTGTATGCTTCCAGCCTGTTGTACTGTTGACTGTGCAAGCTGCTGTGAAATATTTGACATCTGTTCTGAACCCAGCGCAACCTGCCCTGCCGCATCATCAATTTTTGCAAGTGTATAGTTCATGGATTCAACAATTTTTTTCAGGGAATCATATATTTTTATAAATTCACCATCATAAGTTACTTCTGCATGTATCTCAAAATTGCCATCTGCCATTTCATGGATAAGCCTTGATATATCATGTATATAGGATTTTAAAGTATCCTGTGCTTCATTTAATGTTTTTGCTGTCTGCCCGAATTCATTCTTTGAATTTATTTCTACTGGCTGTGAGAAATCACACTTTGACAAACGCCCTGCAAGGTCACGTATTTTGTGCAAAGGTTTTGTAAACTTTCTTGCATACATAATTGAAATAATAACAGAAACCACCACCATTATGGCAACAGTTAAGTTTGTCATCTGCAGCTGCCATCTGAGTTTTGCATCCATCTGCTTTTCACGTCCTGAATAAACACTCTCTATATCATCAATATAATTCCCTGTGCTTACAATCCAGCCCCATGGTTTAAAAAGCATGGAATATGCCCTTTTAGGTGCAACAGTCACACCATCAGATTTTGTATAGTAGAACTCATTAAAACCTCCCTCATCTTGTGACTGTACTGTTTTCATTATTTCCTGTATAATCTTAACACCATTCTGGTCCTCTAAATCATACCGGTTGTTACCTTCCTGTTCCCCAAGTATTGGATGTGCAACTAATATATAATCTGTATTGTCAATCCAGAAATACCCGCTGCCGTCATCACCATAACGCATGGACTTTACGTAATCTGCTGCTTCTTTCTGGGCAGCCGCCCTTGTCAGTTCACCTGCCTCCTGCCTGTTATATATGCCCTGCAGTAAAGTTATAACACTTTGTACCTGGTATTCCACAGCATTATCATAACCTTCATATAATGCTTCTTTATATTCATCAAGAGATGTTTCTAACTGGTTTAACATATTTTTCCTTGCAGTAAATCCAATTACACCTGCTACAGCAATAACAATACATACATTTACACAAATAAGTAGTGTTTTTACACTTTTCATACACCGTCACCCCTGTACATGTTATTTCAAATTTTATACACTTTCATTCATTTTGGCAAGCCTTGCCGCCTGGTCTGCTGCTATTATATTATCAAGCACTTCATTTATATCACCGTCCAGTATTTCACCAAGCCTGTGGCTTGTATATTTGATACGGTGGTCTGTAACACGCCCCTGCGGGAAGTTATATGTCCTTATTTTCTCTGAGCGGTCTCCTGTGCCTACCTGGCTTCTCCTTTCAGCAGCCTGTTCACTGTTTGCTTTTTCCTGCTCCATGTCATATATTCTTGAACGCAGTACCTTCATAGCTTTGTCTTTATTTTTAAGCTGTGATTTTTCATCCTGGCATGTCACTACTATCCCTGTAGGAATATGTGTAATCCTTACAGCAGAGTCAGTTGTATTTACGCACTGCCCGCCATTGCCTGATGCACGGTAAACATCTATTTTACAGTCATTTGGGTCTACATGCACATCCACTTCTTCTACCTCTGGCATTATTGCAACTGTAGCTGTTGAAGTATGGATACGCCCGCCCGATTCTGTTGAAGGTATACGCTGTACACGGTGTACACCGCTTTCGTATTTAAGTTTAGAGTATGCACCTGTACCTATTACCATAAATACAATTTCTTTAAAACCTCCTATGCCGTTTTCATTGGCACTCATAACTTCAACTTTCCAGCGGTTATTCTCCGCAAACTTAGAATACATACGGAATAAATCTGCTGCAAAAAGTGCAGCTTCGTCACCGCCTGCCCCTCCACGTATCTCAACAATAACATTTTTATCATCATTTGGGTCTTTAGGAAGCATAAGTATTTTAAGTTCCTGTTCACATTCAGCCACTTTTTCCTTGCATGAATTAAGTTCTTCCTTGGCAAGTTCTTTCATCTCCTCATCGCTTTCTTCATCAAGGATTGCAAGGCTGTCTGCTATACCATCTTTTGCTTCCTTATATTCCTTGTATTTGCTTGTAATCGGAAGCAGTTCGCTCTGTTCCCTCATAAGCTCCCTGTACTGGTTCTGGTCATTAATAATTCCAGGTTCTGTAAGCAGCATATTTATTTCTTCAAGCCTTCTTACCAAATCTTCTAATTTATCAAACATAGTTTTTATTTCCTTTCATAATTACAAAACAAGTTTTTATAAGTCCTCTTATAAGTTATGGCATTACTGCCGCTACAACCCTGTCATTGCCAGATAAATCCTTTTGCATACAGACATCTTTATAACCACTCTCCTTAAATATTGCCATAACCTGTGAGCCCTGTAAAGCCCCTGTTTCAACAGCCAGAAGCCCTCCGGGGTACAGGTAATCCCTTGCCTTATTGCCAATAATCCTGTAGAATGAAAGCCCGTCACTCCCCCCGTCAAGTGCTGCCCGTGGCTCATATTCCTTTACTTCAGGCATAAGTGTATCTATAACAGCAGTTTCTATATACGGGGGGTTTGAAACAATAATATCATAACTGCCTGTTATATTCTTAAACATGTCGCTCTGGATAAACTGGATATTAACATTATTAAGCTTTGCATTCTGCCTTGCAACTGCAAGGGCTTTTTCTGAATAATCAGCTGCCACGCATAGCGCTGCATTCCCAAGCTTTGCCAGTGATACCGCTATACAGCCTGAACCCGTGCACATGTCAAGCACCTTTTTCCCCTTTACAAACGGGAGTACATACTCCACAAGTGTTTCTGTATCCTGCCTTGGCACAAGCACATCTCCTGACACCTTAAATTCCAGCCCCATAAACTCCTGGCTGCCTGTAATATATTGTAATGGCATGTGTGATGCCCTTATCTTTATAAGCTCTAAATACTCTGTTACAGTTTCTTCCGGGACAGTATTATTTTTCTTAAGGAAATACTCTGCCCTTCCCATGCCAGTAACATATTCAAGCAGATACCATGCGTCTATATCAAAACCGCTGGTCCCTGCCTGTTTTAAAATTTCTTTGCCTTTATCCAGTATATCCCCAAAACATGGTTTTTCCTGCATAGCCTTATCCCCCGGATATTATTTATAATCTGATAAATTTATTACTTTACCTTTAGTTTCACCTTTCTTGCGCCTTTCCTCCCTTGTACTTACCTCCTTTATTACGGCTTCTTTCCTCTGCACTTCTGCTTCACCTGTATCTGGCAAATCAAGAAAATGGTCAAGCCCTGTCAGTGTTTCTTCCTGCGCATCTGTCTGTAATGCTACCATTTTCCTTGCTTCCTTGCGCTTCCTTGCCTCTTCTGCTATTCTTTCAAGTTCAGCCTCTTTTTCTTCCATTTCCCTCATCTTACGTGCACGTTCTGATGCCCTCTGTTTATTTTCACGCTCCCTTTTAAGCAATTCTTCCTTAATCTGTGCACGTGATTTCTTAACAGAAGGGTTGTTTGCTTTCTCTTCCTGCCTTGCCTTTTTCGTCCTGCACCATCTCTGGTAAGCTTCCCAGTCAAATACTTCCTCAATAGAAGCAATTGCAACTTCTATCATGCCATCATCAGGTTCTCTTGTAGTAAGCCTCTGCAAAAGCATCCCTGGCATGCTTAAAAAGTCTATTATTTTACTGTCTGTATTACCTGCAAACTGTATAAATTCATAAGAAACCCCTGCAATTAAAGGCACAAGGAGTATACGTGATATAATACGCAGCCACATATTTTCAAAATGTATAAACATAAAACACACAATGCTTATAAACATAACAATAATAAGAAAACTTGTGCCACATCTTTTATGGTGCTTTGACTGCCCCCGCACATTTTCCACATTAAGCTCAAGCCCGCTCTCAACACAGTTTATTGATTTATGTTCTGCACCATGGTACATAAATACCCTTTTTACATCCTGTACCAATGAGATTACAAGTACATACCCTGTAAATAAGGCAATACGTATAATGCCTTCAATTAAAGCAAGTACAGATGGTGAATCCACAATTGAATGTAAAAGCTGCGACAAAAAAAACGGAAGTACCACAAATACACCTATTGCCAGTATAATTGATAATGCAACTGTAAATATTATTTCAAGATTGTTTTTACTTTCCTTATTATTATCATTTTTTCCTTTTATATCTTTATCATTATTACTTTCTCCGCCATTTTTATCTTCTTCCTCTTCAATAAAATCAGCAGAATATGTAAGCGTTTTCATTCCTAACATCATTGTTTCTACAAAGGCTGTTACTCCCCTTATTATTGGCAGCCTGAAGAAAACTGACTTTTCAGATATGCTTTTACATTTGCCATGGATAACATTAATCCCACCATCCGGCTTTCTGACTGCAACAGAATAATTAGATTTATATTTCATCATTACGCCTTCTAATACAGCCTGGCCTCCAATTCCCGATGATTTCATAAAATTCCCCCATTTCATATAAAGCAGACAAACAATAGTCATTCAATATAAATAAAACAGTAACAAAATGGCCACAACATCCGCCAGACGGGTGCTGCAGCCATTTATAATGCCGGTAAACCGGCTTTTAATCAGCCTGGATGCCGTACTTGCGGTTGAACTTGTCAATCGCACCACGTGCCTGTACAGTTTTCTGCTGGCCTGTATAAAAAGAATGGCACTTTGAGCAGACTTCCACATGTATCTCTTCCTTAGTTGAACCTGTTACAAATTCATTTCCACAGTTGCAGACAACTTTTGCCTGGTAATAATTTGGATGAATTCCTTCTCTCATTATTATAACCTCCATTCTGCAGCCCCGTAGTACAACATGTCCTTATATAATGCACTATGGACAGCAAATAAAATAAGCAAATTATTATTAAAACACAACTTCTTAAGTATAACATACAAAATATTCTAATGCAATATATTTCTATACAATTTTTATTTTCTTTATTGTCTGGATAAATTCCATATTACTTTTAGTCCTGCGGAAGGTATCAATAATACGCTCAACTGCCTCATCTGCCCTGTTCCCGTTAAATGCCTTTCTTATAAGGAAATTAGCCTCTATCTCATCTTGTGTAAGAAGCAAATCATCCCGCCTTGTACTTGATTTTGGCAAATCAATAGCAGGGAATACACGTTTTTCAGAAAGTTTCCTGTCAAGCACTATCTCCATATTTCCAGTACCCTTAAATTCTTCAAATACAACATCGTCCATTTTACTTCCAGTATCAACAAGCGCTGTTGCAAGTATTGTAAGGCTTCCGCCCTCACGCATATTCCTTGCTGCCCCGAAAAACCTCTTTGGCATATGGAGTGCAGCCGGGTCAAGGCCGCCCGATAATGTACGCCCGCTTGGCTGTACAGTAAGGTTATATGCCCTTGCAAGCCTTGTAATGCTGTCAAGCAGTATCATAACATCTTCGCCATGTTCAACAAGGCGTTTTGCCCTTTCAATAACCATTTCTGATACCCTTTTATGGTTCTCTGGAAGTTCATCAAATGTTGAATATATTACATCAACATTATGCCCCATAATTGATTCTTTTATATCTGTAACTTCTTCAGGCCTCTCGTCAATAAGAAGCACAATAAGGTGCATCTTCGGGTGGTTTGTCTTAACAGCCTTTGCAACCTGCTTTAATAATGTAGTCTTGCCAGTCTTTGGCTGTGATACAATCATGCCACGCTGCCCCTTGCCAATAGGTGAAATTAAATCCATCATACGCATAGAAACAGGCCCGCCCTGCATTTCAAGCCTTATCCTTTCATTTGGGAATATTGGCGTAAGCTGCTCAAACTTAACCCTGCGTATAATCCTGTCAGGATTAACACCATTTACATTACGGATATATAAAAGCGCACCAAATTTTTCATTTTGGTTACGTACCCTTACATTCCCCTTAAGTATATCACCTGTACGCAAATGGTACTTTCTTATAAGTGCTGGTGAAACATATACATCCTCATCACCTGGAAGGTAATTGTCACACCTTATAAACCCGTAACCTTCCTGCATCACTTCAAGTATGCCCTCACGTACCTCCCCGCTGTCAAGCTGTTCCATATCACTTGGCTGTGTATTATTCTGGTCATTTCTATTATTGTTATTATAATTATTATTCCCGCTGTTACTGCTGTTGTTACCAGTATTATTACTGCTGTTATTATTGTTATTACTACTCCTTGCCACACTTTTAGCATGTGCAGGCCTTTTGCCCTTTTCTTCTTCAGCCTCTGTTTTATTGTCTTTAAGAGTTTTTTTAACTGTTTTTTTATTACTGCCGCCACTCTCTGTCTCTTCCGCTGCCGTGCTATTGCCGCTGTTCTCCTTTTCTAACTCAAGAATCTTTTCAAGAAGCTCCTGCTTCTTATATGTAGTTACATTCTTTAAGCCTAACCTTCTGCCTTCAATACGCAATTCCACAAGTGACATTTTCTGAAAATCTGACATAATTAACCTCTTTCTTTATTAATGTATATTAACCAGCAGCTATATTACTGTGGTTGTTGTTGCTTACGCAATAATAGGAATTGTATAACTCTTGAAAATTAAATAGAATTAATAGAAATAACCTACAATGTCCAGATGTTAAACATAATGCCTGACATCCTGCTCCTATAACTAATATACACAATAAGTTCCATATTGTAAAGTAAATTCTTGTTTTAAAAATAATTGTGTGATATCATTGGTATTATCTATATTATTATCTATGGCTGTATACTACTTTATTTTGTTACAATTAATACTAATTTTATATAAACGGAGGTTTTTAATATGGATAACAGCGGGAAAGCAATAGCTCTTCATAAGGAATGGGGCGGAAAGATAAGCACAGCCCCTAAATGCCATGTAAATTCAAGGGAAGACCTTGCAGTGGCATACACCCCGGGAGTTGCAGAACCTTGCAAAATCATTGCAAAGGACAAGGATGAAGCTTATAATTATACAATTAAATCCAACACAGTAGCAGTTGTTTCTGATGGCAGCGCAGTGTTAGGCCTTGGCAATATAGGCCCACTGGCAGCAATGCCTGTTATGGAAGGAAAGGCTGTTTTATTTAAGGAATTTGGCGGTATTAATGCATTCCCAATATGCCTTGATACGCAGGATACCGAAGAAATTATAAAGACAGTCATAAATATTGCCCCTGCGTTTGGCGGCATTAACCTTGAAGATATTTCTGCCCCAAGATGTTTTGAAATTGAAGAACGCCTTAAAAAAGCACTTGATATCCCTGTATTCCATGATGACCAGCATGGTACTGCTATTGTTGTGCTGGCAGGGATTATTAATGCAATGAAAGTTACTGGCAGGACAAAGGAAAACTGTTATATTGTTGTAAATGGTGCAGGTTCTGCAGGCATTGCAATAACAAAGCTTTTATTAAGGTATGGTTTTAAGGATATTGTAATGTGTGATAAATCTGGCATTATCTCCTCTTCCACACCTGGCCTTAACTGGATGCAGGAAGAAATGGCAAAAGTTACAAACCTTTCTGGCAAAACAGGAAACCTTGCTGATGCCTTAAAAGGCGCAGATATTTTTGTCGGGGTTTCCGCACCAGGAATTGTTTCAGAAGAGATGGCAGCATCAATGGCAAAAGATGCAATTATATTCGCAATGGCAAACCCTGTCCCTGAAATTATGCCTGATATTGCCAAAAAAGCAGGTGTCAGGATTATAGGCACAGGACGTTCCGATTTCCCTAACCAGGTAAATAATGTTGTTGCATTCCCAGGAATTTTTAAAGGTGCACTTGAAGGCCGTGCTTCCCAGATTACAGAGGAAATGAAACTTGCTGCTGCCCTTGCCATAGCAGGGCTTGTAGACGATAAAGATTTAAATGAGGATAATATAATGCCTGAGGCCTTTGACCCACGTGTTGCTGATGTTGTATCAAATGCAGTAAAATCAAATATAAACTAATGAGGCGCTGGGGAAACAAACCTTATTATTCCCTATAAAATGGATATACAAGGAATAAAATTCCATCTTCTTCATATACTTAAAAATACAGGACTTGCCAAAGCAGCGGATAAAATACATATTTACTCTGAAGAAGAGTATACAAAGCTTATATTACACTGTATAAGTGAACTTTCACCTGATATAACTATACACCGTTTAACAGGTGACGGCCCAAAAGACCTGTTAATTGCCCCAATGTGGAGCTGCAATAAAAAGCACGTTTTAAATACTATCTCGCATGAATTAAAGAAGCCAGGTGTATACCAGGGTATGTCACTGTAATAATTTTACCAGAAAGAGGGATTGCATGACATCAGAATCATTAAAATTGTACAAACTAATAATCTTATATTTTTTAAGCAGGACAAAACAGCCCATGCCAAATGCCATTATTTCTGATTTTATACTTGCTAATGGTTATACAGATTATTTTTCCATACAACAGACACTTGCTAACCTTACAGAAGATAAAATGATTGATGCAGAGCAGACACACTCCGCTTCTTACTATATGATAACACCATCAGGAAAAGAAACCCTCGGGTTCTTTGGAAACCAGCTTCCTGATGATACAAAATCCCAGATTGATAATTATCTTAATGAAAACAAAGTAAATATTGTACAGAATACCACTATACATACTGACTTCACACAAATAAAACATGGCGAATACCTTGCAAAGGCTTCTATTGTTGAACGTGGCAGTATTATACTTGAACTGGCATTAAACCTCCCTACAGAGGAAGAAGCCATACAGGCATGCCAGCGTTTTAAAGAAAGAAATGAGGCTATTTATGCTTATCTGCTAAAAAGCCTTACCATGGACTGACATTATAAATTATTTTTGCTGTTTTAATACTGGCAGTTAAAAAACATGACTGCCAGTATTTTTATTAAAGCCAGTTAATTATGCCCACTTATACCTTACTTTTATTATTCCTTATAAACCACTTTTACAAACTTCTTTTTACCACGTTTTAATATAATCCCATCTTCTCCTATTTGTTCTTTTGTAACCATTAATTTTGCATCAGAAGCTTTTTCCCCATCTATTGTAACACCACCCTGTTCCACATTGCGGCGTGCTTCTGCATTTGATGGTGCAAGCCCTGCCTTTACAAGAAGTTTTAATATACCAATCTGCCCGTCCTCAAAATCTTCCCCTGTAAGTTCTGCTACTGGCATATCTGCTGCACTTCCGCTTGAAAAGAGTGCCCTTGCACCTTCTTTTGCCTTTGTTGCCTCCTCTTCACCATGTACAAGCTTTGTTAATTCAAATGCAAGTATTTCTTTAGCTTCATTTAACTGGCTTCCTTCCCATTTGTCCATTTCATCAATCTGTCCTAACGGAAGGAAAGTAAGCATACGCAGGCATTTTAAAACATCAGCATCAGCTACATTCCTCCAGTACTGGTAGAAATCAAACGGACTTGTTTTCGCAGGGTCAAGCCATACAGCACCTGACTGTGTTTTGCCCATCTTCTTGCCTTCAGAATTAAGAAGCAGGTTAATTGTCATTGCATATGCATTCTTGCCAAGCTTACGGCGTATAAGTTCTGTACCGCCAAGCATATTACTCCACTGGTCATCACCGCCAAATTCCATATTACAGCCATACTTCTGGTATAATGTAAAGAAATCAAAGCTCTGCATTATCATATAATTAAATTCAAGGAATGTAAGCCCTTTTTCCATACGCTGCTTGTAACATTCAGCCGCAAGCATACGGTTTACTGAAAAATGAGGTCCTATTTCACGCATTACATCCATATAATTCAGGTCCATAAGCCAGTCAGCATTATTTACAAGCATGGCTTTTCCATCAGAGAAATCAATAAACCTTTCCATCTGTTTTTTAAAACACTCTGCATTATGGTTAATCATTTCCACCGTCATCATCTGGCGCATATCTGTCCTGCCAGACGGGTCGCCAATCATAGCCGTGCCGCCGCCAATAAGGGCTATAGGCTTATTGCCTGCCATCTGTAGTCTTTTCATAAGGCATAATGCCATAAAATGCCCGACATGCAGGCTGTCAGCCGTAGGGTCAAACCCTATATAAAATGTTGCTTTCCCATTATTAATTAAATCCTTAATTTCCTTCTCATCTGTCACCTGGGCAATAAGGCCACGTGCTGTAAGTTCATCATATAACTCCATAATAATCCCCTTTCTGGTTCTTTAATTTTATATCCTATAGCACAAAAAAGTCCTTTTACCTGTATTATCTGCAATACAGGCAAAAGGACGGAATAACCGTGTTACCACCTTTTTTTACAACAGGTTCACACCTGCTGCCTCTACAGGATACTATCATATCCCTGCATTATAACGGATGCACAGCCGTCTAAGCTTACAAGGCACTGTCCCTTAAAAAAGGATTGCCCTTCAGCCCGCTACTCCAGGATGTATTCACATACAGTTTCTGCTGCGCCTTCCATCACCCGGCGGCTTTCTATAAGCTTTCCTCTGTTGCTACTTCTTCCCTTCAACGTATTTACATGTGTATTTTAACTAATATATTGCGGTTTGTCAAATATATTATATTTAAATTTTTATATTTTTAGTGTTCTGGAAATTCCAAAAGTATTTTCCTTCCAGCCCTTTAAGAAAATTTATTTGCAATAAAAAAGGATTTATGAAAATTCTTTTGACTTTTCTATCCATTTGTCAAGTGTAAGCGGCTTGTAATCTGAAAACATTGTAAAACAGTTAATCATATTACATGGAATATTGCTTCCACCAGAAGTGCTTTCCCTTGTTTCTTTTATAAAGCGTTTTATATTCTGGTAATCAGCTGTATTGTGCACATGCCCGTACAGCATATATGTTTTATCACCATGATATTGTCCATTATAGCATATAACAGGATAGTGGCATAAAACCACTGTCCTGTTATTATCCCTGAGTTCTGCATATGGTTTTACCCATTCAAAAAGAGAAACATCAAACTTTTTATCATGCAGAAACCTCATATCATGGTTGCCTGAAACAAGATATTTTTTACCATTTAACTTCTTTAAAAGTTTATTAACTGCCTCACCTTTTGCAACAGATAAATCACCAAGTATAACTACTTCATCTTTTTTCTTATGGACAATACTGTTCCATGCCAGTATCATTTCTTCGTCCATCTGCTCTACGCTGCCAAAATTACGCTGGTCTAAAACCCTGACCTTATCATGCCCGAAATGGCAGTCTGCAATATAATACCTCATTTTATTAAAATCCCTTTGGATACTTGCTCTGCCATCTCCATGCATCTTCGCACATTTTCTCTATATCCCTCTTAGCTTCCCAGCCAAGTTCTTTCTTTGCCTTTCCAGGGTCTGCATAACACATGTCTATATCGCCTGGCCTTCTGTCCGTAATATTATATGGTATTTTTTTGCCACATGCTTTTTCAAAGTTATGGATTATTTCAAGCACGCTGTACCCCTTGCCAGTACCAAGATTATAAGTTACAAGCCCTGGATGTGAGTTTAGCTTTTCAAGTGCTTTTATATGCCCCTCTGCCAAATCCACTACATGTATATAATCACGTACACCTGTACCATCAGGGGTATCATAATCATTGCCAAATACATTGACAGTTTCCAGTTCTCCTATTGCAACTTTAGAAACATATGGAAGCAGGTTGTTAGGTATTCCAGCCGGGTTTTCTCCGATTTCACCACTCTCATGTGCGCCTATAGGGTTAAAGTACCTTAAAAGTGCAATATCCCAGCTTGTATCTGCTTTATAAATATCCCTTAGCATATCTTCTATTATAAGCTTCGTCCTGCCATACGGGTTAGACACTGACAATGGAAAATCTTCCCTGATTGGCACACTTTCCGGTTTACCATAAACTGTTGCTGATGAACTGAATACAAGTGATTTTACATTGTACTTCTCCATTGCCATAAGCAGGTTTATAGTGCCTGTGATATTATTATTAAAATACTCCAGTGGTATTTTACATGACTCACCTACTGCTTTTAAACCTGCAAAGTGTATAACTGAAGATATATTTTCTTTTTCAAATATATCCTGCAGGGCTTCTTTATCAAGCAGGTCATCTTTATAAAATTTAATACTTTTACCTGTTATCTTTTTAACCCTTTCTAATGATTCACTGCTTGAATTAACAAGGTTATCAACTACTACCACACTATACCCTGCATTAAGAAGTTCTACAACTGTATGGCTGCCAATAAACCCAGCGCCGCCTGTTACTAAAATATTATCCATTACTATACCCCTTCTGCCATGACTTGCCATCTGGCGGTTTTTATTTTGGAAAATCAACTGTACCAAACTTTGTATATTCACTAGCCCATGTCTTTGTCCTGCTGTTACCTTCCTGGCGGATATAAATAACCTGGCCGTCTTTTAAATTACCAAGGCTTAATGTTGATTTTGCATTTAATGGCTTTGCACCTCTTGCATCATCAGCTGGTTTTTCTTCTTTATCCATAACTACAACCTTATATTTATCATCACTTGTGCTTGTAAGTACAACATCATATCCGTTGCTTCCACTTACATATTCTGCCTTTACAAGTACAGGTTTTGTCCCGGAAGCACTGGTTTCATCTACTATTGTTACATTTTTAATGCCTCCGTTGCCAACCTGGTCACTTCCTGAAACAGCAAGGGCTGATGGCATTTCTAATGGAATACGTGTCCATCTGGAAGCGCATTTCTTCTTTGATGCATCTGGCTCTTTGCGCACTTCCAGTATACCACTTTCTATATTGCCTGGTAATAATTCATCTATTGTAACACCTTTTTTAATGGATGTATTTTTAATAACTTCATCAGGTATTGATACTGTACTGCCTGAAACTGTTACAACACGGTATTCTGATAACTTTGGAAGTGTTAATGTACCTTCATTATACTTTACAGAAACTGACGGGCCATTAGCCTGCTTTGAAATATTTAGTTTAGTTTCCTTGCCTGGAAGCTTTGGTGCATCATATACTTCCACTTTTTTATCAGGATTGCCTGCATCATAAGAATTGCCCAGGGAAGTATCTGTGGTCCCGATAACTGATGATAATGCTTCACCTGGAGTCCTTACATATAAAGTTGCACCTTGGAACTGGAATTCCCCAAATACGCCTGAAACCTTGCCATCAGAAAGCTGCTGTGATGCTTCCGGGGCCTGCCAGTTGCTGTATACTGTTCTCCATTCATAGGAACTGGCCGCCTTTACGTTTGATTTGCTGGTACCAGTTTTAATATCCAGCTCCTGTGTGGCACCATTATATTTAACAACGGAAACCCTGTCTGTTGCAGGAATCCTGACAATAACTGGCACTTCCATATCATCTGTTTTAAGTGCTATGAAATTATCTTTTACATTGCTTAATTTAGATAAATCAATTTCAGCCCTTGTACCATTGCCAAGTTCATAAAGATTCCATGCAGACACTTTAAATAATACCTTGTCTGACTTTTTGCCCATTGTTGCTGTGCCGAAAAAAAGCTCCTTGTCCTGGCCTGCATTTACATACATTTTCTGCTCAGTACCACTAGCCTGTATATCACCAGCGGTAATGGCAGCTGATGCATCATCTGTTCCTGCCCATGTCCACGCTGCTGTTGCAAAAACAGCAACTGCTGCCCATTGTAATTTTCTTCTTTTTCTCATAAAAATCCCCCCTGTCAGATAATCTCCAGTAATTGCCTGCTTCCAGGCAGTCCTTAAGTCTGCTCCATTTTAAAATTATGGCATGTTACTACTTTATAGAAAATCAGGATACACCAAAATTATGTAATAATTATGGCATATTGCACCAAATTTTACAAAATTTATCTATTTTAAGAATTTTTTAATATAGTTATATATATTATGCACATCTTATAACAATTTTACAACTTTATCCCCTTTATAAATGTTTTAAATGTAAATGCTGGTAAAAACTGATATTATATGTTATACTTTTACAAATCTATCTAAATTAAATGGAGGAATGACAATGAAAGGAATTATACTTGCTGGCGGTTCTGGCACAAGGCTGTATCCTCTTACTATGGTTACTTCCAAACAGCTGCTGCCAGTTTATGATAAGCCAATGATTTATTACCCGCTTTCCACCCTTATGCTTGCAGGGATACGTGATATACTTATAATATCTACAAGCGTTGATATAGGCAATTTTGAGCGCCTTCTCGGTGACGGAAGCAATTTCGGAATACATTTAAGCTACAAAATACAGCCTTCCCCTGACGGGCTTGCACAGGCATTTATTATAGGTGAAGATTTTATAGCTGGTGATGCATGTGCAATGGTGCTTGGTGATAATATATTTTATGGAAGCGGGCTTGGAAGACATCTGCGCAGTGCTGCTTCCACAGAAAATGGTGCAACAATATTTGGGTATTATGTTGATGACCCTGAGCGTTTTGGCATAGTTGAGTTTGATGAAAATGGCAAGGCAGTTTCTATTGAAGAAAAGCCAGAGCACCCAAAGTCAAATTACTGTGTTACAGGACTGTATTTCTATGATAACAGGGTTGTTGAAATGGCTAAGAAAGTAAAGCCTTCCAAACGTGGCGAACTTGAAATTACAGACCTTAACAGGATGTACCTTGAAGAAGGCTCCCTTAATGTAATAACCCTTGGGCGTGGATATGCATGGCTTGATACCGGGACAATTGATGCCCTTTCTGATGCCACTGAGTTTGTTAAGGTTATAGAGAACCGCCAGGGCATTAAAATCTCAGCTATTGAAGAAATTGCTTTTAAGAATGGCTGGATACCAAAGGACAAGCTTTTAGAATCCGCAGAACTCTATGGCAAGTCTGCATATGGCAAGCATTTAAAACAGGTTGCAAATGGAAAGATTATGTATTAAGTCAAATACCCCGCCCCAAGGGGCGGTGTATTTGACCATCGCGGGCGCGTTCGGATGATGCAAGTAAACTTGCACATCCTCACTTTACCTTCGCGGGAATAACAGAATGGAGGACAAAAACCGATATGAATATAATTGTAACAGGCGGTGCAGGTTTTATTGGGGGTAACTTCTGCCACTATATGACAGAAAAATACCCGGATGACGTGGTTTTATGTATTGATAAGCTTACTTATGCTGGTAATATGGAAACCCTTGCACCTATTATGGACAGGAAGAATTTTAAATTTTTCAAGACAGATATTGCAGACAGGGAGGCAGTTTATAAGATATTTGAAGATGAAAAACCAGATATGGTTGTTAATTTTGCTGCCGAAAGCCATGTTGACCGCTCTATAAACGAGCCGGAAATCTTTTTACAGACTAATGTTATTGGCACAAGTGTCCTGCTTGATGCCTGCCGCAAATATGGCATTAAACGCTACCACCAGGTTTCTACTGATGAAGTATATGGCGACCTTCCACTTGACAGGCCAGACCTTTTCTTTACAGAGGAAACACCAATCCATACAAGCAGCCCTTATTCTGCTTCAAAGGCTTCAGCAGACCTGCTTGTACAGGCATACTCACGCACTTACGGGCTGCCTTGCACAATTTCAAGATGCTCAAATAACTACGGGCCATACCATTTCCCAGAGAAGCTTATCCCTCTTGTTATCTCAAATGTATTAAATGACAAGCCAGTACCTGTATATGGGACAGGTGAAAATGTGCGTGACTGGCTCTATGTAAAAGACCACTGTATTGCAATAGACCTTATAATACGTAAAGGTACGGCTGGTGAAATCTATAATATAGGCGGGCACAATGAAAAGACTAATATGGAAGTTGTAAAGACAGTTATTAAGGCACTTGGCAAAAGCGAAGACCTTATAACACATGTATCAGACAGGCTTGGACATGACAGGCGCTATGCAATAGACCCGTCCAAAATCCATAATGAACTTGGATGGCTTCCAGAAACCCCGTTTAATGAAGGGATTAAAAAGACTATACAGTGGTATCTTGACAACAGGGAATGGTGGGAAAATATTATTAAAGGCGATTACCAGAATTACTATGAGAAAATGTATGGAAACAGGAAAACCATTTCATAATACAGGCGGCACAGCCCCATAACCGGAGCTGTGCTTTTTTACTATATACAAATACCCATGCCTTTCCAATACCTGCAGACTTTGAGCCGCAGGCACAAATCTGCCGTGTGAAAAAACTTTCGTATATGGTTTTTTCACACTATGTTTTATCCAAGTTCTGTTTCACATAATGCAAGTGCCGCAGCTATTACCTTGTCCATATCATAATATTTATATGCGCCAAGCCTGCCGCCAAATATAACATTTTCTTCTTTTTCTGATAAAGCTTTATATTGCCCGTAAAGCGAATCATTTTTTTCATTATTAATTGGATAATACGGCTCACTGCCCTTATTCCACTCTGATGAATACTCTCTGCTTATAATTGTAAATGGCTGTTTCCCATAGTTAAAATGCTTATGTTCAATAATACGTGTATATGGTACGTCTGCTGATGTATAATTAACAACCGCATTTCCCTGGTAATTACTGCATTCAAGCCTCTCTGTTTCAAAACGCACTGAACGGTATTCCAGCACACCAAGCTTATAGCCATAATATTCATCAATCATTCCTGTGTATATAACCTTATCTGCATCTACACTGTCTTTAATACTGGCATAATCTGTATTAAGCCTTGTTTCAATGCCATCAAGCATCTTTTCCACAATGGCGGTATAACCATCTACAGGAATCCCCTGGTATCTGTCATTAAAATAATTATTATCATAAGTAAACCTTAAAGGAAGCCTTTTTATAATAAACGCAGGCAGTTCCTTACATTCACGCCCCCATTGCTTCTGTGTATAGCCTTTAATTAACTTCTCATACACATCACGCCCAACAAGCTTTAAAGCCTGTTCCTCAAGGTTCTGCGGCTCTTCTATGCCAAGCCCGCTAATCTGTTCTTCAATAATCTTCTGCGCTTCATCTGGTGTCTTAACCCCCCACATCTTACTAAATGTATTCATATTAAATGGAAGGTTGTAAAGTTCATCATTGTAAATAGCCACAGGCGAATTAATATAATTATTAAATTCAGAAAACTGGTTTATATAATCCCATATCTTTTTATCAGATGTATGGAAAATATGTGCACCATATTTATGGACCTGTATGCCATCATTATCCTCTGTATAAATATTTCCCGCTATATGCGGCCTTCTGTCAATAACAAGGCATTTCTTCCCTGCCTTTTTTGCCTCATATGCAAAGACTGCACCAAACAGCCCTGCACCAGCCACCAGATAATCATATTTCATATAATCCCCCATTAACTTTCTTCTTTTTTAAATATAAACAATTTGCTAAATATATAATTCAAAACCACAACAAGTACATTTGAAAAAATTTTCATAATAATATCATTAAAATGTAGCAAATCAACTGAAACATACATTACCACAACATCCATTATGCCAGTTGCAAGCCTGCATCCAAAGAATGAAACACACTCTTTAAACAACAGTGCAAATGTATCTGTCCTGCTTTCAAAAACAAAAATTTTATTAGTTACATAAGCAAAAATTACACTTATTAACCATGCCCCTGCGGTGCTTGTAACAGTGTCCATATTGAAAACATACGCCAGAACTGCATATGTAACTATATTTACAAGGGTTGTGAGCCCTCCAAAGACTAAATACAGAATAACTTCTTTATATTTTAAATAAAGTTCCCATATTTTATTAAACATTATCCAATACACCTCTGTACAAATAATGAAGCCCTGTATACCAGGACTTCATACTAAATGCCATATCCTTACAATTATAAATCAATAGAGCCTGTCTTCTCTGCATCATTATTTATAACATAATATGCCTTGCCTTCTTGTGGCTTAACATATAAGTTAACTGCTTCAACTGATGACTTGTCCTGCCCATATTCATTACAATATGCATTTACTGCTGCCTCAAACATAAGTTCATCACTAAATTCTAAATCATTATACTGGATATATAACTTATGGCTTGCTTCCTTTGTAGTAATAGTCGTTACATTTTCTGGTTTCTTGTTCTCCACTTCATTATCCTCCTTGCAGTTACATTCTGGCACGCTTACAGCTTCTTCCGGTTTGGCTGCTTCAGTTTCAACTGCCTCAATTGCTACTACTTCTGCTGTTTTATCCTCTGCAGCCTCTTCTGGCATGGTTACTGCCACCTCTTCTGCTTTGGTATCTTCCGTTTCTTTTGTAACATCCTCTGTAACACTTATGTTCTCTGTCATAATGGCGCCTTCTTTCTTATTATTCTGGTTATGTCTTGCTCTCCTCTGCTCCCTTTTTGCCCTTTTATTCTTTCTTTTACTTGGCATCTATATACCCTCCATGTATTTAGTATTTATCTATTATAGAGTAAATATACCAATATGTCAAAGTGAACATACATTTTTATCCTTCTATTATGCAACAATATATTACTACCTGTACATAACTACTGTATCATTTTCCCTTAATACCGTCTGCCCGTTAGGTATAACAGTTTCTTCATCCCGTACAATCATTGCAATAAGCAAGTCTTCTGGAATATCCAGTTCTTCTATTGCTTTGTCGCACCATGGGTCGGATTTTAAAATATTATGTTCTTCAAGTTTATCCTGCTCACTTGGTTCATATGGAGGCACTGTAAGAATAATATCATCCCCTGCATATATTTCTGTGCCACCTTTTGTTATTACTGTTTCATTGCCCCTTTTAATCATAATTGCAAGTGAGCCAGTTGGCATATTTACTTCACATATTCTTTTATTCTCCCAGCTATGCCCTTTAGGGATATGCATTCTCATAAGCTGTAATGCTGTTTCCTCCTGGTAATCGTTAAATGTCTTCCTTACATCTGATTTTTCATCTACCATGCCTAACTTCCTGGCTACAGCAGGAAGAAGTGTTCCCTGTATTGCAACTGAAAATAATGATACCATAAATACTATATGGTATAAATCCTGTTTAACCGGGATATCATGTGCCACTGCTGTTATGGCAAAAACCACCGAAGATGCACCCCTAAGCCCTGCCCATGAAATTAAAAGGCACTGCCTTGCACTGCACCTGAATGGAAGCATCAGCCCAAAGACAGCCACAGACCTTGCAATTATAGTTAAAAACACAACTATTGCAAGTGCCTTTGGAATAATTGCCGGCATAAGATGCGGAAATGATAAAAGACCTATTAAAAAAAATATTGAAATCTGGGCAAGGCTTGTCACACCATCAAAAAACGGGATTAAGTTCTGTTTATTCCGTATCCTGCTGTTACCAACAATAATACCAAACAAATAAATGCTAAGATATGCATTCCCGCCCAGTACATTATTTATTCCAAAACACCCAAGGACTACTGCTATAATAAAAATTGTATCAAGCCCTTCCGAAACAATGCTTGTTTTTACAAGGACTGTTATAACAAGCCTTGCCAGTACAATACCAATAATTACACCAAAAAGCACCTGCTTAATTACAGTAATGGCTATGTTTCCATTTTCCCCAGGTGACATAAAACTTAAAGCTATAATTGTAAGCATATATGAAACAGGGTCATTACTTCCGCTTTCCACCTCCAGCACAGACGCTGTGCCATCTATAAGGGCAAGCTTCTTTTTACGCAAAATTGCAAATACACTTGCTGCATCAGTTGAGGACAGTACAGCACCAATAAGAAAACTCTCCTTTGCTGAAATCCCCATTATAAAGTAGCACAAAAACCCAGTAATAACAGCTGTTACTATGACACCTGCCGTGGAAAGCACAATTGACTTTGCGGCAACTTTTCTTGCAACCGGCCAGTTTGTATTAAATCCTCCATAAAACATAATAAAAATCAACGCTACTGCACAAATATTTTCTGCAAGTACAAAATTATCAAATGGTATTTTAAATATCCCGTCACTTCCAAACAGCATACCAATAAACATAAATAAAATTAATGCAGGCATGCCGAATTTATCAGAAAACTTCTCTGCAAGTACACAAAGCAATATTACACAAGCAATAACTAAAACAAAAAGGGTCATAAATTCTCCTTTAAATCCATTTTATTTACAATTTATTATTCATTTTTATTGCGCATTTTCTTTACTCTTTTTAATACAGATGTATCAAGGTTATTCTCCTTAATAAGCCTTAATGCCACCATCTTATTAATCCGGTAATTTATAGATACTGTCCTGTTCCCGTCAGTATAAATAAAATGGTCCCCGCTCTGCCTTGATAATTTAAACCCGTTCCCCTCAAGAATCTGCCGCATTTCTTTTGTATTATAAACAATAGGCCTTGTACTCATGCACAACCCTCCTTTTCACCCCACATTAAAAATCCCATGGTAAACAACAGATTTGTATAATTAATATTATTATACTATAAAATATGGAATATATAAAGGGCAAACAAAGGACAATGTATTAGTTTGTCCTTTGTCTGCATCTGCTATCTTTAATTTTATTTAATACTTTGCATCACTGCTTCCAATCATTACCGGGCTGTCATCTGCCCCATTATATTCCAGCGCATATTGCTGCTGTGGTTCTGCCTGTCCTTTAAGCTTAAACCTTGATACCTGCATTTCAAGACCACGTATCTGCCCTGAAAGTTCTTCACTTGCAGATGCGCATTCCTGGCTTGTGGCCGAATTTGTCTGTACCACCTGTGATACCTGTGCCAGTGCCTGGTCTATCTGTGCCGTTGCTAAGGCCTGGTTATCTGATGCTTCTGCTATGGCTGTACTAAGGCCTGTAACTTTATCAACCATTTCTGATATAATTCCAAGTGATTTTGCCGTCTTCCGTGCAAGTTCCGAGCCTCTCTTTACCTTTTGGATAGAGTCCTCTATCATATCTGCTGTCTGGCTTGATGCCTGTGCAGACCTTCCCGCAAGATTCCTTACTTCTTCTGCAACTACAGCAAAACCTTTGCCCTGCTCACCTGCCCTTGCCGCCTCAACAGAAGCATTAAGTGCAAGTATATTTGTATTAAATGCTATATCATCAATAACCTTTATAACCTTCTGTATATTTTCAGATGCCTCATTAATCTCTTCCATTGCCTCAACCATTTCATTCATATATCCATTGCCATCTGAAATATCATCCTTTGTTTCCATTACAATGCTGTTTACCTTGCTTGCCTGTGCAGCATTATCTTTTGTCTTATTTGCAATATCCGTAATAGAAGCCGCAATCTGCTGTATTGCACTTGCCTGTTCTGTTGAACCCTGTGCAAGTGTCTGGCTTGCTTCTGCTATCTGTCCGGAACCAATGGTAATCTGCTTTGCAGCATTCCTTATTACCCCAAATGCTGTATTATTATCCCTGATAAGCTTTTCTACAGCCTTGCCAACCACATCATTTGCAGATGCTGGTGTATACTCTATATCCAGGTTCCCGGCAGAAAGCTCTTCCAGTGCCTCTGCCTGCCTCTTAAGGTTATCAACCATATCACAGAAGCTGTTATGTAATATTGCTATCTCATTTTTGCTATTATTAACCCTTTCCATATCATGGTTTATATCACCAGCAGCTATATTGCTTGCAATATCTTCAAGTTTAATCATAGGGTTGCGTAAAAGTTTAATTAAAAGGTGTGATGAATATAACACACTTAATATAACAAACAAAAGGAAAATTGAAACCGTTGTGTTAGAAACATGCCTGTCTTTTGTTTCTTTACCAATCATAAGCAGGGCCTCTTCATCCAGCTTATTAATCAGCTGGTTAATTAAACCTGCTGCTTCCTTTGCAGTCCCTACCCCACTATCAGAAAGATGCTTTCTTGCTTGTGCAATATTATTCTGTGATACATATAAAAGGCACTGGTCTACATCACTAAGATATATTCCTATCTTTTCATGTGCATCTTTATACCTTGTTAAAAGTTCCTCATCCAGAAAAGCTTTCTCTGCTTTTGCAAATGAATCCTCCATATTTTTCCTTGCTGTATTTAAATCTTCTATTGCTAAATCCCTCTGTCCGGCATCACGCGCATAGAGATAAAGTACATTCCTTATATCAGCTTTTATCTCCTGGAAATATGCATACCCCATTGACACATCACCCTGTACCTTGCCATAATTATTATAAAGAATACTGCTATTATCTGCCTCTTTTTGTATAACATAATAATTACCTAATGCAAGAGCCAGTATATATATTAACATTGAAATAAATGTAATATATATAGTAGTACCAATTTTAAGTTTATTCATCCTCAAATGCTCCTCCTTTAAAACTCATATAGATTTTTTTGTATATTATGTTATAATGGTATCATAAAAAAACAAAAACAGCAAGGACTAGAATTTATGAAAGTATTAGTATATAAGTGGAATTCTTACAACCAGGAAGATGTCATAAATGCACTTTCAGAAAACGGGTGCAGCATAACACTTTTAACTTTACAGCCGTGCAATATTGAGGAAGATGAAGAATTTACATATACCGTTTCAGGCAAACTTAAAGCTGGCGGCTATGACATATTATTTTCAATTAATTTTTTCCCTGTACTTGCCACTGCCTGCCATAAAACAGGGACGCCGTATGTATGCTGGAACTGTGACAGCCCCCTTCTTGCAATGTATAATAACGCTGTATTTTATGATACTAATTTTATATTTACATTTGACCGCTCCAATTATGAAGAATTTAAAAGCCTTGGTATAAAACATATTTACCACCTGCCCCTTGCTGCAGGCAATTTTAACAATATTTTAAAACACAACACTTCTTCTGCTTACGATGTATCTTTTATAGGCAGCCTTTATGAGAAAAATTCTTTTGACAATATCTCCTCAAAGCTGCCTGATTATTTATGCGGGTATTTTGACGGGGCACTTTATGCACAGTTACAGGTATCAGGAGGAAATATTATAGAGAAACTCCTCACTCCCGGCATATGCAGGCAGATTGAAGAAATAACAGACTACAGGCAGTCACAAGGTTCATTTGCAGATATACGCACACTTTTTTCAACAACTGTACTTGGTTTTAAAGCAGCATCAATGCAGCGTAACTTATGCCTTAACAGGCTTTCCGTTTACCTTAATAAAAACCTTTTTAATAACCGCAAATGCTTCCTGCATCTTTTTACTGGAAGTGACACTGGCGGGCTTTTACTTGTTAAACGCCATGGAAAGGCAGATTACCATAAAGAAATGCCTGTTATCTTTGCAGGAAGCCTTATAAACCTGAATATGACAATACCAAACATTAAAACCGGCATTCCTTTACGTGTATGGGATATATTAGGCTGTGGCGGTTTCTTAATTACAGACCTGCGCATTGAACTTATGGATTACTTTACACCTGGAAAAGATATTGTTATATTTGAAGATATAGAAGAACTAGAAGACAAAACAGGGTTCTACCTTTCACACGACAGCCTGCGGGCTAAAATTGCCCAGAACGCATATAATAAAATACAGTCAGGGCACACCTGCCAGAAAAGGATAGAAACTCTTCTAAAAATAATTTCAAAAGAACTATAAAGGGGATTAAAATGACAAACAACCAATATATAATTAATGAAAACCAGCTATATACCGAAAGATACGGGCTTGCCTCTGGACGGATACAATTAATAAACAGTGAAACAAAAACAGGTACAAGCCTTCCCGCAGAAACCGCTGCATACTTTAACCAGACATCCGCTTTTCTTATAAAAACCTGCGAAGCTTACAATCTCGTAAGTTCTGGCGGGTTATACCAGATGGACATTACAGGGCTTAAAGACCTTAACCAGTCACTTTATAAAGATATTGAAGGGGATAATTACCAGAAAAGTTATGCAAACCCATGCTTTGCAACTGGAAAACTTGGCAAGGAACTTGGTACGCTTCTCTGCGTCCTATATACAGAACTCCGTGGAAATATTATACATGCATTTGAAGGACGCTTATTTTACCTTGCATCATCACTTGAACTTTATATACAGGTTTATAATATCCTTGAGGACAACCTCTCTGCCATAAATGAAGTACGTGATGCAATATATTATTATTTCTTTGACTATGCAGATATTATGGCGGCTGGCAGGATGCACCTGCTTTTAGAGCCAGAAATGTCACCCGTCACAGATATAATTATGCAAAAAGACCTTTCAGACCCGTCTTATTTATATCTTTTTGGGGAATATATTTCCAGTAATGAACTAGAAACTTCCAAATATTTAAGCACACTCCCAGAAGATAACATAAAAAATATGGCAGCAACATTTACAGAAGGATACAGGAAAGGATTTGAAGCATACCGCATTGACCTTTCAAAAAAGAAAACTGTAAATATACGCTATGCCCTTGGCTTTGAAAGAATTGTAAAAGAAGCAGTCCGCCAGTTCAGTAAAATGGGCCTGCAATCCTGTATCTATATGGCAGACTACAGTCTTATATACCGTGCATCTGGCAGTAAAAACGGCTGTTATGGCAGCGGTGCAAACAGGCAGTACAACTATGACCACCGCATGGACGAATCCATAATATTTGACAAAGCATTTGCGGACCGCCGCCTGGGCGCACAGCGCAAAGCCTTTGAAGACCTGAAAGAAAAGGCTTCCTTATATTCAGGCATTGCTGTTATGGAAACATTCGGCATGAAAGACTTTACCGCAGCAGATAAAAAAGAAGCCCCGCGCTATAATGAAAAACAGCAGGAACAACGTACAAATTATATGGCTGCAGCTTCACTCCTTAACAATGAATTTATACCTGGGGACACAACAAGCTTTACAATAATTGCTTACCCTGTACCTGAAATCGGGGCAGATTATAAAGAAATATTTGATGCAACAATAAAAGTAAATACACTAAATTCTTCACTATATGAAAAAATCCAGACATGCATTATTAATGCACTTGATACCGGGGATTATGTAACAATAACAGGACGTGGCAAAAATATTACCAATATAACAGTTGCCTTATCCCCTGTAAATAATCCTGGTAAGGAAACAAAATTTGAAAACTGCCTTGATGATGTCAATATACCTCTTGGCGAAGTATTTACATCACCACAGTTAAAAGGTACAAACGGGCTTTTACATTCAACATCAATTTATCTGGACGGGCTTGTATATAATGATTTAAGATTAACTTTTAAAGACGGTGTAATCACAGATTATTCATGCAGTAATTTTAATACAGAAGAAGAAAATAAAAGATATATACGTGAAAACTTGCTGTACCAGCATAAAACACTGCCAATGGGTGAATTTGCAATAGGCACAAATACTACAGCCTACCAGATGGGACAGAAATATAATATATCAGATAAATTGCCAATCCTCATAAAAGAAAAAACAGGCCCGCACTTTGCAATAGGTGATACATGTTTTTCACATGAAGAGGACATGCGCACATACAATCCTGATGGCAAGGAAATGAAATGTAAAGAAAATGATTTCTCAAAACTTAGGGAAACAGATGCAAACCATGCTTACTTTAACTGCCATACGGATATTACAATTCCTTATAATGAACTTGGGGATATTATAGTCCATAACACAGAGGGGGACTCTGTCAAAATAATTGAAAACGGAAGGTTCGTGCTTAAAGGTACAGAAGAACTAAACAAAGCACTGGATTAATAACAATTTATTTTATCCATTGTACTCATCCTTTCACTTAATATACAATCCAGCGGATAAAACGGTCAATTTTTATTTCTGTTTTATGAAAAAACTTATAAATTTTAAGAAAATGATAAGTTTTTTATAAGACTATCTTGAAAGATGACAGTCCATTATCTGGTAGAATATACGTATATAAAACAATTGCATGACAAGAATAATAGTAAAGGAAGGTACAGATTATGGATAACAGCATTGCAAACAATGATATTTTAATTTCTTATAACAGAAATAATACTATGCCGCCTGCAAGAAACAACTGGAATAAAAGAAAGAAAAAAAAGAAGTTCCGTGGTATTATACGTTTTTTTATACTATGCCTTTTTATATTGATGTGTATTATTATTTCTAAATTTTTTTCAGGCATTATTTTTGATTTAATTAACAGCAGGGATAATACAGGAAATTACACTTCTGAAAGTGTTCCTGCCAGTGAAATAAATGATTTGTTAAAGCAGCTTAAAGAAGAAAATTATCCTGAAAGCCTGGTTACACTTTTTGAAAAACACCCGGAAACAAAGGATTTTGTGCTGGGTTATAAAGAATTGAAAGATAAAAAAGGAAAGATTAATATTAAAAATGATGTTAAGGAAGGCAGTATCCCTCTTTTCCTGCAATGGGACCAGAGATGGGGGTACAGGGAATATGGTGGTGATTTCCTGGCTGTTACAGGATGTGGCCCAACATGCCTTTCCATGGTACAATGCGGGCTTTCTGGCAAAACAAAATGGAATCCTTATAAAGTCGCTAAAATGGCAGAAAATAATGGTTTCTATGTTAAAGGTTCTGGTTCTTCATGGGATTTAATGACTTATGGTGCCAGTATAATTGGCTTAACTTACCATGAGGTGAACTTTGAAAGGGACAGCATACTTGAGGAATTAAGTTCTGGAAACCCTATAATATGCAGCATGGGGCCAGGTGATTTTACAACAACAGGGCATTTTATAGTACTTACAGGTACAGATGGAAATGGCAATATAATTGTAAATGACCCTAACAGTAAAGAGAACAGCCAGAAAACATGGAGCATTGACAAAATAATGCCGCAGGTGCGTAACTTATGGGGATATTCTTTATAATATATATAAATTATACTTGATATAATAAGTATAATAAGGAAGAAAGGTGGTGATTTTATAGCATTGGCACAGAAATATGTAAATTACACTATTGATGATATTTATGGATTACCTGAAGGAGAAAGGGCTGAGCTGATTGACGGGCAGATGTATATGATGGCAGCACCCGACAGGCTGCATCAGGAGATAGTGCATTATTTAGACAAGATAATAGGAAATTATATTGATGGTAAGAATGGCATATGCAAAGTATATCCTGCCCCGTTTGCTGTATTTTTAAATGCGGATAACCATAATTATGTTGAACCTGATATAAGTGTGGTCTGTGACAGGGACAAACTTAATGATAAGGGCTGTAATGGCGCTCCTGACTGGGTTATTGAGATTGTTTCCCCCTCAAGTAAGTATATGGATTATTTATTAAAACCTTTAAAGTACCAGGGTTCTGGTGTGCGTGAATATTGGATTGTGGATTATCCTAAGAACAGGATTATGGTATATAATTTTGAAAATGGCTCTATGGAGGAGTATTCATTTTCCGATACTGTAAAGGCTGGAATATATGAAGATTTAGATATAGATTTTTCTATAATTGATATTTAATTTTATGCCTGTGGCTTTGGCAATATATAATGTATAAGCCACAGGTATTTTTTATTTATATTTTTTATCTGGCATTGCTGCTTTTTTATTATATGTTTTAAATCCCAGGTAAAGTGCTTTTTCCGGACATGCCTGTACACATTCCCCGCACCGTATGCATTCTGCGGAGCCTGGATTTGCTACAGGGTCCACTTCCATTTTACAGGTTTTTTTACATTTGCCACAGTTTATACACTTATGCTGGTCTGTTTCAAGGTGGTATATGCTAATCTTATTCATTAAGCCATAAATTGCGCCAAGCGGGCATATTGTTTTGCAGAAGAAACGGTATATAAATATACAGCCGGTAATTGTTACAGCTAGTATAAATATTTTCAGTGAAAAAAGCTTTCCTATTGCCTGCCGCAGTTCCGGGTGTGTGGCAATAAGCGGTATTCCGCCTCCAAGTGTCCCGGCAGGGCAGATAAACTGGCAGAAAGCAGGTTTTCCCATCCCCATAAAGTTTGTAACGGCTACAGGAAGCACAAGCACAAAGACTACAAGTATTATATATTTTATGTATAGAAAGCATTTTTTAAGTTTAAATTTTGGAACAGGGATTTTATACAAGAGTTCCTGCAAAAGCCCAAATGGACAGAACCATCCACATATCCCCCTGCCAAAAAGCACACCAAAGGCAAGCAAAAGCCCTGTTACATAGAAACTAAAATTAAATTCCATTGAACCATTTACTGCTTGTAATGCCCCTATAGGGCAGGAAAGGGTTGCCGCAGGGCAGGAATAACAGTTAAGCCCCGGGTTACAGAAATTTTTCCATTTGCCCTGGTAAATCCTGCCTCCTTTAAAGTTCATTATATGTGCATTAGAAAACCCAAAGGCAGCAACCTGGAATATTTTTCTCTTTATACCTTGTTTTATATTCATAACAGTCACCCAATCCCTATACATTCAAGGCATATATTTACTGCTTTATTTAATACCACAGCTGTTTCATTCCTTGTTATGCCATATATTATAAATGCACAAGCAATTATTAAAACTACTGCCCTTGCCATGTTTCTTTTCTTACTTTCCATTAATATAACCCTTTACAAACTTTTTATAAGAATCTACATCCGCACCAATTATTGGTTCTCCTGTAATATTTCCTTCTTTGTCTACAAAAATTGTTGCTGGCACTCCTGTTGCCCATTCAAGCAGGCTGTTAAAACTGCTGTCAGGGATTATATTGGTAAAATCTGCCCCTGCTTCTTCCATAATCTCTGCTGCAAGGTCTTTACGCTTACTGTCATCTTCGCCTTCAATATCACATACAAGCCCTATAAGCTGTACATTCTCTGGCATTTCTTCTGACCACTCCCCAAGCTCTGGCATTTCCCCGATACAAGGACCGCAGAAAGTCCCCCATATATTTACCACTGTTAAATCTTTCCCTTTAAAAATACTGTCTGTTATTGTATTTCCTTCTAAATCCTTTGTTGTAAAAGAAGGCATTTTATCTGGCAGTCCTCCATTGCCAGAATTGCTGGTACTGCTTGTGTTACTGTTATTGCCTGTATTTCCACAGCCCGTTATTAATGCAGCAGCTATAAATATGCTGCATAATTTTATAAATCTTTTTTTAATCAGCATTTTTAACTTTTCCTTCCTGCCCTTTGCCTATACCAATTATAAACCTTATCTTTTCTTCTTCACTTTCACACTTTACAGTCCAGTTATGAAGGCTTGTTATTTCCTTAACTATTGCAAGCCCAAGTCCTGCACCGCCTGTTTCTGTTGAACGTGAATTGTCTATCCTGAAAAACCTGTCAAATATGCAGGCAATCTTTTCTGCAGGTATTGTTTTGCCGTGGTTTTCAACAATAAATTTAATACCATCCTCCCCATTGTCTGTTAATGAAACTTTTATCTCTGTATTTGCATAACTGTAATTTACAACGTTCCTGAAAAGATTATCAAATACCCGTTCTATCTTCTCAATATCACATGAAACCATAATATCTGGTCCAAGTTCTGTGGTATAAAATAATCCCTTCTTGTTAAAAACCGGTTTAAATTCATATAAAAGCTGTTCTATCATTACTGTAAGGTTTACTGTTGAATACTCTAGTGCCATCTGTGTAAAATTATATCTTGCAACCTCAAAAAATTCATTAATTAAATCTTCAAGCCTCTCTGCCTTTTTCATGGCAATGCCAAGATACTTTTTGCGTATGACTGCTGGCAGCCCGTCCTCATCTTTTACAAGTGTAATGTATCCTAATACAGATGTAAGCGGCGTTTTTAAATCATGCGCCATATATACAATCATGTCATTTTTGCGCTGTACCGCCTCATCAGCCTCTTTCCTGCTTTTGCGCACATTTGACATAATAAAATTAAGCTGCTTCTCCATTTCCTTTAACTGTGGCGGCAATTTGACAGCTTCCGTATTGCCTGAATAAAGTTTCCCTGTTTCCTGTGTTACTTTGCCAAGCATTGAAGCAATCCAGAAGAAATGTATACATGCTATAATTACAGCCCCAGAACATACTACAAATAAGAAAACTGACATAAAATTTTTATGCAGGAAATGTATTAACGGATAAATTCTGTCATGTGGATACCATATTTTTGAATTGCAGTAAAACCAGCCTGTTTCTGCCATTACTACAACAAAAAGCACATAAAGGAGCATATTAAATAGAAAACGCTTTAAAAATGCCCTTGATACTTCATATTGTACTCTTTTATCCATTTTATTCCTCCATGCGGTATCCTACTCCCCATACAGTCTTAATAAATTTGGGCTTTCTTGCATTTTCATGCAGTTTCTCCCTGATTTTGGCAATATGCGCAAATACTGTATTATTATTGCCAAGATATTTTTCACCCCATACCTGTTCAAATAACTCCTCTGAAGTAACTGCCTGGTTGAGATGCTGGCAAAGATAAAGCACAATGGAAAATTCCATTGGTGTCAGTTCAATATCCTCTCCATAGAGCACTACCTTGTGCCTGTCAGGAAATATTTCAAGCCCACGTATATTATAGTATTCCTCTTCTTTGGAAAGAGATACATTATAAGCCCCTGCACGCCTTAACTGCGCTTTTATCCTTGCAACCACCTCAAGCGGATGGAAAGGTTTTGTTATATAATCATCTGC
>DKYP01000014.1:42666-42848 GCA_002499945.1 Lachnoclostridium sp. UBA7097
GTAAGCATTATTACAGGAAAAAACCACTTCTTCCTTATCTCCCGCAGGACTGTAAAACCATCTGTCCCCGGAAGCATTACATCAAGCACTGCCAAATCCACAGGATTATTGTTTATATATTCTATAACTCCCTCTGATGATGTAAAAGAAACCACCTTAAAACCCTCATTCCCAAGATAAAG
>DKYP01000014.1:43156-43335 GCA_002499945.1 Lachnoclostridium sp. UBA7097
TTTAATAAATCAAGGATTTCTTTCTCATCTTCTACAATTATTATTGCTTTATCTGATATAACCTGTTGTTTCATATAGCAAGCATCCCCTTAATGTCTGTTTATTAAGAGATTATACCAGCATGTCCATATTAAATCCATATAAATTTTTCTTAAGATATTTTTTTATTAAATTATTAT
>DKYP01000022.1 GCA_002499945.1 Lachnoclostridium sp. UBA7097
AGATATAAAGATTTATATTTTAGAAAGAACTTTATTTCAAACCAATTATTAATGCTTTACTGGTTTTTGGAATAGCATTTAAAATTAAGAAAGGGCATGGTTATGGAGTTAGAAATTATTCCAAAACAGGATAATATTCCAGCATTTGATAAAAAGGCACTCAAATTAAAACATATTGAATATTACCCAAATTATGACGGGAATTATGAAGAAGATGAGATAACAGAGGAACTTGTTTCTGGCATATTAAAACAGATACCAGAAGGAATAAATGTTATTTTTTCTTTAATCCCATATGGTGAGGAAGATACATTTGAGGTAATATGTGATGGTGAATGGCTTGCTATTGGATATAGTTCATGCAATGATGGTGAGGAACAGGTATATTATTCATACAACCCTTCCTATGCAGATACAGAGGAATTATCACCATTAGAAAGCGGCGGGCAGTCACCAGTTGAGAAATATCTTGCTATTAATGATATTGAGGCAGGAGTGAAAGCAGCAGAATATTTTATAAGAACAGGAAAGCTTTATCCAGGGATTGTATGGGCAAAACAGCTTTAATAAAAAAATGCTTGAAATCAAATTTACAAAGGTTTTAAGCATTTTTTATTTTGCCATATATTTATTTCTTATTTTTTTGATAGTGCTTGTAATTATAAGGGAAACGGTATAAAATTATGTATCTGCAATAATTGCCAGATATTCACCGGTATAAGTATTAACAGGGTATATTATAATGTTGCCATGGGATGTTTATAATAAATATAAATATGGAGGTTTGATGTGTTTTTAGAATATGGAGAGAAGGAAACGGAATACCTTAAAAGCAAGGACAAACGCCTTGGGGATGTAATTGACAAGATTGGGCATATCACAAGGCAGGCTGATGACAGTTTATTTTCCTCAGTCATACATCATATTACAGGACAGCAGATTTCTACAAAGGCACAGGCAACAATATGGCAGAGAATGAAGGATGCCTTTGGTGAGGTATCCCCTGTAAATATAGCAGATACAGATATTGCTACACTCCAGTCATTTGGGATAACTTTCCGTAAAGCAGGATATATTAAGGATTTTTCTGAAAAGGTTATTAAAGGGGAATTTGACCTTGGTGCAGTAGAAAAAATGCCAGACCAGGAAGCTATAAAGGCACTGTCGGGTTTAAAAGGCATAGGCATATGGACTGCGGAGATGATACTTTTATTCTGCCTTAAACGTCCTGATATATTAAGTTACAACGACCTGGCAATACACCGTGGCATGAGGATGGTATACCACCGCAGGGAAATTGATAAAAAGCTATTTGAAAAGTACCAGAGAAGGCTTTCGCCTTATTGCAGCGTTGCAAGCCTGTATTTCTGGGCGGTGGCAGGAGGGGCAGTCCCGGAAGCAAAAGACCCTGCACAGGGGACAAATAAAAAGATACATAAATAAAGGAGAAAACAGATGTACATATACTATTACTATTCACCACTTGGAAGAATAACACTGGCAAGTGATGGCAATGCCCTTACAGGATTATGGTTTGACTGCCAGAAATATTTTGGCAGCACTCTTACAGGGGAACAGATACAAAAGGAACTCCCAGTTTTTGAAGAAACAAAAAAATGGCTTGATATTTATTTTAGTGGAAGAAACCCTGGTTTTACACCAAAGTTATCAATGGAAGGTGCAACACCATTCCGTAAAACTGTGTGGAAAATCCTGTTATCAATTCCATATGGCAGTACAATGTCTTATGGGGAGATTGCAGCAGTTATAGCAGGGCAGAGGGGAATTAGGAAAATGTCCGCCAGGGCAGTTGGCGGCGCTGTAGGGCACAACCCTTTTTCAATTATAGTCCCATGCCACAGGGTATTAGGGGCTGATGGCAGCCTGACAGGGTATACAGGCGGGATAAAATTAAAACAGCAGCTTCTGGATATGGAAAACCAGCAGGGCAGTATGTAAAATGCAAACCATATTAAAAATATGTCCTGTTTTTTAATATACTGCATAAAATAAACCCGTTTTTGCACAATATATATTAAATCCAGTCTTGTATTTTTGTAAGCCAGATGTTAGAATTAACATATTGCGGTTACAAAGCGGCACATATTATCTTACTTAATTATAAGGAAGGGGTTTTATATGAAGAAAATTTTTACAAAAAGTCTTTTTATCTATATGGCAGTAGCGCTGGTTTTTACGATTACTGCTATTTTTGCATTGCAGACATTTATAAGTAAAAGTAACAACAGGATATCAAGCCAGGATAAACTTGAGGATGTAAAAACAAAACTAGAAAATAACAAGCAGAGCCAAGAGGACCTTATAAATAATCTTGGGGAGAACAACCTTGCCAAAGCAAGGGCATTTGCCGGCCTGCTTGCTGCTGACAGTTCAATTTATGGCAATGCAGATAAGCTGGATGAAATTAAAGACCGTCTTATGGTAAATGAGTTACATATTATTGATGAGGATGGGATTATAAGGAGCAGTACAATAGATAACTATATTGGGTTTGATATGAAAAGTGGTGAACAGTCAAACGCATTTATGGTAATTAACAGTGACCCTTCTATTGAAATTGTACAAGAGCCGCAGGAAAATGTGGCAGATGGCATTGTAATGCAGTACATTGGTGTGGCAAGAACTGATGCAAAGGGGTTCGTACAGATTGGTGTACGTCCAGAGGTACTTGAAAAAATGATTGCCAGTTCAGCACTTGATGTAGTTATGAAGACTATTGATTTTGGCCAGACAGGATATGTATATGCAATAAGCAGTGACGGGGAAATACTTGCACATAAAGAAGATTCGCTTATAGGCAAAAATGCAGCAGAAGCTGGTTTTCCAGAAGACCTTACAGGAAATGGCAGGGCAGTAATTAATGGTGAAAAAGGTTATTATTTTGCAGAAGAATATGATGGCAAAATTATTGGCACTTTTATGCCATCAAGTGAATACTATAAAGAGCGGCGTAACCAGACAGTAGTGGTATCTTTAAGCCTTTTAATTATTTTCTGTATATTATTATTTATGATTAACCATATGGTAGATAATAAAATTGTGACAGGAATTAACCATATCAGTAATTTAATGAAAGATATTGCAGGCGGGAATTTTGGGATTACAGTTAATGAACATGGAAATCCTGAGTTTGAAATGCTTTCAGAAAGCATTAATAAAATGGTGGTAAATATAAGCCAGAATATAAAAGAAAATGAAGCACTTTTAGAACAGCAGAAAGAAGATATGGAACGTAACAATACTCTTATCCAGAATGTTAAAAATGCCTGTGTGGATTTAAATAATGTATCAGGTGAAACCCTTGTTAATGCAGATGATATTTATAATGGTACTGGAGAACAGGAAAAAGCTGTAGAAGATTTAAAAAAGATAATGGAGCAGCTTGTGGAAGAATTGAAACAAAGTGCCAGTGCTTCAGGCAGTATTACAAAGGCAACAGGGGATTCTGTTAAAGAAATCTTGCAGACACAGTCACAGATGGAACTGTTAAAGGATTCTATGCAGAAAACCAGCGAAATGTCTACAGCGATTGAGAAAATTATTGGCGAAATTAATTCAATAGCACAAAGGACAAATATGCTTTCATTAAATGCTTCAGTTGAAGCAGCAAGGGCTGGTGAAATGGGAAGAGGTTTTTCAGTTGTAGCAACACAGATAGGGGAACTTGCAACAAGAAGTGCCCAGGCAGCAAAGGAAACCAATGAGCTTATCACTAATTCAATGAGGGCAGTGGAAAGCGGCAGGAAAATTACAGACCAGACAGCAGAGTCTTTTGATATTGCTGTAGCAAATATTGAAAATGCAAACCAGGATATAGAGAAGATAACCAGAATGGTAAACCAGAATGTCAATATTGTAATACATGCTACAGAACAGATAGAAAAAATTTCAAGTGTTGTTGAAAAAAATGTGCAGGTTTCCAATAATACAAAAAAGGTGTCTTCCAATATGGCGGATATTACAGGGAAGTTATTGGAAATGGTGGAATAAAGAGGAGTTATAAAGATATGCCATACCATAAGAAAAATACAACAAAATATAATATACTGGACTATATGTTAAATAATGGAAATATTTCAAAGGCAGGGCTTGCCAAAGAACTAAATTTAAGTATGCCTACTGTGCTTTCTAATGTAAATGAACTAATGGACAAAGGGATAGTGGCAGAAATGGGGGAGTCAGAGTCCACAGGCGGGCGCAAGGCGGTATTAATAGGCCTGCAAAAGGATTACAAGTATGCACTGGGTGTAAATATCACTGCACACCATATTGGGATGGTTCTTGTTAATTTCTGTGGTGAGGTTATAAAACAGGAACACACCAGAATGAAGTTCGATACAGACCTGTCCTATTACAGTAATCTGGCAGCCATGCTAGAGGGGTTCTGTAAACCAGAAGTTAGTTTAAATAAGGTGCTTGGAACGGGAATTTCCCTGCCCGGGATTATTAACCAGAAAGAAAAAATCCTTGTAAAATCACATGCACTGCAATTAGAGAATTACAGTTTAAAAGTAATGGAACAGATGTTTAACATGCCTGTATATTTTGAAAATGATGCCAATGCAGCAATGCTTGCAGAAAATCCAAAGAAACTGGAAAATTCTGTATACCTTTCATTAAATAATACTCTTGGAGGGGCTGTCTGTATAGATGGTTCACTATTTACAGGCAAGAACCGCAAGGCTGGTGAGTTTGGGCATATGGTTTTGTTTCCTGGCGGCAGGAAATGCTATTGTGGTAAATCTGGATGCGCTGATGCTTATTGTGCCGCCAGTGTCCTTACAAATGGGGGCAAGGAGAAACTTGAAGATTTTATGGAAGGTATAAATACAAACCCGACTTTGGCAGCAGTATGGGATGAATACCTTGAAAACCTTGCAATACTTATTTCAAACCTGCGTATGTCCTTTGATACAGATATTATATTAGGTGGTGATGTGGGAGGATACCTGCCAGATTATATGGTAGAGCTTGGCAGGAAAATTTTTAAATACAACCTGTTTGATGGTGATTTAAGTTATTTAAAAAACTGCTCTTACCAGAAAGAAACATCAGCAGCTGGTGTGGCGAAGCAGTTTTTCAAAGAACTGATAGAAACAATATAAAGCAGCTGGATAGATATAAATTTTTAGTGCAAAACATTAGTTTTGCACTTTTTTTATGCAAAATATATAAAAAACCAGACTGGGAATTGTATAAAACAGCAAAAATGCAAAAAGGTATTGACAATTCTATATAAAAATGCAATAATTTAGTTACTTTAATAAAACATTTAATAAAAGTAATTAAGAAAGAGAGGATGATTATTATGTTACAGCAGATTATGACAAATCCAGGAGAAATAATTTTTAAGGAAGTTCCGCTTCCAGAGGTAAAAGATAACCAGGTGATGATAAAAGTTATGAATATCGGGATATGTGGTTCGGATATCCATGTATATCATGGGAAGCACCCATTTACTTCTTATCCTGTAACACAGGGGCATGAAGTTTCAGGAGAAATTACAGAATTAGGAAAGGCTGTGGAAGGTTTACATATCGGACAGAAGGTTACTATTGAGCCGCAGGTATATTGTGGAAAATGTTATCCATGCAGGCATGGCAAATATAACCTTTGTGAAGAATTGAAGGTAATGGGTTTCCAGACAACAGGGACAGCTTCAGAATTTTTTGTGGCAGATGCCTCAAAAGTTACGCCAATACCAGATGAAATGTCTTTTGAAGAGGGTGCAATGATTGAACCGCTTGCTGTTGCTGTACACGGGGTAAAACAGGTTGGTGATGTTACTGGCATGAATATTGTTGTTATTGGTGCAGGACCAATAGGAAACCTTGTTGCCCAGACAGCAAAAGGAATGGGTGCAGCAAAAGTCATGGTTACAGATGTAAGTGGTTTACGTCTTGAAAAGGCAAAAGAATGCGGAATTGATGTATGTGTAAATACAATGGAAAAAGACTTCGGGGAAGCAATGGAAGAAGCATTTGGCCCTGATAAAGCAGATGTAATCTATGACTGTGCAGGCAATAATATTACAATGGGGCAGGCCATAAAGTATGCAAGGAAAGGAAGCATTATTGTACTTGTTGCAGTATTTGCAGGAATGGCAGAAATAGACCTGGCTGTTGCCAATGACCATGAACTTGATATTAAAAGCACAATGATGTACAGGCATGATGATTACCTTGACGCAATCCGCCTTACAAAAGAAAATAAAGTACAGTTAAAACCATTAATTTCAAAAACATTTCCATTTAAAGAATATTTAAAAGCGTACCAGTATATTGATGATAACCGTGAAACTACAATGAAAGTAATTATTAATGTACAGGAATAAAAATGCAGCACAAAGAGAGGGGTTTATATATGGAGAATGGAAATAATAATGGCAAAGTGCCGCTGATAAGTAAAATAGCATATGGATTCGGGGATGTAGGGTGTAATTTCAGCTGGATGTTTGTAAGCAACTTTTTAATGATATTTTATACAGATGTATTTGGAATAAGTATGGCAGCAGTTTCAGGCCTGATGCTTTTTTCAAGGTTCTGGGATGCAATAAATGACCCAATAATAGGAGGCCTTACAGATAAGACAAAAAGCAGGTGGGGACGTTACCGTCCCTGGCTGTTATTTGCAGCTCCCATCACTTCAGTAATACTTGCACTTACATTCTGGGCGCATCCGGACTGGCCGGACAATGCCAAAATCATTTATATGGTTATTACATACTGCCTTCTTGTTTTAGGCTATACTTGTGTAAATATACCATATGGCACACTTTGCGGCGCAATGACACAGAGTATTGATGAAAGGGCTAAAATTAATACATCACGTTCTGTAGCAGCAATGGTTGCAATAGGAATTATAAATATTATTACAGTCCCGCTTGTAACAGCATTTGGAAAAAACAGTGCCAAAACAGGCTACCTTACAGTAGCAGTTATTTATGGATGTATATTTGCAGCATGCCACTTCTTCTGCTTTGCTAAAACCAAAGAAGTAGTACAGATGCCTGAAAAAGAGAAAATTTCAATTAAAGTACAGATAAAAGCTGTAATGCAGAACCGCCCGTATCTGCTGGCACTGGCAGGCCAGGTGCTGTTTGGTTTCACATTATATGGCAGGAATGCAGATATACTTTATTATTTCACATATGTTGAAGGCAACGCCTCATATTATACCTCTTATTCAATGTGTATAATTATCCCTTCAATTATAGGGGCAGCCTGTTTCCAGCCAGTATTTAAAAGGACTAATAATAAAGGGCGTGCAGCTTCAATATTCGCCCTGCTTACAGGATGCTCCATGCTGGTGTTATGTTTATTCAGCGTTAAAGAGAACCCGGTAATGTTTTATATACTTTCTGGTCTTGTGCAATTCTTCTTCTCAGGATTTAATACAGCAATTTATGCAATAATTCCAGACTGTGCAGAATACGGGCAATGGAAAACAGGTCTTAGGAATGATGGATTCCAGTATGCTTTTATTTCACTGGGAAATAAAGTGGGTATGGCACTTGGTACATCTTTGCTTGCAGGGATGCTTGGCAAATATGGATATGTTGCAAACCAGCAGCAGAATAATTCCGTTTTATTAGTAATGAAACATGCATTTACAACAGTTCCAGGGGTACTTTGGATTGTAACAGCAGTTGTACTGTTTTTCTACCGTTTAAACAGGAAACGTTATAATGAAATTGTGGAGGAATTAAAAAATGGCAAAAATATTTGATATAGCTGCATTAGGCGAGATTTTAATTGATTTTACTGAAACTGGCACCAGTGAAAACGGAATGAAATTATTTGAGCAGAATCCTGGCGGCGCCCCGGCAAACCTTCTGGTAACAGCCAGCCATATGGGATGTAAAACAGCTGTAATTGGAAAAACAGGTGCAGACATGCATGGGGCTTTCCTGAAAGAAACACTTAAAAAAGAAGGTGTCTGTACAGACTATATTATAGAAGATAATACTGTTTTCACAACACTTGCATTTGTAGCACTTAATGAAAAAGGGGAACGTTATTTTTCATTTGCAAGAAAGCCAGGTGCAGACACATGTTTGTCTGTGGAAGAATTAGACAAGGATGTATTAAAGAACTGCCAGATATTCCACTTTGGTTCACTTTCACTTACAGATGAACCAGCAAGGTCTGCAACAATAGAAGCTGTAAAAACAGCAAAAGAAGCAGGAGCAGTAATTTCATTTGACCCCAATTACAGAAAACCACTGTGGAAAAAAGAATCTGATGCAGCAGAAACAATAAAAGGTGTAATGCCATATGCAGACCTGGTAAAAGTTTCAGATGAAGAAAGTGTTTTGCTTACAGGGGAAAAAGATTATAAAAAAGCAGCTTTAAAATTATTACAGGCAGGACCGCATATTATTGCAATTACACTTGGAAGTGAAGGTGTTTATTTAGCTGGAAATGGATATAGCGGGCAAATTCCTGGTTTTAAGGCAGAAGTAACTGACACAACAGGGGCAGGTGATTCCTTTTGGGGAGGATTTTTATCAAAATACCTTGGCAGCCAGGCAGATATAAAAAATATGACCTGGGAGAAATGGAAAGAATGTGCAGAATATGGCAATGCAACAGCAAGCCTTTGTGTGCAAAAAAGAGGAGGAATACCAGCAATTCCATTACGTAAAGATGTTGAAGATATTTTAAAACATAAATAACCATAATTTATATATAATTTGTAGAAATATAAATTAAAAAGATGTAAGGCTTTAATAATTTAATAAAGGCTTTACGTCTTTTTTAATTCTTATCCAGTTTACTGTTCTTTTAGCCTGGTGTGTAAAGGTTCTGTTCAAAAATCCATATATAAATGGAATTATATGTTTTTTTATGGTAAAATAGCATCAATGTATAATGGCTGGAACACATATGCAGCCATAATTTATAATATTAATGGAGGAGAAATAATGGATATAAATAAAAAAACAGAAGAAACAAGTAACTTATCTTTTGCAAATCCTGTATATGACAGTACCACAGGTGCAGCAATATGGAGTTATATATATTTTGGCTGTTACCCACAGACAGAAATTAAAGGAGATAACCTGGATTCTGTTGTCCGGGAAGCAGAATATAACCAGAATGGCGATGCATGGGTAAATGGCATAAAATATAGAAAAATTACCAGAGAAAATACAGAAAGCCCTGATTTTTTTGGAAATGCGCCTTTCCGTTATTTTAAGTGGGAAAAAATAAAATGGAAAGTGCTCTGGAATGACGGAAAGACCATTTTTGTAGCAGCAGAAAAGGGAATTGACTGTAAACCATATAATGATGTAAATGAATCTGTAACATGGGAGAACTGCACATTACGCCAGTGGCTTAATAATGATTTCTGGAATACAGCATTTGACAGCATTGAACAGAAAGCAGTTATAACATCCCAGGTGCAGAATGAACCAATGCCATCATATAAGGCAGGCAATGGTAATAATACAAATGATAAAATATATCTTTTATCCATTCCAGAACTTAGAAACCCGGCTTATGGTTTCTGGGAAGAAAAAATGGACTGGGAACATAAAAAAGATAAAAAGATGAACAGAAGAATAAAACCAAGTGATTATGCCCATGCACGTGGTGTAAGGGTCTGTACCAGCAAGGATACAATGGCGCTAGTAACACAACAGTCCATAGGTAAATGCAGCTACTGGCTCCGTTCACGCTGCAGTTATACACACTATGGGGCAGAAGTTGCAGAATCAGGAGCAGTTTTTACAGTTGGTTACTACAACTACAGGCAGATTAAACAGAATGCAGTTGTACCAGTAATGCACATTGGACTAGAGGGATTAGCAGATATCCTCAAAGTAAACCAGTAAAGGGGATTAAAATTTGAAGAAACAATAGAATTAAGGCTGGCAGGGCTTGCAATTACCTGTATTGCTTGCTTATTATACTGTAAAGGTTTATAATAACATGGCTGTGCAAATTCTGCCAGTTATTACAGAGAGAGGAAATAGGAATTTATGTTTTTTAAATTAAAGAAAGGGAAACCACATTGTTTTGCCGCTTGTATTTTAGCAGTTATTCTTGCAGTACCAGGCTGTGGCAGCAATGGTGTAATTGATGATTACGCAACTAATGATGTGCAGGAGGAAAGCGGGACAACGGACACTTCAAAAGAGGATAATAAAACAGGAAAAGGGATTCCGAAAGAAGATATAAAAATTGGTGTGTTATACCTTGCTGACCCGTCAGAAGGCGGCGGCTATTCCTATACACATGATTTGGGTATACAAGGAATGCAGAACAACCTTTCAATTCCTGGTGACAGAATTATCAGGAAAGCAGGTATAGATGATACAGATAATGAAGCAGTTAAAAAAGCCATTGATGAATGTGTGGAAGAAGGCTGCAATATAATATTTACAACAAGCTGGGGCTATATGGATATGACAGAGGAAAAAGCAGAGGAATATCCTGATGTTTATTTTTTCCATGGTACAGGATATAAAAGCAATGGGAAGAATTTCAGCAATTACTTTGGCAGGATTTACCAGGCAAGATATTTAAGCGGGATAGTTGCAGGAATGAATACAAAGACCAATAAAATCGGCTATGTGGCAGCAATGGATTCTTCTAATTCAGAAGTTACAGGTGGCATTGATGCGTTTGCTATTGGTGTGGCATCTGTTAATCCTGATGCAGTTATAAATGTAAAAGTGACAAACAGCTGGTATGACCCTGGAAAAGAAAAATCCGCCTCAAAGGAACTGCTTGACATGGGCTGTGATGTTATGGCACAGCACTGTGACACAGCATTTCCACAGACAATGGCACAGGAAAGAGGGGTATATGGTATAGGTTATAATTCAGATATGGGGAAAGAAACCCCTGATTCATGCCTTTGCAGTGTTATATGGAACTGGAGTGCATATTACACATCAGCAGTTGAAAGTATTATAGATGGTACATATAGTGGTGAAAATTATTACGGCGGCATGGCAGAAGGCCTTGTAGAACTTACAGAACCGGCAAGTTTCTGCGTGGAAGGTACAGCAGGGAAAGTATCAGAAGAACGTTCTAAAATACTTTCTGGTGAATTTAATGTATTTGATGGTGAGCTTGAAACAAATACAGGAAGTATAATAGGAAACACAGGCAGTACACTTGATGATGCAACAATAAAAGGAGGCATTAACTGGTATTATAAAAATGTCAGGCTGGCAGATTAAATACCATTTATGCCACAAAAGACACAACATTAAGGAGCTAATATGAACAATAAATACAGGATTACATTAAAGAAAAAAATATCAGCATTAACAATATTTCCTTTGCTTCTGCTTGGAATTGTAGTTATAATAATGTCCGTTACAGTAGTAAAAAACTCAATGATTGATGAAATAAAAGAAGCACTGAAAAGTGCAGCAACAGCAACATTTGCGGCATATGACCAGAACGCAGGGGATTATATAGAAGCATCTAACGGAAATATATGGAAAGGCGGATATAATATTTCCAAGTCAGAAAACCTTGTTGACAGCATAAGCCAGAGAACAGGCACAGAAGTAACATTTTTCTATGGGGACAAGCGCATAATGACATCTGCAAAAGATAAAGATGGCAACCGCATACTTGGCTCTAAGGCAGGAGAGAAGGTTGCCAGTACAGTCCTTAATGGTGGTGAAGAATATTTCAGCAGTTCAGTTTCCATAGATGGTGTTATGTATTATGGCTATTATGTGCCAGTGTTACAGAATGGTGTGGAAAAACCTGTTGGCATGGTGTTTGTGGGTGCAAATAAAGCAGAAAAAGATTCTGCAATAAACCGGATAGTTAGTATTGTAATTATAGTAGTGTGCATAGTTATGGCATGTTGCATAGTTGCTGTTATATTATTTTCAAATTCAATTACATCATCACTGAAAAAAGGAATTGGAACAGTACAGGCAGTTGCAACTGGAAACCTTGGAGTTGCAATAGATGGCAAGCTTTCTAAAAAGCCAGATGAAATAGGTGATTTATACAGGGCAATCGGGCAGCTGAAAGAGGAATTAACCAGGAGTATTGAAACAATAGCAGATAATACCAGTGCTGTACTGGGGGCATCAGAAGAACTTGGCAATACAACAAAAGAAACAGGCCAGTCAATGCAGGAAGCAAAGATTGCTGTAAGCAATATTACAGAAAGTGCTTCACAACAGGCGGATATATCAGGCATTGCATATGAAAATGTAAACGGCATGGGTAAAAAGATTGAACAGACAGCCAGTGAAATGAAAGACCTTGAAGAAAATGCAGATGCTATGCGTGATTCTGAAAACAGGATGGCAGAAACAATAAAAGAACTTATGGAAAGCAACCTGCATTTACAGGAGCTTATACAGGAAATCGGGCAGCAGACAATACAGACTAATGAATCAGCGCAGAAAATAAGTGAAGTGACAAGAATAATTGCATCTATTGCAGAAGAAACCACGCTTTTAAGCCTTAATGCAAGCATAGAAGCAGCAAGGGCAGGAGAAAGCGGAAAAGGGTTTGCAGTAGTTGCATCACAAATACAGAGCCTTGCCAGCCAGTCAAATGAATCAAGCCAGGGGATAGATGAAATAGTTACAGAACTTATAGAAGATTCAGGCAGGGCTGTGGCCATTATGGAAAAAGTAAACAATACAATAAATATACAGTCTAAAAACATGCAAAAAACAGAAGATATGACAGAAGAGGTTATGGAAAGGCTTAATGCATCAATAGACAGCATGAAAGTAATAGAAACAAGTGTTTTATACCTTGACAATGCAAGAAAAGAAATAGTAGGCACAGTATCAGAATTATCAGATATAGCAAGCCAGAACGCAGCCGCCACCCAGGAAGTCTGTGCATCAACAGATGTACTGGCAGGGCACTCAGAACATGTGTCAGCAAGCATGGAAGAACTGCGCAGGATAGCAAAGAACCTTGAAGAAAGCATAAAGCATTTTACAGTAAATTAAATATATAATTTCATATACAGAACGGAGAACGCCAATGAAATTTTTTCATTTATCAGATTTACATTTTGGAAGGCAGCTGCATGGTTATAGTTTATATATGGAGCAGCAAGATTTTATCAGGCAGCTTTCTGCATATTTAAGGCAGGAAAAGCCTGATGCAGTCCTTATATCCGGGGATATATATGATAAAGCAGTCCCCGCAGGGAATGCCGTAACCCTCCTTGATGAGCTTCTTATATCACTGGATAATATACCATCATTAATTATTGCTGGCAACCATGATTCAGCAGAAAGGCTCAGATACGGCAAAAGTTTTCTTGAAAAGCATAATATCTACATATCAGTAATGCCTCCGCAAAGTGAAGATGAAAGGCTGGAAAAAGTTATTTTAGAAGATGAGTATGGCAAAGTCTTTTTTTATATGCTGCCATTTATAAAGCCAGGTATGGTGCGCCATTTTATGCCTGGTGAAGCAGCAGAAGGGGAACAGGCTGTTATACAGGCATTGCTTGCTAAAGAAGATATTGACTATACACAGAGGAATGTAATACTATCACACCAGTTTTATAAAAATGGAAATAACATGCCACAAGCCTGTGGTTCTGAACAGAAATCTGTTTCTGTAGGTGGCACAGATGCTGTTGATATAGCAGTGTTAAAAGATTTTGACTATGCAGCACTTGGGCATATACATGGGGCACAGCCAGTTGGTGAGGAAAAATCCAGGTACTGCGGGACACCTCTTAAATATTCAGTGAGTGAAGCAAAGCATAATAAAAGCATAACGGTAGTTGAAGCGAGGGATAAAAAAGATGGTATAAATATAAGGACACTGCCACTAACCCCGCTGCATGATGTATTAGAATTTAAAGGAAGCCTTATAGATGCTGTTGCAATGGCAAATGAAAAAAACAGGCAGGATTATATAAGCATTACACTTACTGATGATGATATACCAGAAATGGTAAAAGAACAATTACAGGGATATTTTGAAAATATACTTGAAATAAAAATAGACAATACAAGGACAAGGCAGATACTTAGTGAAGATGTGGCAGATTTTAAAGAACTGTCACCCTATGAAGCATTTTGCGCATTTTTTAAGGAAACGGCAGGACGTGGAATTAATGAAAAAGAAAGCAGCATTGTAAAAGCAATTATAGAAGAAGCAATAAGTAACAGGCAGCTTTAATTTTATGGAAGGTGGTTCAGGGGATAATGAAACCAGTTAAACTTATTATGTCAGCTTTTGGCTCATATGGGGGAGTTGAAGTAATAGAATTTGATAAAGTACAAAACGGGCTTTTCCTTATAGCTGGTGATACAGGTTCAGGAAAATCCACTATATTTGATGCGGTAATGTTTGCCCTTTATGACACCATGAGCGGCAAAGAGAGAAAAAGTGTTATGATGAGAAGCGAATATGCTTCTGATGAAAGGGAAACATATGTGGAATTTACTTTCAGTTATGGCAGTGATATCTATACAATAAAAAGATTTCCGGCATATGAGAGAAAAAGCAAGCGCAGGAATAAGGACGGGAAATATGGTATTATAAGGCAGGCAGGGAAAGTAGAACTTACAATGCCTGATGGTACACAGTTTAATGGAAAAATTACGCAGATAAATAAAAAAATAGAAGAAATTACAGGGCTTACAGCAGAGCAGTTTAATAAAATTGCA
>DKYP01000018.1:0-26271 GCA_002499945.1 Lachnoclostridium sp. UBA7097
AAATATTATAGAATATAGATTTTTTGTAACATATAACATATAAAATATAACTATAGGTGATACAAAATGAATATTAATATGATTTTATTGGGGACAACAGTTTTTTTCATATTATTATCTCCAAGACAGTTTAGAACTATTGTTAATCCCGGAATTATATTTTCTGCATTATGGACCTTTGTAGTATTTCTTTCTTCACTACAACTTTTAGATATGTATAGTGCATCAAATGATGTATTCTTGATAATATTTTGTGGTGTTTTAGCTTTTTTAGCTGGATCAATGCTGGCAAGATTATCGAAAAATATCAAACTGAAAATTCCTAATTATTTAAAAAATGGTGAGGTAACAATAAGGTATAATTTACTAATTATATTAGTGATTATTTGTATTGTTTATTATTTACCTAGCTTTATCAGATCAATTCTTTTTATGTTAAAAGGATTATCAATAAATGATGTTAGGTCTTTAATACAAGATAGTGAATATAGTAAAGGTTTTAATAATTTTATTCCTAACTTTATTATTTTACCAATTGCTATATCATTGGAAGTAATAGGGATTGTAGACTTTTGGCTTGCTAAACGAAATAAGACTTTTATTGTACTAACGCTGATACTTGTTTTAATAAGGGTTTTGGGAGATGGCGGAAGGACACCTATTTTTAATGTTTTATTATATTTCATAATAACTTTTTTTATTATTCAAGAAAGTAAACAAAGGAAGTACTTAAGTAAATTAGAAAAATTATCAGAAAAAAAGGTAAGAAAAAAATTTAGAAGAATTGCAACATTAGGTGTGTTTTTGCTTGTAATTTTAACATTTATGCGTACAGCATCATCTATTTTTAGAAAAATATATTTTTATTTTAGTATGTCTCCTGTTTTGCTTACATGGTGGATTAATGAAGTTAATGTAGAAAAATATAGAGGATATGGTGCAGTTTCTTTTAATGGAGTATTGTATTTTTTTGATTACTTTATTCATAATATTTCAAAAATAGATTATACGCCATTTGTTATTGACGCTTATAATTGGATAGCACAAACTGACAGCTTTTGGCCTAAAATTGCTCCAACAACAACTGCAAATGCTTATGTTTCTTGTTTTTGGTTTTTTTATGCAGATGCCGGAATTATAGGTGTTTTGGTTTTATCATTTTTATATGGATTTGTAGTAAGCAGGTACTATTTCATAATAAAAAAAGAAAAAGCCAATTTATGTACAATAGCAGTATATCTACTATTATTTCAAGGTGTATGTTTTTCGTTTATAAGATTTCCATTTGCAAAGGCATATTATATAATTGCTTTATTTTTTATACGTTTTATTGCATTTAAGAAATCTTTGCATTAGGTTATACAGAGAACACAAAATGAAGAAACACATAAATATAAGAAGTTAACTAAGATAAGTAGCTATATTAGGACATAAAAAATGAGGAAATTAATAAACATAAAAAAGAAATGCAATTTTTAGATTATTTGTTTTTAATTTTTTATTGTTGATTGAATTACACAATATAGAACAATAACAAAATTAAATAAACATTATTATAATAAGGAGAAATTTAGTGAAAGAATTAACAATACAAGAAACACAGGCAATATCAATCGAAATTTTACATACGATTGCGGTTATTTGTGAGAAACAAAATTTTCGATATACTTTAATTTATGGAACTCTTATTGGGGCGGTTCGCCATCATGGATATATTCCATGGGATGATGATGTAGATATTATGATGCCACGTCCAGATTACACCAGGTTTCTTAAATACTTGAAAATACATATTAAAGAATATCCTAACCTTCAGATATTCAATCGTGAAGAGTGTACAGAGTATCCATATATGATTACACGTATTAGTGATAACAGATATATTATTAAAATGGAAAATGAGAAATCATTTGGTATAGGTGTGTTTATTGATATATATCCTTATGATGGTCTTGGAAATACAAAAAAGGAAGCAGTATCTTATGGGTTGAAGGGAGACAGGCTATCTTCACTTTGTTATCAGGCTACAAGGGAACACTTTGCCATTGAAACTACAACATCAATATTTAGAAAAATTATTAAATATCCAGTTTATCTTGTAGCAAAATTGATTGGAAAGGACTTTTTTCAAAATAAATTGGGAAAATTGGCAGGAATTAAAGATTATGATTATAGTAAATATATTGGTTGTGTAGTTTGGCTTTCTGGAGGAGAAAAAGACATATTTTTACGTAAATGGTTTGATGAAACTATAATGATGAAATTTGGTAAATATGAATTTAGAGTACCAAAATATTATGATGAAGTGTTGCGCAATATATATGGCAACTATATGCAGTTGCCACCTGAAAAGGACAGAAAAGGCCATCATTATTATAAGGTTTACAAGAGGGATAGCTTTGAATAGGTTATTACATAAATAATATGTATATAAGTTCACGAAAGGAGAAAAAATACTGTACATGAACAAACAGGAATGTGATATCTTGAACACGCTTTTGCTTGAACCATTTATTAACCAGCGTATTTTAGCAGAAGCTTCTGGTCATTCGTTAGGGGTGGTAAACCGTTCTGTCAAAGAACTTATAAAAACTGGTTATATAGATGATGAAATCCGCCCTACTGCAAAGGCAGTTTCAGAGTTTAAGTCCAAAGCACCTAAAAATGCAATTATACTTGCTGCTGGTTTTGGTATGCGTATGGTTCCAATAAATACAGAAATTCCCAAGGCATTACTGGAAGTTAATGGTGAACCCCTGGTTGAGAGGACCATAAAGCAGTTACATGAGGTGGGTATTAATGAAATATACATTATTACCGGGTTCATGAAGGAAAAATTTGAGTATTTAATTGATGAATATGGTGTGGAACTGGTAGTAAACCCGGATTATGCAACAAAGAATAATCTGCATTCCATCAAATTAGTAACCGGCCATCTTTCTAACAGCTATGTTATACCGTGTGATATCTGGTGTGACAGGAATCCATACCACAGGAATGAAATGTATTCATGGTATATGGTCAGTGACTTGGTGGATAATGACAGTTCTGTCAGGGTAAACCGTAAAATGGAACTGGTTTCTGTTCCTGGTACTGCTGCCGGGAATGCCATGGTCGGTATTAGTTACCTGGCAGAAGATGAAGCTGTTTATGTCAGGAGAAGAATTAATGAGTTGTGTGGTGATATAAGGTTTGACGGGTCTTTCTGGGAAGAAGCTTTGTATGAGGGGGACCGTATGGTTGTATCTGCAAGGGTAGTCCATTCATCAGATGTGGCAGAAATCAATACATATGAGCAGTTACGTGAAGTTGATGGTTATTCCGGGCAGCTTAAAACAGATGCAATTAAAGTAATCTGTAAAGAATTCCATACTAAACCGGAGAATGTGACAGATATCACTGTATTAAAAAAAGGTATGACAAACAGGTCATTTCTTTTTACATGTAATGGAAAAAAATATATAATGAGGGTTCCAGGTGAGGGGACAGACAGGCTGGTCAACCGTAAACAGGAAGCAGCTGTTTACAGGATAATCTCCGAGAAAAATATCTGTGATAATGTCTGTTATATTAATCCGGGGAATGGTTATAAAATTACAGAATTTGTTGAAGGGGCAAGGGTATGTGATGCACTGGATGCAGATGATGTTAAAAGATGTATGGGTAAACTCAGGGAATTCCATGAAATGAAGCTGGTTGCGGACCACGAATTTGATATTTTTGGACAGATTGGGTTTTATGAAAGTTTATGGGATGGTGTACCATCTGCTTATAAAGATTACAAGGTAACAAAAGAGAAAGTTTTCTCTTTAAAACCATATATTGATGCCCATGCAGGGGAAAAAGTCCTTACACATATTGATGCTGTCTCGGATAATTTCCTTTTTGCCAGGGATAATATACTGCTGGTTGACTGGGAGTATGCCGGCATGCAGGACCCGCATGTTGACATAGCCATGTTTGCTATTTATGCGCTGTATAATAAACAGCAGGTGGACAGGTTAATCAAAGCATATTTCCCGGAGGGATGCAGTGACGGGACACGTATAAAGATATACTGTTATATGGCTGCATGCGGGCTGCTATGGAGTAACTGGTGTGAGTACAAACATACACTTGGTGTGGAATTCGGGGAGTACAGTCTGTGCCAGTACCGTTATGCGAAGGATTATTATAAAATTGTACAGGAAGAATTAAAAAAGGCTGGCGGTGATAATGGAAATGGCAGGCAATGAAAAACATACAGTGAAACGTGCAATTATTATGGCAGCAGGGACGGGCAGCAGGCTCCGCCCGGTCACCCTTGAAACACCGAAACCACTTATAAAGGTTAATGGTACAAGGATGATTGATACAGTGATTTCTGCCCTGCATAAAAACGGTATAAAAGATATTTATGTAGTAACTGGCTATTTAAAGGAGCAGTTCCATATACTTGGGAATGAGTATCCTGGCGTGGAATTAATCGAGAACCCGTGGTACAGCACCTGTAACAATATATCATCTTTATACGTGGCAAGGGATTATATAGAGGAATCAGTAATTATTGACGGGGACCAGATTATATATAATCCAGAGGTACTTTCCCCTGGATTTGTACTGTCAGGGTATAACAGTGTCTGGAACAGCGGGGAAACAGATGAATGGCTCCAGACAGTTGAAAATGGCATTGTTACATCATGCAGCAGGACCGGCGGGAAAGGGGGCTGGCAGCTTTACAGTATTTCCAGATGGACAGCCGAAGACGGGAGGAAGCTTAAAGCGCACCTTGAACTGGAATTTGAACAGAAACAGAACAGGCAGGTTTACTGGGATGATGTGGTTATGTTCTGCCATCCGGAAGATTACCGGTTAGGAATCAGGCCAATGCGTGCCACAGATGTCATTGAGGTGGACAGTATTGATGAACTTGCAGCTATAGACCACAGTTACCAGAAATATTTGGAGGGGAAGTAAAATGGATAAAAAAACAAGCCGGGGACAGAGCAGGATTGACTGGATGGTTACACTGCTTCCCATGGTAATTATTGCCGGGTTATGTATTGTGTTTTTTGTGGCACCGGAACGGTCCAATGCCATACTGGGCAGGGTGCGTTTCTTTTTTGGGGATACATTTGGTACATATTACCTTGTTATAGGGCTGGGAATTTTCCTTCTTTCAGTTTTTATTGCAGGTTCTAAATATGGGAGTATTGTCCTTGGGAAACCAGATGAGAAACCTAAATATTCTTTTTTTGCGTGGGGATGCATGATGTTTACCTGTGGCCTTGCTGCAGATATATTGTTTTATTCTTTTTCTGAATGGATTCTTTACGCATCAGACCCCCATATTGCTGAGATGGGCAGCATACAGGAATGGGCAGGGGTCTACCCGCTTTTCCACTGGAGTTTTATCCCGTGGGCATTTTATCTTGTACTGGCTGTTGCTTTCGGGTTTATGCTCCATGTACGTAAAAGGGGACGCCAGAAATATTCGGAGGCCTGCCGTCCGGTTTTAGGGGAGTATACAGACAGGTTCCCAGGAAGGGTCATTGATCTGCTGGCTGTTTTTGCACTGCTGGCAGGTACAGCAACAACTTTCAGTGTGGCGACACCGCTTATGGCATCCGTCATTGAAACATTGTTCCATGTGCCGGTAAGCCGTACTGCCCTTACGGTTATCATTTTAATTGTCACATGTTTTATTTATACATTTTCTTTACTGCATGGGTTTAAAGGGATAAGTTTTCTTGCAAATGCATGTATTTATATGTTTTTTGGGTTAATACTGTTTGTACTGGTTTTCAGTGGTGATGCAGGGTATATTATAGAAACGGGTGTGGCTTCTTTCGGGAAGATGGTACAGAATTTTTTGGAACTGTCCACATTTACTGACCCTTTGAGGACATCAAATTTTCCACAGAACTGGACAATTTATTACTGGGCATACTGGATGGTATGGTGTGTGGCCACCCCGTTTTTTATCGGGAACATATCACGTGGAAGGACAATACGGCAGACAATTGCAGGCGGATATGTTTTTGGTGTCGGTTCGACAATATGCAGTTTTGTAGTCCTTGGCAACTATTCCATGAAGATGCAGGTTACAGGGGTGGCAGATTTCCTTTTAAAATATAATGAAACAGGTGATATGTATGGGTTAATTATTGACATTATCCAGACAATGCCATGCCCGGTCCTGGTATTGGCTGTGGTCCTGGTTACGATGATGGCATTTTATGCAACTTCTTTTGATTCTATTGCTTTTACGGTTTCATGTTACAGTTATAATTACCTGGAAGATGGGAAACAGCCCCACAGGGCAATACAGCTGCTCTGGTGTATTTTATTAATTCTTTTACCAATAGCCCTGGTTTTTGCAGAGAGTTCCATGAGCAACCTGCAGAGTGTAAGTATTGTATCAGCCTTTCCGATTGCAATAGTTATTGTGCTTATTTCAGTAAGCTTCATGAAAGATGGGAAGAAATATATGGAAGAAATTGATAATAAAAAATGATAGAATTAATATATTTATCAAAATTTTGAAAGGGGATTTTAATGGCAAAGAAAGAAAAAAGGTCGGAAGCATTAAAATACAAAATATGGATTATTAATACTTTAATTTTTGCAATTATAGTGTTTATCATATTTGCTTCAATTACAATTTATATTGACCCGTTATTCCATTATCACAAGCCATTAAATAAATATAAATATCCAGTTAACAATGAAAGATACCAGAATGACGGGATTACAAGGAATTTTAAATATGAAAGTATTATTACAGGGACTTCAATGACAGAAAATTTCAAAAAATCTGAAGCAGATAGGATATTTGGAAGTGATTTTATCAAAGTTCCATTTTCAGGAGGGCATTATAAAGAAATAAATGAGAATCTTAAGAGGGCTTATGCTTCAGATAAAAATATTAAGTATGTAATAAGGTGTTTTGATTATAGTCTTTTAATTGAAGATAAAAATACTTACAGAGAAGATGCAGAATATCCGTTTTATCTGTATAATAATAACTTATTTGATGATGTGGAATATGTACTGAATAAATCCATATTATTTGGGCAGACTCGTGGTGTTATAAAACATACAAAAGCAGGGCTTGAAACTACAAATTTTGATGACTATGCAAATTGGAACAGTGCTTATAACTTTGGAGCAGAAACAGTTTTAAGTACATATACTCTGGATGAAACAGTCAGTCCTGTACAGGTATTTTCAGAAGATGAGCGCAGGATGGTTCTTGAGAATATCAGGCAGAATGTAACAGGCCTTGCTGCTGCACATCCAGAAACAACTTTTTATTATTTTTTCCCGCCATACAGTATCTGCTACTGGGACGTTTTAAAAAATGATGGGCAGACAGACTGGCGTATTGATGCTGAACAGGCAGCCATTGAAGAGATTTTAAAATATCCTAACATTAAGCTTTATTCTTTTTGTAATAATTTTGAACTTGTATGCAATCTGGATAATTATAAAGACCAGGCACATTATGGTGAATGGGTAAATTCCTGGATACTGGAATGGATGCATAATGATGAATACCTTTTGACAAAAGACAATTACAAGGATTATATAAAAACAATCAGGGAATTTTATAATTCTTATGATTATAGTTCACTTCATAAATAAACCAAGGGGAAGACTTGTATGTTATTTAATTCATATGTGTTTATATTTCTTTTCTTGCCGCTTGCACTGGCAGGGTATTATTTATTAAATTACCTTAAAAAATACAGGGCTGCTGGTGTATTTTTAACTGGTATGTCATTATGGTTTTATGGGTATTTTAATAAATCCTACCTGTTTATTATATGTGGAAGTATTGCAGCTAACTATTTATTGTCAGTATTAATTAACCGGGGGGGGGTATGGGGTAAAAAGGAAACCAGGAAAATTATACTTGTATTTGGCATATTTGCAAATATAGCAGTTATATTTTATTTTAAATATTTCGATTTTTTTATAGAAAATGTAAACAGTGTATTTGAAAAAACGTTTGAACTTAAAAATATAGCCTTGCCATTAGGGATAAGTTTTTTTACATTCCAGCAGGTTTCATACCTTGTGGATTCATACAGGGGAGAAACGAAAGGGTATACTTTTGGTGAATATGCATTGTTTGTATCGTTTTTTCCACAGCTGGTTGCGGGTCCTATAGTATTACATAATGAGGTGATTCCACAATTCAGAAACTATAATAAGCGCTTTTTTATTCCAGAGAATTTTTCAAAAGGGATGTATATTTTTGCCACTGGCCTGTTTAAAAAAATAATCATTGCGGACACATTTGGATTTGCAGTTACATATGGTTTTGGGACAATCCCCACATTAAGTTCGCTGGAAGCATTGTTGGTTTCACTTTCTTATACTTTCCAGCTTTATTTTGACTTCAGCGGGTATTGCGATATGGCATCTGGAGTAGGGTATATGTTTAATATTGAATTGCTACAGAACTTTAATTCCCCTTATAAAGCAACATCTATAACAGATTTCTGGGGCAGGTGGCATATGTCCCTTACAAGGTTCTTAAGAACCTATATTTATATCCCGCTCGGGGGAAACCGCAAAGGTAAAATCAGGACATATATAAATATAATGGCAGTTTACCTTGTTAGTGGTATATGGCATGGCGCAAACTGGACATTTATATTATGGGGAAGTACTGCATGGTTTTTTTAATTGTCTGGACAGGCTCTTTAAGAAGCAGTGGGAGAAGCTTGGAAAAGTAACACAGTAGTTTATTATATTTATGCTGGTGGATACGCTCTGGGTTATTTTCAGGGCAGAAGATATTCCGTCAGCAAAGCTTTTTATAAAAGAGATGTGTAGTTTATCAAGTTTCACAATTAATGGGGATTTATATAATTGTTTTAACCTTGTGGAATTATCTTACCTGGAAGAGAAAATACCATTTCTAAATTACCTGGCGTCACATATTACAGGGTTTAATTTGTGGCTGTTTATCTTTGGTTCATTTTTTATTGTGCTAAATACTAAAAATAACAAAGAAAAAGAATTCAGGCCAACAGTCTTAAATTCACTGGCTGTGGTAGTATTTTTAGTGTGGTCTGTAGTATCATTTGCAGGAGTATCAACATTTCTGTATTTTGATTTTTGATGATACTGACATATAACAAAATAATATGTACTATGGACAAGTTATATTTTAAATAAAAAATGCCCAGAAGTCAGTCAAGGTAAGTTTTTCAATTTTTATTGCTTCTGGACATTTAATATCATTCAATATGATAATTTTAAGAAAATACATATTTTATACTTCCACAGCACTAGATACTCCATTAACTTCTGCTATGAGTGATGGGTCAATATATCCCAGTTCTTTATTTAAACAGTATTTTTCCACATATTTATTTGCTGTATCACAATCAGCTAGCCAAAATTCCTGTTCCCTGCGGTTGTATGTAAAAGAAAACAAACTTAAAATATCCATTCCTAATAAAGCCCTGTTTCCAATATCCTCTGAAAATGCTAACTTTATTTTAGTAAATTTTATATCAGGGGTTAAATAAAAATCATCAACAATTACTTCATGGTAACAGATTTCACCATTAGTCGCACTCTCTAACCTGCCACTACAAACAGGTTCTTGCAAAATAATATCTTTAATACCAGAATCAAAAATAGTATTATTTATACCAATAACAGTCCGGGAAGCACCAGTATCAATTTTCATACTTAAATCAGTTTGTAAAGTTTTAAGAGAAAATCTTATATCTACGTAATATGATCTCCTGTCATAATTATCTCTTTCATTTTTACTTCTTTTAAAATAAGAAGTTCTTCCACCAAATTCAATCATGGCATTTCTCCCTTTAAAAATATTGAATCTATTCCATTATCTTCTTTAAAATCATGGTTATAACCTTTGTAGTAATATTTTGTAATGCCATCAGCCTTAGCAATTGAAGAGATTTTGCTGTGTTCATCATCTAAAAAAGGAGTAAAATAATATAATACACCTTTTTTATCTATAACACAATGGTGCTTATCTAATACATCTTCTAAATCTTTGTAAATTAAAATACACCTGTCAAAACAGTCTTTAAAATCTAATAAACTAATTTTCTTTGGTGTTAAAACTTTGTAATAACCAGATTCCACTTCCTCAACATTTAAGCTAAACTTTCTTGTCACTTCTTCGACTCTCATAATAAGACCTCCTCTGCTCCAATGGGCTTCCTGCTTCTATGACCTCGCAACCAAACTTGTTTGGTTTACCTGCCTATCTCCACAGGCGTAAATTCGGGCAGTCCCTGCCCTATAACGGTTTTACTGTACATTTGTACCTTGTATATTTTACGTGCTGGAGGAAAGCTTGGTTTTCGCATAATATTTCCCAGCACAATCATCTATATACAGTTATCAATGTTCGTGTATTAAATGTATTATAACAGAAAGTTTGCTTTATAGCAACTGTTAATTTTGTGGTCTTAACCCACCGTCTAAAGCCAGTGGGATTGCGGCCGCATTATTTCAAAAATTTATCATATAAATCCCCTATGCCGCCTCCAACGGCTCAAATAGTATAGCGTATCAATACGCTTTAGAAAAACGCTGGTTTTGCGTTTTTCCTGTGTGAAATTTAATACATCTTAGGCAGTGTTTTTTACTGCATTAGATGTATTTTTCACACTATTATCTTGGCAAATGAAGGTTTGCTTTTCTCCTTGAATTTTCCCCTCCCTTGTGTTAGTATGTAGTAGTTGTAAATTTTTTAATTTTTAAATTGGAGGAATTATTTTGAGAAAGTATAACAAATTTCTAGCACTGGTTCTGTGTGCTTCTATGGCACTGCCGTTTACAGGATGCAGTTCTGCTAAGGAGGATGGCAAGGACAGCAGCCAGGGTACAAGTTCTGAAGCAACCAGCGGGAATGACAAAGAGGATGACAAAGATAAGGAGTATGTCAGGGAAGCTGATATATATGAAGGGCTGGATTATAGCAGTATTCTTGAATTAGGGGATTATTCGTCAATACCCCTTGCTAAAAAGGATATTGAAAGTACTACTGATACAATGATTGAAACTAATATTGAGAGGACAGATGATTTTAAAAAGGATAAAAAGGGCACTGTAAAGAAAGGTAATACTGTTAATATTTATTATGTAGGCAAGATGGATGGGGAAGCATTTGCCAATGGTTCATGCACTAAGGATACCAATCCTGACGGCTATAACCTGAAAATTGGTTCTGGCAATTTTATTGATGGTTTTGAGGATGCGTTAATTGGAAAAAAGGCTGGCAAGACTTATGATATAGATGTGACATTTCCTGAAAGTTACCCGCCGAACCCTGATTATGCGGGAAAGCCTGCTGTATTTACAGTGACTATTAATTATATAAAGAAATGGCCGGGGCTTACAGACAAGTTTGTGAAAGATAATTTTAAGGATTTTGATAAAGATTATAAGAATACAGCAAAGGATTATACAAAGTTTATACGCAGCAATGTGGTACAGGACCTGGCATGGGATTATGTTTATACTAAATCAGATGTAAAGGAATATCCTGAGGACCTTCTTGAAAGGGTTAAGACACAGTATAAGACACCTATTGTTTACTATCTTGGTAAAAATAATACTACGCTTGATGATTACCTGGCTGCGCAGTCTATGACATCAGAGGATTTTGAAAATAATGTGGAAACAAGTGCCAAAAGTGACCTGGGCAAAAGGCTGGTTTTTAATGCGATAGCGCAGAAAGAGGGCATAGAGCTTGATGCAGATGCTTATAAGGATGTGTTAAATGCTTACCTTAAGGAGTATGCTGTTGATGACCAGGATTCACTGGATAAGTTATTTGATGAGTATTTTGGTACTAAATCAGAAGATATTATTAATAATGAGATACTATATACAAGTGTTAATGAATTTCTTGTAGGAAAAGTAAAGGAAACAGCCTGAGAAACTGGTTTTACAGGCTTTACAGAAAGGCATGGTGGATTAAATGGGTAAACCAGTTGTTGCAATTGTTGGGCGTCCTAATGTTGGCAAATCAACACTTTTTAATATGATTGCAGGTGAGAGGATATCTATTGTAAAGGATACGCCAGGTGTGACAAGGGACCGTATTTATGCTGATGTGTCATGGCTTAATTATTCATTTACCATAATGGATACAGGAGGGATTGAGCCTGTAACGAAGAACCAGATGCTTAAGGATATGAGGGACCAGGCACTTATGGCAATAGAAATGGCGGATGTTGTAATGTTTGTTGTGGATGTACGGCAGGGAGTTACAGATTCTGATTTCAGGGTTGCAGATATGCTTAGGAAAGCAGATAAGAAGGTTGTACTTGTTGTAAATAAAGTAGATAATTTTGACAAGTACATGCCTGATGTGTATGAGTTTTATAATCTTGGCATTGGCGACCCTGTGCCTGTTTCTTCTATTGCGAAACTTGGCATTGGTGACATGCTTGATGAGGTTACGGCACTTTTCCCGGATGTGGCGGAAGAAGAAGAGGACGAAAGACCACGTATTGCCATTGTTGGCAAGCCAAATGTCGGCAAGTCTTCTATTATTAATAAAATACTTGGTGAAAACAGGGTTATAGTATCTGATATTGCTGGTACAACAAGGGATGCAGTGGACACTTCTGTTACATGGCAGGACAAGGAATATGTATTTATAGATACAGCAGGGCTCAGGCGCAAGAATAAGATTAAAGAAGAAATTGAGAGATACAGCATATTGCGTACTGTTTCTGCGGTTGAACGTGCAGATGTAGTGGTGCTTGTTATAGATGCAGTTGAAGGGGTTACGGAGCAGGATGCCAAGATTGCAGGTATTGCGCATGACAGGGGACGTGGCATGGTTATAGCTGTAAATAAATGGGATGCAATAGAGAAGGATAATAATTCTGTTAAAAAGTATACAGAAAAAATAAGGGATATATTATCTTTTATGCCATATGCGGAGATTATTTTTATCTCTGCACAGACAGGCCAGCGTATACCAAAACTTTTTGATATGCTTGAAGTTGTTATACAGAACCATTCACTCCGTATAGCCACAGGTGTACTTAATGAGATATTAACAGAAGCAGTTGCGCTACAGCAGCCACCTTCTGACAAGGGGCGCAGGCTTAAGATTTTCTATATTACACAGGCCAGTGTAAAGCCTCCGGCATTTGTTATATTTGTAAATGATAAGAAGCTTATGCACTTTTCCTATACAAGGTATATTGAAAATAAAATACGTGAAGCATTTGGCTTTACAGGAACGCCATTAAAGTTTATAATCAGGGAGAGGAAAGAAAAAAGTTAGTTAAGGGGATGGAGGCGGGCTTATGGCTTGGAATTTTATTTGTTTGGTGATAGGATACTTTTGTGGATGCATTTCAAGCGGTTATATCATAGGTAAAATATACCACATAGATATAAGGGACAAAGGAAGTGGCAATGCTGGTACTACAAATGTACTGCGCACCCTTGGGAAGCTCCCGGCTTTACTTACATTTGCAGGGGATTTTTTAAAAGGGATTATACCAGTGCTTATAGTGCGCCTGGTAATTGGCACACCTGGAAGCTGGTATCTTTTATGCCTTTATATGGGGCTTGGTGTTGTGCTTGGGCACAATTACCCGTTTTACCTTAAGTTTAAGGGTGGAAAGGGGATAGCTGTTACTGCTGCTGTTGTAATGTCAACGGCACATCCTTTTGTAATTGTTGCAGGGCTTTTAATATTTGTTGCAGTAGTTGCAGCTACAAGGTATGTTTCACTTGGCTCGCTTTTTGTTGCATGGTACGTTCCTGCCAATACGCTTGCTTTATACCGGGAGAACCCGTTATTTATCCATATGCTGGTAATAAGCCTGGTTTTTACTGTGCTTGCATATTTCCAGCACAGGCAGAATATTATAAGGCTTATACATGGTAATGAAAATAAACTCTGGGGCAATAAAAATAAATAGTAAAAGTAAATATGGTACTTATATTGGAGGAACAGAATGAGTAAAGTAAGTTTTCTAGGTGCAGGGAGCTGGGGGACTGCACTCGCAATTATGCTTGCTAAAAACGGGCATAATGTGGTTTTATGGTCTGCCGTAAGCGCAGAGGTAAAGATGCTTTCAGAACACAGGGAGCACCGTGACAGGCTTCCAGGTGTGAAACTTCCGGAAACAGTTATTGTTACTGATAATTTGGAAGAAGCATGTAAAGGATATGATTTAATAGTATTTTCTGTAGCTTCACCATATGTAAGGGATACTGCAAGGAAAGCAGCAGCATTTATTCCAGAGGGACAGCATATTGTAAATGTTGCAAAAGGTATTGAGGATAATACATTTAAGACATTAAGGGATATAATATGTGAGGAAATACCATTTGCGGATGTAAGTGTGCTTTCAGGCCCAAGCCATGCAGAGGAAGTTTCAGTGGATATGCCTACTACTGTTGTAGTTGGTTCTGAAAATGAAAAGTCTGCTGCATTAATACAGGAAATATTTATGAATGATACGTTCCGTGTATATATAAGCCCTGATATTACAGGAATTGAGCTGGGCGGCTCTATTAAGAATGTTATTGCACTTGCCGCTGGTGTGTGTGACGGGCTTGGCTTTGGTGATAATACAAAGGCTGCACTTATAACAAGAGGCATTGCAGAGATTGCGCGCCTTGGTGTTGCTATGGGCGGGAAGCTTGAAACATTTGCAGGGCTTTCAGGCATTGGCGACCTGATTGTAACATGTACAAGCCGCCACAGCCGTAACCACAATGCAGGTTATCTTATAGGGCAGGGCAGGACTATGAAGGAAGCAATGGACGAAGTAAACCAGGTTGTTGAAGGTGTCTATTCAGCAAAGGCAGCATATGGGCTTGCAAAGAAATACAATGTATCAATGCCTATTGTTGAACAGGTAAATAAAGTCCTTTTTGAGAATGTCCCTGCGACAGAGGCAATTAAAAACCTTCTTACAAGGGATAAGTGTAATGAATATCCGGACCTTGGCTGGATTAAGAATTAAACTTGTATATATTGCATATCCTATATCAGAAATAATAATGAAAGGGATTATTAAGGTATGTACAGGGAAGATTTAAGGAATGGCTATGGTATGGACAGGGAGGATGTGTCCTCCATGCCACACCAGTCACGTTCAGAGAAGATTATTGAAGCAAGAAGGGCATTTGCATCTGATGGCAGCAGCCATAATTATAATGCCCATAACAGTTATAAGGATGAATACCTTGTAACTAATGAGAAAAAGCATCCATTTGGTTTAATCAGGATTATGGCGGCAGGGGTGCTTTTTTTAATACTGGGAATTGCATTTTATAATAATTTTTCTTACAATGGTTTTGATAAGGATTATGTGTTAGAGTGCCTGGAACGCAGTGGTTACTGGGATACAATTGTAAAAGGTGCAGGTGATATAACAGATAAAGTTACAGGCTGGTATAATTCATTTGGCCGCTAATTTTACTTTTAACAGCATGGAGGTTTGTAGTTTATATGAGAAAGCTTGCATTAAGCGATGAAATACTTTTATCAGTGGATAAACCGGCAAGATATATTGGCGGTGAAACCAATATGGCAATTAAAGACCCGGCAGATGTGGATATACGTTTCTGCATGTGTTTTCCTGATGTATATGAAATAGGTATGTCACACCTTGGGATACAGATTATTTATGATATGCTTAACCTCCGTGATGATATATACTGTGAAAGGGTTTATTCGCCCTGGACTGACCTTGACAGGATACTAAGGCGTGAAAATATACCACTTTTTGCACTGGAAAGCCAGCAGCCTGTTAAAGATTTTGATTTCCTTGGGATTACACTCCAGTATGAAATGTGTTATACCAATATACTACAGGTTCTTGATTTGTCAGGGATTACGCTTATTGCGGCAGACAGGAAAGAAGGTGAGCCGTTTGTTATAGGGGGCGGTCCGTGTGCCTATAACCCTGAACCAATCGCAGATTTTTTTGATATGTTTTATATAGGTGAGGGTGAAACTGTTTATTATGAACTTATGGATAAATATAAGGAATGGAAGGCGTCAGGACAGGACAGGGCCAGTTTTCTTAAAATGGCAGCAAAGCTTCCAGGAATATATGTCCCACAGTTTTACCAGCCTGTTTATAATAATGATGGCACACTTGCAGATTTTAAGCCTTTAGTGCCAGAAGCACCTGCTAAAGTAATTAAACAGGTGGAATGTGATTTATCAGAAACATATTATCCTAGAAAGCCTTTAGTGCCTTATATCAAGGTTACGCAGGACAGGGTGGTACTTGAAATACAAAGGGGCTGTATAAGGGGATGCCGTTTCTGCCAGGCAGGAATGCTTTACCGCCCTATAAGGCCAAGAGGCTTGTCTTTCCTTAAAAAACGTGCCAAAGAGATGCTTGAATCAACAGGGCATGAGGAAATCACTTTAAGTTCTTTAAGTTCTAGTGATTATAAAGAACTTAAAGAACTTGTATACTGGCTTATAGATGAATTTAAAGACAAGGGCATAAATATTTCCCTGCCTTCACTACGTATTGATGAATTTGCACTTGATGTAATGTCCAAAGTACAGGATGTAAGGAAAAGCAGCCTGACATTTGCACCAGAAGCTGGTACACAGCGCCTGCGCAATGTAATTAATAAAGGTTTAACTGAAGATGATATATTAAACGGGGCAATGGAGGCATTTAACGGCGGCTGGAACAGGGTTAAGCTTTATTTTATGCTTGGCCTGCCTGGCGAAACCTATAATGATATAGAAGGGATTGCCATTCTTTCAGACAAGATAGCAAGGCAGTATTATACAATTCCTAAAGAAGAAAGGAACGGAAGGGTTAATATTGTTACAAGCACGTCAATTTTCGTGCCTAAACCTTTTACGCCATTCCAGTGGGCAGCAATGGATACAAAGGAACAGGCAAGGCAGAAAAGGGATTTCCTTCTTTCAAAGGTAAGGGAGCAGCTTAATGCCAGAAGCATAAAGTATAACTGCCATGATGCAGATGTTTCAGAACTTGAGGGCGTATTTGCAAGAGGTGACAGAAGGCTTGGCAATGTTATAAGACAAGCATATGAAAATGGCTGTATTTATGATGCGTGGACAGAATATTTCCGCCCGGATGTATGGAATATGGCATTTAAAGACAATAACCTTGACATGGAATTTTATTTAAGGCGTGAAAGGGCAGAGGATGAACTGTTCCCATGGGATTTTATAGATATAGGGGTTACTAAAGAGTTTTTACTGGAAGAATACCATAATTCCAAAGCAGAAATTGTAACACCAAACTGCCGCAGCCAGTGCCAGGGCTGTGGTGCGGCAAAATTCCAGTGTGGTGTATGTATTGAAAAGAGGTAAGCATAAGTATGAAAGCAAGGATAAAATTTTCTAAAACAGGTTCTATGCGTTTTATTGGCCATCTTGATGTTATGAGGTATTTCCAGAAAGCAATGCGCAGGGCAGGTGTAAAAGCCAGTTACAGCCAGGGATTTTCACCACACCAGCTTATGTCATTTACTTCACCGCTTGGAATAGGTTTAAGCAGTGATGCAGAATATCTTGACATTACACTTGAAGAAGGGGATGCGCCACAGGCAATGGCAGACAGGATAAATGCTGTATTAAATGATGAAATAAGGGTTAAGGGCTTTACATATATAAAAGATAATGCAAAGCCTTCAATGGCAGCACTTGCCGCCTGTGATTACCTTATTGCATTAAAATCTGGAAAGAATAACAAGTTTGCAGATAAAGAATTTACCAGAAAGCAGATTGCAGGCTTTCTTTTACAGGATAAAATTGAAGTCCTTAAAAAGACGAAGAAGTTAGAAAAACTTATAGATATAAGACCAAACATTTATTATATGGCGGACAGCCTGAATGATTACAGGAAATGTATAAGTAAGGAATTAGCAGAAGATGAAAGTTTTTGTATTGATAAAGAATGTACAGGAATACTATACTGCGGGCTGGCAGCAGGCAGTGTCCTTAATATAAAACCAGGGCTTGTAATGGAAGAGTTATGTAAATATTCAGGCATAGAGTACAATGAATTTGATTACCAGATGCACAGGCTTGAAATGTATGCAGAAGCAGATGGGAAGTTAATCCCAATGTCTGTATATGATGTAGTATAGTCGTTAAATTATACACCTTGAAATGAAAGGAAGATATAACTTTGAAAGAGATGGATTTGTTCGCTGGGGAAGTACATAATGGGGATGAAGACCTTGACACCCTTCCGCCATTAAGCAGCCATGCATCAGAAACAGAAATGCTTGATTATATGGTTCTGGTCTTATCAAGGTTTATGTCATGTGATGCTGCCTTTAAAGGTGGTTATATGTTAAACCAGCTGTTACAGGGGTACAGCAGGATGACACATGATGTGGATTTTTCAATCGCAATAAAGGGGGACTATGAAACAGTTAAAATGGTATTGCAGAAAATTGCATTGAAATTTACAGAACAGGGATTAATATCTTCATTTAAAATTAAAGAAGACATAGCTGAAAAAATGTCTGGTGGTATTGATATGTATGCAGAAGACGGACACAAAGTTTTAGGTGTTTATGTCGGGCTTCATAATATTTCATATGGTGTAAAACATTATGATTTGGTTTTTACATCTATAGATGGATTTACTGTTGAAAGGATGCTGGCAGATAAATTAATTGCTATTACTACAAGAAAACGTTTCAGACGGACGAAAGATTTATATGATTTCTATGCCATTACCAATTTTTTTGATGTGGATATGCAGAAACTTTCTAAATATATAGAAATACGTTCTGGGGCAGAATGGGATAATATTCCATTTAATGATGATATTATTGTACAATATAAACGGGCATGGGATAAACTGGAACTTATAAATTCTAAAACAGGAAATAAAATTGAAAAACCGGGATTTGATATTGTATTAGGAAGATATTATGCATTAGCCCTTGCAATTAAGGCTGGAAATATATCTGGATTCTGGAGGCATGAAATAAATGATATCATATGATTTTGCTGTTACGAAGCAGGCAGTATGTTGCAGTTCAACAGCTCTTGCAAGAAATGGGCTTGTTATGTTTGATATAATACATTTAGATTTGCAGACTAGGAAATCCGAGCTTGACAAGACAAATTATTCGTATTTTTCTTTGTTTTATAATTCTAATATTGATTATGAATATTGTGTATCAAAGTCTGTTTCAAATCCTTTGCTGCTGCTTCCAAGCAAGGAAAGAGCGGTAGTTGAATGTATTAAACATCTGGACTGGATTGATGAAGGCCTGCTTATAGAGGGAATACAAAATTATATAAGGAATTTCTGGAATAAAAAATTATTGTATGAAGCTGCTGCCCATTTTAAACTGCCAGAAGATGAACTGGAATACTGGCTGGAAGAAGCAAGAAATGAGTATGATGATTAACTGGTTTAAAAACCCTTTCTTCTGCACACAATACTAATAAGGATTTTAGTATTTAAATCATTATGTGCCATAGCAGCACAGGAAAGAGGTTATTTATGGATAATAATGCATTATTTAAGCTTACATGCGGGCTGTTTCTTCTTAGTGCAAAGACAGATGATGATAAGGACAATGGATGTATTATAAATACTGTGCTACAGGTTACGGCATCACCTGTACGCATAATAATAGTTGTTAATAAAAATAATTATACACATAATCTAATAAAACAGAATGGTACTTTTAATGTATCAGTCCTTTCAGAAAATGCACCAATGGATTTATATAAAAGATTTGGTTATGCAAGCGGACGTGATAAGTCAAAGTTTGATGGCTTTGATAGTGTGTCACGTTCAGGAAATGGGATTTTATACCTTACAGAATACAGTAATGCATATTTATCAGGCAAAGTAAAAGAAGAAAAAGATTTAGGCACACATACACTTTTTATGGCAGATGTAACAGATGCAAAAGTACTATCAGAAGATATATCTGTAACTTATGACTATTACCAGAAAAATATTAAACCAGTACGCACTCCTGTAAATAAAACAGGTTTTATATGTACAGTCTGTGGTTATATATATGAAGGAAGTACACTACCAGAAGATTTCATTTGTCCTGTATGCAAACATGGGGCAGATGCATTTAAACCATTATAATTATGATATTTTGTAATGCCGTTATGGGAAATCCATATGCGGCATTATTTTTTCTATTTACAGAACAGGTTTTCCTTCTGGTAATGGCAGTGTAAATTTAACCATAAACCCTCCACTGCTGCTATGTCCGATATTTATCGTACCTCCATGTGCAGCAGCTATCTGTTTTACAATCAGGAGTCCAAGGCCATGGCGCTGTTCTGTTGTATTTTTATCACAGACCATATAATGAGGGGCATTATTCAGCCTTTCTATTTCGCTGTCTTTTGCACCTGTGCCATTATCAGAAACTTCCACACTACAGATATTGCCTTCTGCCATAACATTTACATAGATTGTACAGCCTTCTTCATTATGGTTTATACTGTTCTGGATAAGGTTATTTATAGCACGTTTTAGCAGCTCTTTATCCACATTTACAATACAGGTTGTTAATTTTTCATCAGTTTTCCATTCCACAGGGTATTTGTCATTAATATCCATATTAATAAAATCAACAACCACCTGCCTGGCAATGGCAACAAGGTTCTGCCTGGCAAGGTTTAACGGCTGCATATTATATTCAAGCTTTGAAGCAAGGTTTAAGTCATTAACAAGATTTTTAATGCGCCTGCTTTGTTTTACAATAACAGAAGCTTTATTGTGTGCTAAAGGGGAAAGGCCCGGGTCTTCTTTTAACTGCCCTGCATATCCCATTACTATTGAAAGGGGTGTCCTTATATCATGTGACACACCTGCAATCCAGTTTGCCCTTGCAGTTTCTTTTTTGTGCAGCTGGTATTTCTGCGATTGCAGGATTTCAGATGTTTTATTAATATTTATGGCAAGTTCAGAGAAAAGACCTTTTTCTTTAATATATACAGGTGCACCTTCTGGAAGCTCCTTTATGCCATTGGTAATTGGCCTTACTGATTTTAAAAGCTGTATATTGGCGGTTATATAAATTACTAACAGAAGCAGTATATTAGCAAGAATCCATTTAAGTATTGTTTTAGGCAGGTTTGCAATGAAATCATAATCCCAGCAGGGGTATATATGTTTCCAGAAACTTTTCTTTGGAAAGCCAAGTACAACAAGCCCGTCTTTACATCCGCTTGTAAATGCAGGGTATCCGTCTATATATCCGCGCGTAAGGCTTGCTATATCTGATACTGTATAAGAGGAAGGAATTGTTTCTGGAAGGTTATCTGTATGCCAGGCAGTTTCCATTGTGGAATTATCAATATAAATTGCCCATACGTTGTATTTTTCCAGCTGGCTGGTATTTTTTTCAGGAAGGATATAACCATTCTTTGTATATTTTAATGCCTTTGCCGTTTCATCTGCCATAGTCCAGGGCTGCCCGCCTGCTTTCTGCCTGGATAAAAATATCCCGGATAATAGTATATTTAAAGCTATAACAAGTACAGAACTTAAAAGAAGTATATTGGCAAAATGCCGTATAAGTTTAGGTACACTTTTCATTTTAATCCTCCATAAATAATAATAGTTACTGGCTGTCCAGTGTAACCAGCTTATAACCGAGCCCTTTAACTGTAATTAAAGATACAGGGCGTGAAGGGTTTAGTTCAATTTTCTCCCTTATACGCCTTATATGTGCCATCAGGGAGTTTTCATATCCAAAAGGGTTTTCTCCCCAGGCAGCTTCACATAATGAATCTATTGTCACAATACGCCCTGCATTGCGGTATAATGCGGCAAGGATATCATATTCTTTGGCGGTAAGTGCAATATGCACACCATTTTTAACCACTTCTGCACAGTCAAAATTAATTTCACTGTCCTTAAGCTTTACAAGCGGGTTTTCATCTTTATAACTTCTGCGCAGTATTGCCATAATACGGAAAACAAGTTCTTTGGGCAGGAAAGGTTTTACCATATAGTCATCAGCCCCAATGCCAAACCCTTTGAATTTGTCCTTGTCCTCGCCACATGCAGTAAGGAAAAGTACAGGATACCCGCCGGTTTTTCTTAGCTGTTCCATAAGAAAAAAGCCGTCACCATCTGGAAGCATTACATCAAGGATGGCAAGTTCTGGCTGGAAACTCGCAGCTAAATTAAGGGCATCTTTTACACTGGCAGCAGTTTCTATACTGATAAAGCCTTCAGCATCCAGAATAGATACAACCATATTTAAAATTTCTGGTTCATCATCAACGATAAGTATACGTTTATTTTTTAAATATCCGGAATCCATTAAAGCACCTTCTTTCTATAGCCTGTCAATTATTATACCATATAAAAAGAAATTTTTATTATTTATATGCAAATGTAAGGCAGATGTAAGGTTGTTAGAATGTTATTGCAAGGAATGGCGTGTATAATAAAATACAGTTATAAAGAAAGGGGCAAAGTATTATGAATATTATTGAAACCAGAAATTTAACTAAAACTTACGCAGGGTTTACTGCGGTATCAGGAATTAACCTCCATATTCCTAAAGGGGCTGTTTATGGGTTCCTTGGGCCAAATGGGGCAGGCAAGTCAACAACTATGAAGATGTTTCTTGGCCTTGTAAAGCCTACAAGTGGTTCATTTGTAATTGATGGCATGTCATATCCAGAGAACAGGACTGAAATACTTAAAAGGACAGGTTCATTTATTGAATCGCCTGCTTTTTATGGCAATCTTACAGGTGAAGAAAACCTGGATATTATACGTAAAATCCTGGGGCTTCCAAGGGAAACTGTTGATGAGGCACTGGAGATTACAGGTATTGCGCAGTATAAAAAAAGGCTCGCGAAGAAATATTCACTTGGCATGAAACAAAGGCTTGGGCTTGCAAGTGCCCTGATTGGCAAACCTCCTATACTTATACTTGACGAACCTACAAACGGGCTTGACCCTTCAGGAATACATGAAACCAGGGCTCTTATACGTTCATTGCCACAAAGGTTTAATTGTACAGTTTTAGTATCTTCACATATGCTTTCTGAAATAGAACTTATGGCAGACAGTATCGGCATTTTAAACCACGGACGCCTTTTATTTGAAGGAACGCTTGATGATTTAAGGAGAAATGCTGCATTACAGGGATATCCTTCAGACCATTTAGAGGACACTTTCCTTGCAATGGTTGAAGAGGATAACAGACAATTAAAAAGCGGGGTGTAATTATGGGATTTATGCTTGAATGTAAAAAAGCCAGAAGAACTGGGTTTGTACCTGCATTTATAGCAGGAGGGGTTATGGCAGCACTGGTACCTGTAATTAATATGGCAGTACGCCATGAAATATATACAGGGTCTGGTGCTTCTCCTGTAAATATACTTTTTGATGCTAACTGGCAGTTAATGGCGATGCTTAATGTACTTCTTGTTGTAATGTGTGCATGTATAATATACAATTCTGAATATGCAGATAATGCAATACAGAAAATGCGTATGCTGCCTGTACATGAAAGCGGTATGTATTTTGGCAAATCAGCTTTAATTATACTTATGTGCATGACAGTGCTTTTAATAGAAGCCTGCGGGGTAGTTTTTTGCATAGATTACTGGTTTAAAGGAAACCGTGGGGACTGGGATTTATTATTTAAAAGCTTTGTATATGAAATGGTTTTAATTATCCCGGCAGTATTATTTTCACTTTTTATAGCATCAGCTTTTAAAAATATGTGGACTGCGCTTGGAACAGGCGTTGTATGCGTATTTATGGCGACAATGCTGCCAGCAGGGAATTTTTTGTTATCACTTTTTCCATTTGCAATGCCATTCCAGATATTTACAAATACAAAAGCAGATAATATAAGTAATTTTATTATTGCAGCTGTTATAGAAAGTGTGGTTATTATTATTATGGAATTTTTATTAATTAAAATAAGGAGGCTGTCTGAATGAATTTTATTTCTCTTTTAAGCATTGAATTTAAGAAAATACGCCGTTCCCAAATACTGCCAGTATTGTTTGTGGCATCAGTTATTCTTTGGGCGCCATCTGTAATTAATGCAGATATGAATTTTAAAATGCAGGCAGAGGGGATTTCGCCTGAAAATAATTTTTTAATACAAGGTTTTCTTGGGATATCATGGTTTATGTTCCCCGCAAGCATTATTGTATGCACTGTACTTATTAACCAGACTGAAAGAAGCAATAATGGTATTTTAAAAATGCTTGCAATGCCAGTAAGTACGTCTAAACTATGTCTGGCAAAGTTTATTGTATTATTTGTGCTTGCAGCAGCCCAAATATTTATTATGACAGTTATTTACTATATAAGTGCAGCAGTTGCTTCAAATATGCAGGATTATAATTTTATACTTCCTCCGCTTTTTGTATTGAAAGAAGCAGGGCTTTTGCTTATATCAGCTATACCAATGGCAGCTTTATTCTGGCTTTTGTCTGTATGTATAAAAACACCTGTTTTTTCTATAGGGGCAGGGCTTGTTGCTATTGTACCATCTGTTTTAATAATAAATACAAAAGTATGGTTTGCATACCCTGTAGCATACCCGTTTTATGTAATAACGTCTGAATATGGCAAACTGTCTGAAAATATGGATACAGCAGAAATACAGCTTGTACCTTGGCTGCCTGTAGCTGTTTTAATTACTGTTTTCTGCCTGTCAGTTTCATGCCTTTATTTCGGGCATTCTGAAAGAAAGTAGGTTGAAAAATCCTTCTAAGGCTGCAAAAAACGCAACCTAAGAAGGAGGCGGCATGGGGGATTTTTATGGAAAAGTTATAAAAATCCCTTGCCATATTTATCTAAAATAACTAAATTTACTTTAAAAAGAATAAATAAATAGATTTTACTTGATTTAATTAATAAAATAATATATACTTTAATTAACTTAAATCCAGATAAAAAACATATCTGCCAAGTTTGTTTAATATAAAAGAATTTTATTAATAAAAAGTGAGAGGAGATTAATTAAGAAATGATTCAGAAAAGACAAGAAAGCTTACCGTCAGTGGTTTTGCTGGATTTACTAATGAACCAAATTATGAGCAGGACCTTGTAAATTTACAGTATACACTGTTTATATCACGTACATATTTCCATGGCAACAGGATACAGCAGGTAATTAATGAAAATGAAGAGGGAAAGATTGAACGTTTCTTCGGTATTTGTGGCGCAGAGGTATCTTCTTATTGCGGTGACCTTGATGAATTTCTTGGAGGATACCGTGGGTTTGGCAATCCAGCAGGAATTGAGTCAGGGGATTTGGGAAATGCGCTGAATTATAACTGCAACAGCTGTGGTGCATTGTCAGCGAAGATTGTATTAGAGCCCGGGGAATCAAGGCAGATTGCTTTTATACTTGGTGAAAAGCCGGATGCAGAGGCAGAAAAGCTGCTTAACGGATATAAAGACCCTGCCAGGACCTGTAAGGCGGATATGGAAGAGCTGCGTTTATACTGGGACAGCAAGCTTTCACATTTCCAGGTACAGACACCTTGCAAGGAATTTAATACAATGGTAAATATATGGAATGCTTATAACTGTTTTATGACTTTCCTGTGGTCAAGGGCGGCTTCATTTGTTTACTGCGGGCTGCGCAACGGTTATGGATACAGGGATACAGTACAGGATATACAGGGGGTAATCCATCTTGCACCGGAGATGGCAAAAGAGCAGATACGTTTTATGCTTTCTGCACAGGTTGATAATGGTGCAGGGCTTCCGCTTGTTAAGTATACACACAACCCAGGGCATGAGGACACGCCAGATGATGCATCTTATGTAAAGGAAACAGGACATCCTGCATACAGGGCAGATGATGCACTGTGGCTTTTCCCGACTGTTTACAAGTATATAGCTGAAAGCGGTGATACTGCATTTATAGATGAAGTAATTCCTTTTGCCAATAAAGACGAAGGCACAGTATATGAACATCTTAAACGTGCAATAGATTTCTCATTAAACCATATGGGCGCACATGGAATGCCAGCAGGACTTTATGCAGACTGGAATGACTGTTTAAGGCTCGGCAAAGATGGTGAATCAACATTTGTTGCATTCCAGTTCTACCTTGCATTTACTATATTAAAAGAAATTGCAGTACAAAAAGATGACAACAGCTATATAACATTCCTTGAGGAACAGCAGGCAAAACTTGGGGAAGCAGTACAGTCACTTTGCTGGGATGAAGACCGTTTTATACGTGGTTTCAGGGAGAACGGGGAAGTTATTGGCAAACGTACAGACCCTGAAGCAAATATGTGGC
>DKYP01000018.1:26620-27375 GCA_002499945.1 Lachnoclostridium sp. UBA7097
TGAAAGCGTTTATAACCTGTTAAACACAAAATATGGGGCAATGGTTATGACACCGCCATATAAAGAACATGCTTTTGAAGGCGCACTTATGACATGTTTTAACAGGTATGTAAAAGAAAACGGCGGAATATTTTCACAGCCACAGGGCTGGTTAATCCTTGCAGAAGCACTCAGGGGGCATGGTGGCAGGGCATTTAATTACTTTATGGAAACTGCACCAGCAGCAATGAATGACAATGCAGAAATACGCAGGATGGAACCATACTGCCACGGGCAGTTTACTGAATCATCTGGCAGCCCTCATTACGGACGTTCACATGTACACTGGCTGACAGGTACAGCTTCAACAATTATGGTTGGATGTGTAGAAGGAATACTTGGCATGCGCCCTGATTTAAACGGGATAAGGATTGCACCATCAATTCCAGGGGAATGGGAAGAAATCACTATTGAAAAAGATTTCCGTGGGGCACACCTTAGTATTACAATAAAAAATCCAGGACATAAAGAAAGCGGTTTCAAGAGCCTTTATGTTAATGGAAAGCAGATGCCAGATAACTATATTCCAGAAAGTGAATTATCAGGGCAGAATGAAATTGAACTTATAATTTCCTGACAGGCAAAAGCCATATCTAAATATATCTATTTATTTTATTATAAAAATACAGGGAAGCACTCTGGCAGGTGCTTTCCTTTTTTAACTTTCTATTGTTTTATCAGAAGCTTTCTATTAAATATTAATTAATGTTAACAGG
>DKYP01000018.1:27611-39299 GCA_002499945.1 Lachnoclostridium sp. UBA7097
TATTAATTAATGTTAACAGGAAAGTAACCGATAATATTAACAGAGAAAGTATGTATTGTAACAAAATATAACTGTAAAATTATATTCTGGATTATTGGTATAATTAGTAATATTTTGAAGTTGCTGGCATATAATTAAACTAATAGTATAAAATGGTACAATGTGATAAGGGGGAAATAATGGACAAGAAAAAGTTAAAATTACTTGCCATTCTGTCTGTTCTTTGTCTTTTTTGTGTGCTGTCAGAAGCATATCTTAGAGGTTATATTAATCTTCCGGGCGTAAAAGAAACAAGCCAGAATAAAACAGTAAAGGACAACAGGCCAGAGGAAAGTACAGAGGATAATAATAGTAACAGCAGCAGTAATCCAGGTAATAGTGGTGGAAATGCAGGAACTACTACTAAGAAACCAGCTGTAAAAACCACTAAAAAGCCTGCCGCAAAGGCTTCAAAGAAACCAAAGGCAACTAAAAAACCTGTACAGGTTTTAGACCCTGTAAGGGCAGCAGATTCTCAGAAAGTAAGAGTCCTGATTATGTCCGGCAGTTTTGAAAGTTATTACCATAGCAGCATAAAGCTTACATGTGGAAGCAGTTTTACTATTAATGATGGCAAAAGCACCAAAAGTTATGCTGCGGGAAAAAAGGTTTCATTTAATATGTATGGCAAAGGGGCTAAAGCAAACAGGAAAAAGCAATTTTCCATAACTTCCACAAATGGCGCAAGAATCAAGCTACTTTCTGTTAAAAGGCAGGACAGGCAGCCTTTGTACCGTGGCACTATTGAAGTGAAGTGGACTAAACAGGGTTTCCTGGTAATTAATGAACTGCCAGTTGAACATTATCTTTATGCAGTTGTTCCAAGCGAAATGTCTACCAATAATAATATGGAGGCACTTAAAGCACAAGCAGTATGTGCGAGAAGCTATGCATATAACCAGATTAATGCAAAACGTTATAAAGAGTATAACGCTGACCTTGATGACAGTACGGCATGCCAGGTATACAATAATATACCTGAAGACAGGCGTTCAAGAATGGCAGTGGATTCAACATACAGCAAAGTAATAACAAATGATGGGAAAATTATTGTTGCATATTATTTTTCAACATCATGGGGGTGCACAGCTGATGGACAGGATGTATGGAATACGCCTTCAGAAGTGCCATATCTTTTAAGTTCATTGCAGGTACGCAGGAAAAATGCAAAAAAACAGGTGGAAACAGACCTTTCAGATGAAAACACTTTTAGGAATTTTATAGATGCTGGCGGCAGCGGAACATATGACAGCAGTGATGACTGGTACAGGTGGAATATAACATTTAATGCAAAAAACTTAAGTAACAGGATTGATTCCGCAATTTATAACTGCTATCTTTCAGACAAATCACTTGTACTTGAACAGAACAGCAAAGGGAAATATGTGCAGAAACCTATAAAAAGCATTGGCAGAATCAAGGCACTGCGTGTTGAAAAAAGGGAAGAGAGCGGACTTGTAACAGAACTTGTCATTGTAGGAACTGGAAATGTTGTTAAAGTATGTACACAGTATAATATAAGAAAAGTCCTTGCACCTGTTTATGAGAAAATAAAGAGGAAAAGCGGTGAAAGCATTTCCTCATACTCAATGCTTCCAAGTGCAGCATTTTATATTGATACCATTAAAAATAAAAAAGGAACATCATTTAAAATAACAGGCGGAGGGTTCGGGCATGGCGCCGGCCTTAGCCAGTCAGGTGCAGCAGCAATGGCTAAAGCCGGGGAAAGCTATTCTGTAATCCTTAAACATTTCTTTAATGGTACAAAGATACAAAATGTTAAAAATGTTTTAAACGGTTAAATTTATTTTACAAAGAAACCATCATCATCAAGCAGCTTATTAACAAGGCCTCCAAAAAATAATATATACATACATGCATAGAGCCATACCATAAGAAGTGCGATTACAGTCATTGCGCCATAGAAGGCTGAATAATTACTGAAATGGTCAACATACAATGAATACAAGTCAGAGTATAAAAGCCAGCCGCTTGTTGCAATAACAGCACCTGGTATCTGGCTTTTAAAACTGCATTTTCTGTCAGGTATGGCTTTGTACATAATCATAAAAAATAAAAACATTATAAGGAAGCTTATAAGCGGCCTGAAATTTATTATTGGAAGAAATATATTTTCAAGCATAGGAAAATATTTACATGTGTAAAAATATATCCTGTTTCCAAATACCATAAAAGCAAGTGTCGCAATTATAAGCAGGGCAAATGCTATTGTATAAATAACAGAATAAAAACGTATAAGCAGGTAATTGCGGGTTTCTTCTATCTCATATACGGAGTTAAGCCCATTGGCAAGGGAAAGGAATGCTTTGGAACCAAGCCATATAGCGGTAATAATTGTTACAGGCAGGAGTGTGGCAGACTGGCTGCTGTATATGCCCGAAATAACCGCTGACAGGAAGTTATGGAAAGAATCAGGTATAAAGACCTCCAGCGTATTTAAGAACATAGATTCAGTAAATGGTGTAAATTTAAGGACTGCAAACATAAACATAAAGAAAGGAAAGAAAGAAAGCATAAGGAAGAAAGCAGACTGCCCTGAAAAAGCAGAGATAGCTGCCCTGTTTGTTTCCTTTATTACCGTTTCTGTAATGCCCCGTACTTTATTAAACCAGTGTATTAAATGTTTATATCTCATATAAATAACCATGCCTTTCAATTTATTAATCCATAATAAGGCTGTAACTCCCAGCTTTAAGTATCCCTGCCAGTTCTTTAATGGAATCAAAATCCTCATCCGTGATTATGCCGCCTTTTGCAAGGTCTTCCTCTTCATGGAAGTCACTTCCGGAAGTCATTACCAGATTATTTTCCTCCGCCCATTTATATGTTTTCCTATTATTACTATTATGGCGCATATTGCCATTATATACCTCTGCACCATCAAGAAAACAAGGGTCTGCGGGTGTGCAGTAAGCCCTGCATGGGTGTGCCTGTATAAGAAGTATCCCGTTTTTATGGCATAATTTATACAGCCTTTCCAGTGACAGCCTGAATAAAAGCGGGTTCTGGCGGAAAAATTCCACACCGGCACCATATAAAAGATAGTCATTAGGGCTTTCAAGAAGGCTTACTTCTGCACCGGGCAGTACCTTTATATGGCAGTTATTCTCCTGTGAATATCTAAGGGCACACTGGTAGCCATTTAAGAAAAATTCTGTAAATTCTTCTGGCTTTGTAATATTATTACGTTCCATAACCCATTTACTGTAATGGTCCGTAATAACAACAGCATCATAACCTTTTTCCTCATACATTTGTACAAGCCTGCCAGCACTTATATTTGAACAAGGACTTGTCTGGCTTGTATGTGCATGCAATTCAATTTTCATTGTTATACCCTCATTTCTATTAAAGTAACTATTATTTTACCAAAGAACATACAAAATATCAAAAAAAATTTATTTGCATATGATAGATATATGGTATTATAATTAAAGAAAAATATTTTTAGGAGGAGAGAATATGCATACCTTTCAGAAAATCACAACGGACATAATGGAAATCAACCCATTTGAAAAAATCGGAAAAGACTGGATGTTAGTTACAGCAGGAAATGAAGAAAAAGCAAATACAATGACAGCATCCTGGGGAGCACTCGGGCAGATGTGGGGCAAGGATGCAGCATTTGTAGTTATAAGGCAGAGCCGTTTCACCAAAGAGTTTATAGACAGGGAAGGGAAATTCTCATTAAGTTTTCCAAAAGATAAATACAGGAAACTTATGAAATTCCTCGGGACAGTTTCAGGCCGGAATGAAGACAAGATAAAAGAATCAGGGGCAGATATAGGATATTATAACGGCGTGCCATATGTAGACCAGGCAGACCTTTTGTTAATATGTAAAGTAATGTCTGCTACATTAATTAAACCAGAAGACTTTAAAGACAAGGGTATTGATACTGCATGGTATGGGGACAAGGATTACCATACATTATATATAGCAGAAATTACAGATATTCTTGCAAGGTAAATATACTAAATATTACCGGCACTATTGACAAAATTAGACAAAAGGTGTATTATAATAAGCGTGTTAAATATCCATATTGCATAAAAGCTTAGAAGGATATTGGAAAAAATATGTAAAAATAGTTTACATATTAATTAAAAAAGCAAATTGTTTTAAGCATAATGCTTCAGACAAACTGTTTTTATAATTTATTAAGAGAAGGTATTTCCGGTTACAAGGGGATGTAATTGGAGATAAGGCCGGCGGGCTGCCATTATACAGTGGCAGCCCGCCGGTTTTGGCGTATTGGTTTGAAAGGAACTTTCAAACTTTACTTCCTTTACAACATTAAAAATATTTGTTATTATGTGTCTGGTTATGCATACATAGTTTGTATTTTTATAATATAAGGAAAGGACTTAAGTCAAATGGAAGAACAAGGCAGGTTTTTGGAAATACTGGCTGAAATAAAGAATATAGCAGTGTTACAGCAGAACACATTATCCAAAGAAGAGATAAACAGGTATCTTGGCAATATGGAACTTGACAATAGCAAAATGGAGGCTGTGTACAGCTACCTTAGTGCAGGGGGCATTAAAATCACAGGGCATGAAGAGGACATTGCGGAATGTGGCATTACAGGCAGCAGGGCTTTATTTAACAGGAAGCTTTACCAGCATGAAGTGGATATATTGGGAGTTACAGGTGATGAAGAGCTTAATGGCATTATAAAAGGTTTTCTTATGGGCAGGGAAGGATTAAGGGACAAGCTTGTTGAAAGCCAGCTTGCACATGTGATAAAGCTTGCTTCGGGCTATAATAAGCGTGAAGCGGTTGCAAATAAAACAATATCAATAGATGAAATTATATCTGAGGGAAATGTAGGGATTCTGGCTGGCATTTCAATAATTGAAGAAAATAAAGCACAATATATAAAAGAAAACGGAGAACCTGATTATAATGCTGTGCATGGTATAATTAATATGGAGATAGTAAATGCCATGGAAAGTTTTATTGATATGGAAACATCCGGCAAAGACTGGGAGAATGCAGTCCTTGCAAAGACAAACCTCCTGCATGAGGCAGCAAAATACCTTACGGAAGAGAACGGGGAGATACCATCTAAAGAGGAATTGTCGGAATATACAAAAATCCCTGTTGAAGAAATTAACAGGATAATGAATTTGTCAGAGGATACAAAGAGGGTTGCATCATCTTAAAACCAGTATTAAATTTACAATATCCCTCTACAGTTGTAAGACTTAGAAAAATGGAAATTCCACAAAATATAGTACGTATTTTATAGTATGCACAATATCTTGTGGACTTTTTTGGCATATAATGCTATAATAACATTACGTCTTTAGACGGGAGAAAATTAAAAACAGGAGTGATTATAGCATGAAGGTTACAAAACGTGATGGCAGGATTGTAGATTATGACCGCAATAAAATAGTGGTTGCAATACAGAAGGCAAATGCGGAAGTTGACCAATATGAAAAAGTGTCTGAAGAAAAAATTGATTCTATTGTAGCAGGCATTGAGAATAAGCGTATGGACAATCTGATGGTTGAAGATATCCAGGATATGATTGAACAGAAGCTTATGAGCGAGGGCAAGTTTGAGCTCGCCAAGAAGTATATAATATACAGGTATACACGTGAAATGGTACGGCGTGCCAACACAACTGATGACTCTATTATGAGCCTTATTAAGAACAGTAATAAAGACGTTATGGAGGAAAATTCCAATAAGAATGCCTATATTGCATCTACACAGAGGGACCTTATAGCTGGTGAGGTGTCCAAAGACCTTACAAAAAGGGTGCTTCTTCCAGAGAAGATTGTTAAAGCACATGAAGAAGGCATACTGCATTTCCACGATATGGATTATTTCCTGCAAAGCATTTTTAACTGCTGCCTTATTAATATCGGTGATATGCTTGAAAACGGCACTGTTATGAATGGAAAACTTATAGAAAGCCCTAAAAGCTTCCAGGTGGCATGTACCGTTATGACACAGATTATTTCTGCCGTTGCAAGCAGCCAGTACGGGGGACAGTCAGTTGATATAAGGCATCTTGGCAAATACCTGCGCAAAAGCCATGATAAATATGCAAGGCATTACAGGCAGAAGTATGGTGACGGGATAAGTGAAGAGGTACTGGAGGAATTTGTACAGGACAGGCTTTCCGATGAACTTAAATCAGGCGTACAGACTATACAGTACCAGATTAATACATTAATGACAACAAACGGGCAGTCACCTTTTGTAACTTTATTTTTAAACCTGGATATAAATGACCCTTATATTAATGAAAATGCAATGATTATTGAAGAAATACTTAACCAGCGCATAGAGGGCATTAAAAATGAAAAAGGTGTATACGTTACACCAGCATTTCCAAAGCTTATATATGTACTTGATGAACACAACTGCCTGAAAGGAGGTCCATACGATTATCTTACAAAACTTGCAGTAAAATGTTCCGCCAAAAGAATGTACCCTGATTATATTTCTGCCAAAAAAATGCGTGAAAACTACGAAGGCAATGTATTTTCATGTATGGGCTGCAGGAGTTTCCTTACACCATGGAAAGATGAAAACGGGCAGTACAAGTTTGAAGGGCGTTTTAACCAGGGTGTTGTAAGCATAAACCTTCCGCAGATAGGCATAATAGCAGACGGGGATGAGGAGGTATTCTGGGAACTTTTAGAAGAACGCCTTGCACTCTGCTTTGAAGCGCTTATGTGCAGGCATCATTCACTTGAAGGCACACTTTCAAGTGTAAGCCCTATACACTGGCAGTATGGTGCAATAGCCAGGCTTGGCAAAAACGAGCCTATAGATAAACTCCTGCATAACGGATATTCAACTATATCTTTAGGATATATTGGCTTATATGAAGTTACCAAACTTATGACAGGCGTAAGCCACACAAACCCAAAAGGGACCAACTTTGCCCTGCGCCTTATGAAGCGCCTGCGCCTTGCCTGTGATACATGGAAGCTTGAAACAGGAATAGGTTTCGGGCTGTATGGCACACCGGCAGAAAGCCTTTGTTACCGTTTTGCTGAGATTGATAAAAAGAAATTTGGCATAATAAAAGATATAACAGACAAGGGGTACTATACTAACTCATACCATATTGATGTGCGTGAAAAAATAGACGCATTCAGCAAATTCAGGTTTGAAAGCCAGTTCCAGAAGATTTCTTCAGGTGGCGCAATTTCATATGTTGAAATACCAAATATGAAACATAACACCAGTGCATTGGAAGACCTTGTAAAATTCATCTATGAAAACATACAATATGCAGAATTTAACACCAAATCCGATTACTGCCACGTATGTGGTTTTGATGGTGAAATCATAGTAAATGACAACCTTGAATGGGAATGCCCGCAATGCCATAATAAAGATAAAAATAAAATGAACGTTACAAGAAGGACATGTGGCTACCTTGGTGAAAATTTCTGGAATGACGGCAAGACAAAAGAAATAAGTTCAAGGGTACTGCATCTTTAAATTTAATCTGCTGGAAAAGAAAGGATTAAGGGATTATTAATTTATTATGAATTATGCAGAAATCAAAAAATGTGACGTTGCCAACGGGCCAGGTGTCAGGGTATCACTTTTCGTAAGTGGCTGCACACACCACTGCAAAGAGTGCTTTAACCCTGAAACATGGGATTTTAACTATGGCAGGGAATTTACAGATAATACAGAAGAAGAAATTATAAAATACATGGAACCAGAATATATAAAAGGGCTTACACTGCTTGGTGGAGAGCCGCTTGAACACTGCAACCAGCAGGGACTTCTGCCATTGTTAAGAAAAGTTAAACGGATATATCCAGAAAAAAATATCTGGTGCTTTACAGGCTATGACTTTGAAAAAGATGTCACAGGGCATATGCTTGGTGAATGGGAAGAAACAAAAGAAATGCTTTCTTATATTGATGTTATGGTAGACGGGGAATTTATGGCAGATAAAAAAGACTTAAACCTGGTATTTAAAGGTTCCTCTAACCAGAGAACCATAATGGTGCAGGAAAGCATGAAATGCGGGGAAATTGTATACTGGGAAAGGGAATAATAAAACAGATATATATAGATGTGTATATGAAAATATATATAAAATTGCATAAACTATAAAGGGTGTAAAAATAATTAAAGGCACATGCTTTAAAAAGCGTGTGCCTTTAATTATTTCATTATAACTATCCAGAAAGCTATATAAGATATGGGATATAAGCACTACTGGAAATAACCGCCTTATAAAAACCAGAAAAGTTTTCGTAAAAGCTATTGAAAAACGAAAATAAATGTGTTATTATCTTCACTGTGCAAGATAGAATATAATTTTTATAACGTTGTATTTTGTGCTATACATTTGCATTGTTCCAATATGGTTAATATATATTTGAAATAATGCGGCTACAAGCAGGCAATAGCTTATATAGTGCTGCATATATGGAAGTGAATGGAACAAATGGAGTGTATGGCTGGCATTGGCAGCGGTCCGTAAAAAATAATTTTTAAGAGGGATTGGGTAATGGATATGAGTGTAAAAAAAGAACAAGTAAAATTTACTCATAAAGTTGATAAATCAAAAATCCCTACCTGCAATATTATGGGAGTTGAAATTGCTGCCATTAATATGGACTGGCTTGTTAAATTCACAGAAAAATATATTAAAGAACTTTCTGGTGATTATATGTGTGTTTCAAATGTACATACAACAGTTACAGCATATGAAAATGAAACATACAAATCAATACAAAATGGCGGGATAATGGCAATCCCAGACGGAGGTCCTTTGTCTTTGGTCGGTCAGAAACGAGGATATAAAAATATGAGCCGCACAACCGGACCGGATTATATGGCAGAAGTATTTAAAATAAGTGCAGAAAAAGGTTACAGGCATTTCTTTTATGGAAGCACTAAAGAAACAATTACCAAATTAAAAAAGGTTCTGGAAAAAGATTATCCAGGAATACAAATAGCTGGGATGTACAGTCCTCCGTTCAGGAAAATGACAAAAGAAGAGGATAGTGAAATAACCAGCCAGATAAATAATACTAGACCTGATTTTATATGGGTTGGATTAGGTGCACCAAAACAGGAAATATGGATGGCAGGACACCAAGGAAAAGTAAAAGGTTTTATGGTTGGTGTTGGAGCCGGATTTGACTATTTTGCTGGGAATATTGAAAGAGCACCAGAATGGATGCAGAAAAATAATATGGAATGGTTTTATAGATTATTCCAAGACCCATGGAGACTTTTTGGCAGATACCTGCATACAAATACAAAGTTTATCTGGAATTCTTATATTAGAGGAAAGTAAATATAGAGAAAATTATTTTTAACAATATATTGGTTTAAGGAGCCAAAAGTGAGAGTAGTAATTGATTGCTTTAAACAAATAAAGGGAGAAGGCAAAAGTATTGGAATTTATAATGTTGCATTAAGCCTTGTCCAGAATTTAGCCAAAGAACAAAAACATTCAGACAATAAAATTATTAAATCATACGAAATTGTTATTTTAGGAAATGAATATAATGAAAAAGATTTTAATATTGAGGGGACTAGATTTATAAGTGTAAAAAATTATAATCCTAAAAATAAAATCCATTGTATATTATGGGAATTATTTGGAGTTATTTATGTTTGTAAAAAATTAAAAGCTGATAAAATTATATTTCCTAGAGGGTATTGTGCTTTAATACATCCAATTGGTGATATTGTACTTATTCATGATTTAATACCATTTTATTATAATGAGCATTTTCCTGGTGTATTTAGAAAATTAGAAAATGCTTATATAATGAACAGATTAAAGACATCTGCAAGGTCTGCGAAGCAGGTTATTACAATATCCGAAGCATCAAAAAGGGATATTATGAAGTATTGTGGTGTTGATGAAGAAAAGATAACTGTTATATATAATGCATGTAATGCCATTTCTTTTTCAGAGGAGAAAGCCAGACAAGAAAAACCTTATATTTGTGCAGTTACTTCAGATTTGCCACATAAAAATGCAAAAGGTATTTTATTAAGTTATAAAAAATATTGCACAATTACAGAAAATCCATTAAGACTTGTAGTTATTGGTATTTCTGATACATCATGTTGTGAATTACCTGAATATATAAATTCTAATATAACTTGTTATAAATTTATTAAGGATAACATGGAAATGTACAGACTGATAAACAATAGTACTGTATTTATATTTCTTTCATTAATAGAAGGATTCGGACTGCCACCAATTGAAGCTATGCAGTTAAGAGTACCTGTAATTTGTTCAGATGTAAGTTCTTTACCTGAAGTTACTGGAAATGCCGCAGTTCTGGTTAATCCCTATTTTCCAGATGTAATTGCAGAAAAACTTGATAGTCTGGTTAAAAACCAGGGTATGCAGAAAGAATTAGTAAACAGAGGAATAGAAAATATAAAGCGGTTTTCATGGGAAACACGCTCAAAACTTTATTGGAAAGAGATTATAAAGTAATAGATTTTATACAACAAAGGGGCTGGAATAAGTGAAGATACTTTATGTTTTGAATGATACCATGAAACTTGGCGGAACAGAGAGTGTTGTTCTTAATTACTATGACCATATAAACCATAATACTATAAATATTGATTTTATGCTCCATACTACAAAGGAAGAAATGGATAATAATCAAATATGTGATAAACTGAAACAAACAGGAGCTAATATATTTTGTGTTACGCCGAGAAATATTAGTATTAAAAAAAACAAACAGGATATTTATAATGTTTTAAAAACTAATAAATATGATGCTGTCCATTCCCATGCTGATTGTGTAGGAGCATATATTTTAAAGATAGCAAAACAAGCAGGAATAAAAATAAGAATAGCACATAGTCATAGTACACAAATTCCTATAAAACCAGATAGCCTGAAAAATATTTTGCATATTATGTATTTAGAATACTGCAGGTATAATATATGCAAACAAGCTAATTATTATATGGCATGTTCATTAGCAGCAGGGAAGTGGCTGTTTGGTAAAAAGAATGTAGAAAGTGGAAAGGTATATATTTTAAAAAATGCTATAGACTTAGATAAGTTCGGATTTAATTTTTCAAAAAGAAAAGAAATAAAAGAGAAACTTAAATTACAAAATAATTTTGTAGTAGGACATGTAGGAAGATTTTCAAATGAAAAAAATCATAAATTTCTTATCAAAGTTTTTTTTAATATCTACCAAAAAAATAAAAATGCAAGATTACTGTTGGTTGGTACTGGAGAATATTTTGAGCAGATTAAAAACATGGTCAAGGCTTTAAAATTAGAACATGCAGTTGTGTTTTATGGAAATTCATCTAATGTAAGTGAACTTTTACAAGTCATGGACGTTTTTGTATTCCCATCTTTATATGAAGGTTTAGGTATTGTTTTAATTGAAGCACAGGTAAATGGATTGCCATGCTATGTATCAGATTGTAAAAATGTTTCTAAAGAAGCATGTATAACAGATTTAGTAACAACGTGTAAATTATCTAATCCAGCGGAATGGGCTGAAAAAATAGTTTCTCAAAAGAACCAAAGAAAAAATTATTTTGATATTATAAGAGATAAAGGATATGATATTTTTTTAGAAGCAGAAAAACTGGAACATTATTATTTAGAATTAAAAAATA
>DKYP01000162.1:0-204 GCA_002499945.1 Lachnoclostridium sp. UBA7097
ATATAAATAATAAATAAAAAAAGGAGAGCTGGTTATATGGAATATTCTACACAAATGGATGCTGCAAGAAAAGGCATTATTACAAAAGAACTTTCTTATGTAGCAGAAAATGAAGGTATGGAAGAAAAGGAACTTATGGAACTTGTGGCAAGCGGTAAGGCAATTATCCCGGCCAACAAACGCCATACATGCATTAAACCAAGC
>DKYP01000162.1:509-767 GCA_002499945.1 Lachnoclostridium sp. UBA7097
CGCCATACATGCATTAAACCAAGCGGGATAGGCAACAGACTCCGCACAAAGATTAATGTAAACCTTGGCACATCAAGGGACTGTACAGACCTTGAAATGGAGATGGAGAAAGTTAAAAGTGCCGTAGAGCTTGGTGCAGAAGCCATTATGGATTTAAGTTCATTTGGGGATACCCAGAAGTTCAGGCGCAAGCTTACCAAAGAGTGCCCGGCGGTAATTGGCACTGTGCCAATTTATGATGCAGTTGTATATTACCAT
>DKYP01000162.1:1050-3529 GCA_002499945.1 Lachnoclostridium sp. UBA7097
TGATGCAGTTGTATATTACCATAAGGCATTAAAAGAAATTACTGCAAAAGAATGGATAGATGTTGTAAGAATGCATGCAGAAGATGGTGTTGATTTTATGACAATCCATTGCGGCATTAATAAAGAAACAGCAGGCAGGTTTAAAAGAAATAAAAGATTAACAAATATTGTATCAAGGGGCGGTTCAATAATATTTGCATGGATGGAAATGACAGGTGAAGAGAACCCGTTTTATGAGTATTATGATGAGATACTTGATATATGCAGGGAATATGATGTAACAATGAGCCTTGGTGATGCATGCCGTCCCGGCTGTTTAAAAGATGCATCTGATATTTCCCAGATAGAAGAACTTATAACACTTGGTGAACTTACTAAGCGTGCGTGGGAAAAAGATGTACAAGTAATGGTTGAAGGTCCAGGGCATATGCCTTTAGACCAGATAGCAGCAAATATGAAGATACAGCAGACATTATGTAATGGTGCGCCTTTTTATGTACTTGGGCCTCTTGTTACTGATGTTGCACCAGGATATGACCATATTACGGCAGCAATTGGCGGGGCAGTAGCGGCAGCAAATGGTGCGTCTTTCCTTTGTTATGTAACACCTGCCGAACATCTGCGCCTTCCTGATGTAAATGATGTTAAAGAAGGCATAATGGCTTCTAAAATTGCGGCACATGCGGCAGATATTGCAAAGGGGATAAAAGGTGCAAGGGACTGGGACGATGCAATGAGCACAGCAAGGAAAAAGCTTGACTGGGAAGAAATGTTTAATCTTTCCATAGACCCGGATAAGGCAAGGAATTACCGTGCATCTGCAAAACCTGAAAAAGAAGATACATGTTCTATGTGTGGGAATTTCTGTGCTGTTAAAAATATGAACCGTATACTTGATGGGGAGATTGTGTCAATTTATGATGAATAATATTTTACGTAAAAAAGTATTAACTATAGCAGGCTCAGATTGCAGCGGCGGGGCTGGAATACAGGCTGATTTAAAAACAATGACTGCACATGCTGTATACGGGATGAGTGTTATTACTGCAATTACTGTGCAGAATACAACAGGAGTGGTAAAATCAGAACCAGTGCCGCCAGAAATTGTAGCAGGACAGATTGATGCAGTATGTTCTGATATCCCGCCTGATGCGGTTAAGACCGGGATGCTTTTTTCAGAAGAAATAATAGATGTGGTATCATATAAGATAAAACAATATAATCTGGGAAATATAGTTGTTGACCCCGTGTTTGTTTCAACAAGCGGAAGCCAGCTTTTAGAACCACAGGCAGCAAAAGCCCTTAAAGAAAAACTTCTGCCGCTTGCAATGGTTATTACACCTAATATCCCTGAAGCACAGGCATTAACAGGCATAAGCATTAATAATAAAAATGATATGGTACTTGCAGCATCAGAACTTTGTAAAAACAGTGGCACAAATGTCCTGGTTAAAGGGGGGCATGGTACAAGTGATGCTGATGATTTGCTGTACTGTACAGAAGAAACGGCAATGGATATTAGATATGCTGGTTCTGGTGCATGGGCTGGTTTTATAGAAAATAAACATGATATTGTCCAGGTTACAGGTAATGGCAGGGAAATCTGGTTCAGGCATGAGAGGATTGGCACAAATAATACACATGGCACCGGGTGCACCCTTTCATCTGCAATAGCCTGTAACCTGGCGTCTGGCATGGATATTGCTGCTGCAATAGCGGCTGCAAAAAGTTATTTAACAAATGCACTAAAAGCAGGGCTTGACATAGGGCATGGAAACGGGCCAGCTGACCACTGCTGGAATATAAAACCTTTTATACCGGTGTAAACACTTCATCTGCTGTCTGCTTTATTTCTTCCCAGTGGAGGGCGGAATCCTCGTCATAGACAGCTACAACTTTGCAGCCTGCACCTTTTGCAGAACGTATGGCAAAAATTGTATCCTCATATACAGTAGTATTTTGTGGGGGAATGTTATATTTATTACAGATAGTTTTATAAATTCCAGGAGAGCGTTTATCCATATTTAATCCTGAGCTTGTATAAATTGTGTCAAAGTAACCATATATACCAAGCCTTTTAAGGGCAGGGACTGCATATGCCTTTTCTGATGTAGTGAGAAGGCATATTGTATGTCCGGCATTATGCAGTTCTTCTAACAGTTTATACATGCCAGGTTTTAAAGGAATATTATTTTCATATTCACTGCTTACAATAGAAATTACTTCCGAAACAATAAAATCCCTGTCTTTATTTATTCCAAGGCTTATAAAATAATCTGCACATTCTGGAAGTGTCAGTGGTGCCACTATCTGTTTAAGGCCTGCAGGTGGTGTTATATTATAGGATTTAAGGTAGTGGTCATCAAAATCCCTCCACAATGGCATGGAATCAAGAAGTGTGCCATCCATGTCAAATATAAATAATTTTTTATCCATTTATAACCTCCCTGCATAAATTTAGCATCCGGGCTGTTGCACT
>DKYP01000187.1:0-128 GCA_002499945.1 Lachnoclostridium sp. UBA7097
ATATCTTTAAAACAGGATATGACACTTTTAAAACCTTTATGAATGTTTTACATTTTCTCTTTCTTAAACAAAATCCATTTATATTTATTAAATAGTTTAGCTAATATAATGTAAAATGTATACGTTAT
>DKYP01000187.1:346-805 GCA_002499945.1 Lachnoclostridium sp. UBA7097
AATGTATACGTTATTATTCCACATATAAATACAAAACATGCCCAAATAAAAATTTTAGAAATAAACCTATATGGATTATTATACAATACTGTAATCCAGTCTTGTGTGTCCCAGATACTATAAAAAAATCCATTATCATGCAGTAAATAAACCATAAATGTAGCCTGTCCGAGATAATTAAGAAATCTGCTCTGGGGAATCCTAATCCTTTTAAATATTTCAAATAAACATACCCCAATAATAATCACAATAATACTGTAATTAGAAAATCCCGAAACACTTTGAATAAAATCATCTTCAGTTTTATTCCGAATATAGTTTTCTATTTTATTTTCTGTATTATTATAGGCAGATAAATTTACAAAAAAATATGTAATAATTATAGCAAGAAAAAATACATATATACGTAACTTACCTAATGGGTCATATTTTTTTAAATATCCTCCAAGTGCATAAAGA
>DKYP01000187.1:1096-7150 GCA_002499945.1 Lachnoclostridium sp. UBA7097
AAATATCCTCCAAGTGCATAAAGAAAAATTCCATTTAATAATGTCCTAAGGTCTGGTATTAAACCATCTGCCAGACCCCCTGTCCAGCCAAACTGTATAAATGCAAAAATAACTATAAGGAATGAAATATATCTTTTATTATCAATTTTTTGTAAAAAACTATTTAAAAACAGCACTGCTATGAGTATTACTGCATAGTAATATCCAACAAACCATGACATTGAATTAAAAACCTGGATATTAACCAGATTAAGAAAAGTATTACCCCCCCCCATGCGGAAACACACTGTTGAGGCTATTGTCAGAACTATTGAAGCAAATCCTAACTGGTACAACAGTTTTTTTGAAATTTTTACTATATCAATATTTTTCCCTTTTTCAACCATAAAATATCCAGAAATCAATATAAATATAACATTCCCTACAATTCCAAATGTATTCATCATATCAAGAAGCATTAATTTCTTGTAAAATACCGGATAGTTAAATAAACCATTTCCAAGCCTTTCCATTGAACTCCTGTCTGTAAGCTGTACATTTACGCAATGGCATACTATGTGGTATAAAATAATCATTAGCATTGCCATACTACGTAATAATTCAATATTTGAATTTCTTGTCTTTCTCTTTTCCATTTTTCCTCCTGAATTTTTTTAAATATACACGCAAAAATACACCTTAATTATGCAGCTTGTTACGGAAATAACATTTATAACAGGCTGCATAAATTTATTTATGTGTAAAGCTATTTCAATATTACTGCCTTACCTTAATATGGACTTCCCTTAACTGCTGTTCTGTAACTTCATTTGGTGCACCACACATAAGGTCCTGTGCATTTCCATTCATAGGGAATGGTATAACCTCACGTATATTTTCTTCATTAAGAAGAAGCATTATCATCCTGTCAACGCCCGGAGCCATGCCTGCATGTGGTGGTGCACCGTACTGGAATGCATTATATAATGCACCAAACTTCTCTTTTAAATCTTCCTCTGTATATCCTGCAATTTCAAATGCTTTAACCATAATATCAAGGTTATGGTTACGTACCGCACCTGATGAAAGTTCAACACCATTGCATACAATATCATACTGGTATGCAAGTATTTCTGAAGGCTCTTTTTCATTTAATGCAGAAAGCCCGCCCTGTGGCATTGAAAACGGATTGTGTGTAAATATATATTTCTTCTGTTCCATATCATATTCATACATAGGGAAATCATTAATATAACAGAAACGGTATGAATTTTTTTCAATTAATCCAAGCTTTTCACCAAGCTCTGTCCTTATCTGCCCTGCATATAACGCTGCAAGTTCTTCCCTGTCTGCTATAAAGAAAATGGTATCCCCTGCTTCAAGCCCTGCTATATCTGCAATTTCACTTTTCATATCATCAGGGATAAACTTATCAATAGGTCCTTTATATGTCTTATCTTCTTTTACTTCAAGATAGCCAAGCCCGCCCATTCCTATTGACTGTGCAAATTTAAGTAGTTTCTCATGGAAGCCTTTTGACATATCTGCATGTACCTTTATTGCACGTACTGTTTTTCCGTGGAATGGTTTAAATGTGCATCTCTGGAAGAAATCTGTTACATCAACAATCTTTAACGGGTTACGTAAATCAGGCTTGTCTGTCCCAAATTCAAGCATTGCCTGTTTATAGCTTATTACCGGGTAAGGTGCTTTTGTTACCTCAAAGCCTTCTGGTGCAAATTTTTCAAATGTTGCTGATAAAACTTCTTCACCTGTCTTAAATACATCTTCCTGTGTTGCAAATGCCATTTCAAAGTCAAGCTGGTAGAACTCCCCCGGTGAACGGTCTGCACGTGCATCTTCATCGCGGAAGCATGGCGCTATCTGGAAATACTTATCAAACCCTGATACCATAAGAAGCTGTTTATACTGCTGTGGTGCCTGCGGAAGTGCATAAAACTTTCCTTTAAACTTACGGGAAGGCACTATATAATCCCTTGCGCCTTCAGGTGATGAGGCACAAAGTATTGGTGTCTGTATCTCCAGAAAGCCCAGCTCTGTCATTTTCTGCCTTAAAAAGCTGATAACATTTGAACGGAAAAGCATACTGTCACGCACCTTAGCATTGCGCAAATCAAGATAACGGTATTTAAGGCGTACATCTTCCCTTGTTTCTTTAGAAGTCATAATTTCAAAAGGAAGCTGCCTGTATACCCTTCCAAGTATCTCTACTTTATGGGCTTCAAGCTCTATAGTACCTGTAGGTATCTTAGGATTATAAGTCTCCTCGTCACGGTGTTCTATAACACCTTCAATGCTTATGCAGTCCTCCTTGCTTATGCCGTCAAGAAGTGATGTATCACGCATAACAACCTGCATTACGCCATACATGTCCCTTAAATCAATAAAAGACACCCCGCCATGGTCACGTATATTTTCAACCCAGCCTGCCAGTTTCAAGTCTTTTCCAACATCACTTTCACTCACATTGTCAAGTGTAACATCACGGTAAATATTTGATATATTCATATTTATACCTCCATTCTTTTAATACTGCCCAGGAAGCTTCCTGCCTTGGAAAGCTGGCTGTTTTAAGACAAAAAAACGTCCCAGGCCAAAAGCCCAGGACGGAAATTATATTATCCGCGGTACCACCCGGTTTACTGTAAAAACAGTCCCTCTATGCCATAACAAAACCTGGCTGCTGTCTGTCGTGCAGCATACGGCTCACCTACTAAATATACTATATCTTTCAGATTGCAGCTGTACAGGCATATACAAATACATGCCCTGGAGTGTTTTTCACATAAATTCACTTTATGAAGATTCCACCATCCTTCACTCTCTGCTAACGATAAGTTATGTTACTCCTCTCCGTCATCGCCATTGTCCTGATTATATATTACCATTTTATTATTGTCAATATTATCCGCAATATTCAAAACGCTTTACAAGGCCAACACCTATTGCATAAGGGCCTGTGTGCACACAGATTGTAGCACCTATCTGTACAAGGTCTGCGCCATCCCCTGCGCCCATCTCCATTAACGCTTCATCAACCATTTTTTTATACTGTTCCCCTTCCTGCCTGTCATATCCAAAACCAACAGCATAGGCATAGTTTTCCGGGTCTTCCCCGTTCTCTTTAAAATATGATTTAAGAAGCTCTATAGTTTTAAGCATGGATTTCTTGCGGCTTCTTGCAACCCCTGATGAATCTATCGAACCACCTTCAAGCGTTATAAGCGGCTTAAGGTTTAAAACACTTCCTGCAATCCCTGCAACCTTCCCTATACGTCCACCGTGCTGTAAATAATCAAGGTCTCCCACAGTGAAAAATATCCTTGCTGTATCCCTCATTTGCCCTTTTAATATCCTTACATTCTCTTCAAAGCTATACCCCTGCTGCTGCATCCTGGCTGCCTCAATTGCATATAAACGCTGGTATACTGTAGCACCATATGAATTAACCACCTCAATCTTTGCATCAGGGTAATCTTCACAAATAATTTCTTTAGCATTGACAGCAGAGTTATATGAACCACTTAAAGAAGTAGTTATACAGATACATATAACTGCCCTTCCCGCTTCAATATGCGGAAGGAAAGCATCCACATAATTCTGCACAGAAGGAAGGGAAGTCTTAGGATAACGCTTTGGAGCCGCAACCATTTTTTCATAAACATCCCTTATAGCTATCTCCTCAATTTCCTTATAATACTTTTCTTCATCAAATGAAACAAAAAATGGTACTACTTCTATATTATATTTTTCCTTTAAACCTGCTTCCAAATCACATGAACTGTCGCTTATAATCTGATACTCCATATAAATAACCATGCCTTTCCTTTAAATTATGGGATTGCAAACTACATATATTTTTAATAATTACGCAATGTGGTTTTTATTTCTACATTGTAACATATTCTATATGGTTGTCAATAGGTAACAAAACTGTATTATGCCTGTTTGGTAACTTTTTACCAGAAGAAACAAACGTTTCCAAAATAAATATGCATTAAATTCCTTTGTATAACTTGCAATAATCCAAAAACCAGTGTATACTTTTGACTATATAACTGCAATGATATTCAAAAGAATACCACCAGCAGGCTGGATAGTGGTGAATATATATGGACAGGCAAGTAAATGACAAACTAATGCAGGATAAAATTAACCATCTGGCAAAAGAAAATGAAACTCTTAAACTTATGGTTAAGAAACAACAAAAAAAACACAAGCGCCGTAATATAGTTGGAATAATACTGATTGTTACAGGACTGCTCTTCCTTGGTATTTTAATTTATGGCGAATATAAAGGATATTTAAGCGCAAGGAAAGTTAAAAAACTACAGGAACAGAGAGCCGCAGGGTATACTGGCACAGATATATCCCAGACAGATATACTACCTGAATACCGCAAAATGTATGAAACCAATTCTGACCTTATAGGATGGATTGTTATTGATGGTACAGATATTAACTATCCAGTGGTACAAAGCAAAGTTTACCAGGAATTTTACCTTGACCATAATTTTGATGGTGAAGAAGATGATTCAGGTTCTATATTTGCAGATGCCAGAAATGATGTACTGTTTCCCGATGACAATATTATTATTTATGGGCATAATATGAAGAATGGTTCTATGTTTGGCACATTGCAGTATTACCTGGACAAAAATTATTATAACCAGCACAGCAAAATTTATTTTGATACATTGTATAAGCATGGCGTATACGAAATAGCAGTTACCGGCCTGTCAAAGATATCCGAAGAAAGTGATAATACATTTAAATATTATGACTTCATTAATGCGGACAATAAGAAAGCATTCAAGAAATATGTGGAGAATATTAAGAAACTTGAAGCATATGATACTGGTGTAAGCCTTGAGTATGGTGATAAACTTATTACCCTCTCCACATGCAACAGCGTAGAAAAAGATGGAAGGCTATTTATAGTAGCCAAGGAGGTCAAAAATGAACAAGATTAAGAAATATCTGGTAACAGGGATAATGCTTGCCCTATTTACGGCACTAATTCCCAAAACATTTACAAGTGCAGATGAGGGTGATATGTATAGTGTAACCTACAACCTTACAGGTGTCACTGTTTCACCACAGGTTTCAGAGGCAGAAGAAGGCGACAGCATGGATATGACATTCACTGCCAATGAAGGCTATACCCTTCCTGAAGAACTTCCAGAAGGGGCTATACAGATTGGAGGCACATATTTATCCGAATCTGATTATATATACCAGGACGGGGAACTTTCAATTATTGATGTATTTGGTGATGTAGTAATTAGTGTTGCAGGAATTTCAGAATCAGGTGATGATGAACCCGGCTCTTCTGATGGTGATGATTCATACAGCATTACATATGATTTATATGAAGTTACAGCAAGCAAGCAGGATGGCAATGTAAAAGAAGGCACAAGCTATTCAGTTAAACTTAAAGCTAACAAAGGTTTTAAATTAAATTCCTCAAATGTTGCAGTCCAGGTCAATAATGAATATGTATATAGCGGGTATTCATATAATGAAGGCGTGCTTGAAATTGATTCTGTTACTGGTGATATAATTATCGAAGCTATAGCAACACCAAAAGCATCCTCCAAAAGTCCAGATAAAAACAATAACAACAACAATAATACATCAGGCAAAAAGAACAACACAGGAAGCAAATCCAATTCCGGCAGCAGTAATTCAAAGTCCTCACAGGCACTGTCCACTTCGGGCAGGACTGCCACAAACTACAGCACAAGTTCATACAGGGCACCAAGGACTGGTGATGGCATGGATGTACGCTATTATGGGGCTTTTGCATTAATATTCATTGGTGCAGGCTGTCTGCTGGCAGGAAAGAAATTTAAATAAATATAATACATACACAAAAAAATGGAACAGCAGTTTACGGAATGTATCTGCTGTTCCATTTTTATTATAAAAAATTTATATGGTATTTATAAAAATAAAAAAGCCCTTACCCAACGCATTAAACGCCAAACGAGGACTTAAGTGCGCCTCCAGGGGCTCGAACCCTGGACACCCTGATTAAGAGTCAGGTGCTCT
>DKYP01000187.1:7447-20262 GCA_002499945.1 Lachnoclostridium sp. UBA7097
CACCCTGATTAAGAGTCAGGTGCTCTGCCAGCTGAGCTAGAAGCGCTAATATTATCAAAAACTGCCATTTCTTTCCGACAAAAGGTATTATATCAGGAGCGTAAGAAAAAAGCAAGCATTTTTTAGAAAAAATTAATTTTTTTTAAAATTTAATTATCCGGTGGCAATTCCGCCAATCTTTTCTGCCACCCCCTTAACCAAAGGACATTGTGACTTTGAAATTGCCAAGCGCTGCCAAGAGTGCTATACTTAGGATTTAGAGCAATTTATTTGGAAGGAGATTCTTTATAATGATATCAAAGAAAATGGTTAAATACGTGGAAGGCAGTTCTGTCACTCGTGCAATGTTTGAAGAAGGCAAAAAACTTGCTGCAAAGTACGGGGCTTTAAATGTATATGATTTCAGCCTTGGCAATCCAAGCACCCCGCCGCCAGAGGGTGTCAGGCAGGCAATGTCAGATATAATTAATGAAGTAAATCCTGGCAGGCTGCATGGTTATATGAACAACTCAGGGCATGAAGATGTGCGTGGTGCTGTTGCAGATTCACTTAATAAAAGGTTTGGTACTTCATTTTCATATGAAAATATTATTATGACAGTTGGTGCTGCCGGCGGGCTTAATGTAATACTTAAATCTATTATAGACCCTGGTGATGAGGTTATTGCATTTGCCCCATATTTTGGCGAATACAACAATTATGTTGCGAATTTTGATGGAAATATGGTTATAGTGCCTCCAGACAAGCCTTCATTCCAGCCAGATACAAAAGCATTTGAAGAAAAAATAACCAGCCTTACGAAAGCAGTTATTATTAACACGCCAAACAATCCTACAGGTGTAGTATACTCTGAAGATACTATAAAACAAATTGCCGGAATTCTTAACAGGAAACAAGAAGAATATGGCACACAGATTTACCTTATATCTGATGAACCATACCGTGAGCTTGTATATGACGGCATAGAAGTTCCTTATATTACAAAATATTATAAAAATACTATTGTTGGTTATTCATATAGCAAGTCACTGTCACTGCCGGGTGAGCGCATAGGATACCTTGTTATTCCAAGTGAAGCAGATGATTATGCCAATTTAATTTCTGCTGCCAATGTGGCAAACCGTATACTGGGTTTTGTTAATGCACCATCAATTATGCAGCTTACTATTGCAAGATGCCTTGAAGAAACTACTGATATTTCAGTTTATGATACAAACCGCAAACTTTTGTATAACCATCTAAAATCCCTTGGCTTTGAATGTATAAAACCAGAAGGTGCTTTCTACTTGTGGGTAAAAACACCTTGCAGCAATGATATGGAGTTTGCAGATAAAGCAAAAGAATTTAATCTCCTGCTTGTGCCGGGAAGTTCGTTTATGTGCAGCGGGTATGTGCGCATTTCATACTGCGTGGACACAGATATGATAAAGCGTTCATTTACAGCATTTGAAAAACTTGCTGCATACTATAACTTGTAAGATATAAAATTACACCAATATTAAAAAAGCGAGGTTAAAAAGATTAAAATGAAAAGCTGGAAAGATAATTTACGTACCATAGAACCATATGTACCAGGTGAACAGCCAGATATTCCCGGTATGGTTAAGCTTAATACCAATGAAAACCCTTACCCGCCTTCCCCTGAAGTAGTACAGGCAATTAAAGAATTTGACACAGACAGTTTAAGGCTTTATCCTGACCCGTCTTCAAAGATACTGGCAGATGCCATTGCAAAGGCTTATAATATAGATAGTAAGCAAGTGTTTACAGGCGTTGGTTCAGATGATGTACTTGCTATAGCATTTATGACATTTTTTAACAGCAATAACCCCGTCCTGTTCCCAGATATAACATATTCATTCTATAATGTATGGGCAGAACTTTTTGGTATACCATATATAAGACCAGCACTTGATGGCAATTTCCAGATAAAAGCAGAGGATTATTACCGTGAAAATGGCGGTGTTATAATAGCAAACCCAAATGCACCTACAGGTGTATGCCAGAGCATAGATTTTCTAAGGGATATAATAGAACACAACCGTGATGTTGTAGTAATAATAGATGAAGCTTATGTGGACTTTTCGGGCAAATCAGCGCTTTTCTTAACAAAGGAATATGACAATGTGCTTGTAATACAGACCTGCTCTAAATCAAGGTCACTGGCAGGAATGCGTATAGGATATGCCATGGGAAACCCTGAATTAATAAAGGCAATGGACGATGTAAGGTTTTCGTTTAACAGCTACCCCATGACAAGGCTTTCTGTAGCTGCAGGCACCGCTGCCATGCAGGACACAGCATATTTCAGGGAAACTACAGAGAAAATAATCCAGACAAGGGAATGGACAAAGAAAGAACTAAAAAGGCTCGGGTTCACATTTGCGGATTCAGAAACAAACTTTATCTTTGCCACACACCAGTCAGTTAATGCTACAATGATTTTTAATAAATTAAAAGAAAAACATATTTTTGTAAGACATTTTAATGCCCCAAGAATTGATAATTATCTAAGGATTTCCATAGGAACACAGGAAGAAATGAAATATTTTATATCAGAATTAGAAAAAATAATAATGGACCGGTGACAGAAGCCAAAAAAAGTGATAATATATATTCTATGTGTCTGGAATTATTATACTAAAATTTACCAAAAACTGTAAAAACAGATAAAATAATTATCAAGGATGGAGATTTATATGAAAAAAGTAATTACTTATGGAACATTTGATTTACTGCATGTAGGGCATATTAACCTTTTAAGGCGTGCAAAAGAACTTGGTGATTACCTGGTCGTTGCAATTTCTACAGATGAATTTAATGCTATTAAGAATAAAAAGGCATATTATTCCTTTGAAGACAGAAAGCAGATTCTTGAAGCTGTCAAATATGTGGATAAAGTAATCCCAGAAAATACCTGGGAACAGAAAATCCAGGATGTAAAAGATAATGATATTGATATATTTGTAATGGGACATGACTGGGAGGGGAAATTTGATTTCCTTAAAGATTACTGTGAAGTTATATACCTTCCAAGGACAGAAGGAATATCCACTACAAAGATTAAAAGTGACCTGGGGCTTAAGGAAATACATTAATGTATTACATCTGTCAGTACCTAAGTGTGTAAGAAACTCTAACTTGACAGTGCGTTACGTCCGCACTGCCAAAGAGTTACTAACACACTAGAAAAATGCAAAAGCAGCATTTTTTCATAAATTGTTTGTGCCGCCTGTGGCGGCATGACTGGAAGTGTGGAAAGGGATTTCAAAATGTTTATTAGTAAAATTAAAAATAAGGCAGTGAGCGGGGCACATGTCTTAAAAAATAATTTAAGAAGAGTAATAGGAAGAGCTCCTAAGATGAAGTTTTTCTATGGAAGCTACTACAAACACTGTGATGTTATAGAAAACCGCATATTGTTTGAGTCTTTCCATGGCACTACTATATCTGACTCTCCTTTTTATATATTGAAGGAACTGCTTTCCCGTCCTGATGCTTCTAATTATGAAATATATTACAGCAGTAACACGGACGATTATGAAACGCATAAAAAATTTATTGAAGCTAATAATATACCAGTAAAACTTGTGTGCATTTCATCATATGAGTACCTTAAAGTGCTTGCAACAGCTAAATATCTTATTAATAACAGTTCTTTTCCTGTATATTTTATAAAAAAAGATGAACAGGTATATTTACAGACCTGGCATGGCACTCCTTTAAAAACCCTTGGCAAAAAAATGCGTAAAGGCATTGAGTCCATGTATAATGTACAACATAACTTTTTACAGGCAACCTACCTTATGCACCCTAATGAATTTACTAAGAATGCAATAATGGAGGATTATAACCTTAATGCATTATATACAGGCAAGGTTGCGTTAAGCGGGTATCCACGCAACAGTATTTTTATGGATACAGAAAAAGCTGCCAGTATACGTAAAAAACTCGGGCTTGAAGATAAGGTGGTATATGCATATATGCCTACATGGAGAGGCACAAGCAACCATTCTGTCAAGTATGGTTCATATAGTAAGGAAATATCAGATATGATGAAGTATCTTGATGACAGGATGAAGGACAACCAGGTTTTATATGTGAACTTCCACCCTATCCTTAAAAATGCAATACAGCTCGGTGAATACAGGCATATAAAAAGTTTTCCAGCAGATGTAGATAAATATGAATTTTTAAACTGTACTGATGCATTAATAACTGATTACTCAAGTGTATTTTTTGACTATTCTGTTACAAGGAAACCAATCATACTATATATGTATGACTATGACCAGTATATGCAGGACCGTGGAATGTACCTTGATATTACAGAACTGCCTTTTACAAAGCTTTATGATATAGAATCACTTTCAGAATGGCTTGTTACAGAAAAAATCCTTGGTGAAAGCTATGATGATGGTGATTATTGTGAAAAATTCATTAAATATGACTCACTTGATGCCCCTGCCAAAATGCTTGACCTTGTGCTTTATGGCAAAGAGGATGGTATGGTTATTGAAGATTATTCAGAAAATATGCAGCGGCCAAGGCGTGTTATACACCCGTCAAAAGTCCTTGGAAGAAGCGACCTCGAAACAATTAAAAATGCTGTACAGAACAATGATATTGTCCAGTTTGAAAAGAAATGGTTCAAGAAAGGGTTAAGTGCTGCACTGCATGATAATTATAATGACTGTTTTGACTATGTTGTAATTACTAATACAACACCAAGGACATATGTGGAAGAAGTCCTTTCCAAGCTTAAAGTTAAATCTGTAACAGACAGACTTAAGGAAAGGGAACTAAAAAGAACATTCCCAAGGCTTAAGGTACAGCCTGTCTATATAAGAAAGTTCCATGCTGCGGAAGAAGGCTGCAATGTAAATAATGCAGACCGTGGTCCTGTACAGGCAGAACTTACAAGCAAAAATAATAAAATCTATATTGATACAGGGTTTAAAGATACAGAAATGGTGCCTGTAAGGTTTATGCTGATTGACAATAACAATGTAATAGTGTGTGTAAGGGAAACAACAAAGGAAGAACGCAGCACTAAGATTATTACAGAAGATTTTATAGAATGGAAACATAAACTTCTTCCTTATGAAAGATACCTGCTTGCAGCAGAAGTTGTTGATACATCACTTTCATCAAGGTTTATTGTATATTTTAAGAACCAGGAACTTGCAAAGCTTGCCGATTCTGCTTATGAACAGAATGATAAGCCTGAAGGGTATCTTGCGCCATGTATAGTAACAGGGGTTGGAAACCCTGAATTTAACATTGGCAGGAAATATGAGCCTGGTGAAGTGGCAATAGTACCTTATGCCCGTATGGGAAGCCGTAACTACGGGATAATGCTGTGTACACCTGATAAGATTGTTAATGAGTACACACAAGCCAGAATCAGGAAAATCAAATCAAAACGCTCTGTTTCTACTGTTTGCCTTACAATGAAGAAACAGGACGGGCTTGTAATTAAGGATATTGTGCTGCGCTATAGAAGTGCTGTAAGTTATGATGTCCCTGTAAAATATACTATTGATGATAATGGAAAGTATTATTATATAACAGCGGTAATTGACTTTGATACCCTGCCGCTCCGTGAACTTTACTGGGATTTCAGGATACTTGTAGAAAAATATGGATATGAAAATGAGATAAAAGCAAAATTCTGCGGCAACTACTGGAAATATAACTTCTACCTTACTAACAGGCAGTATTCCGCTGGTGAAGGGCATATGACATTTCCTTATTATACTAAAGGCGGATACCTTGCATACCTCTACCGCCCGGATTCGGAATATGATGTGTATGCTACCAAAATCAAAGAAATGGCAGCAAGCATTGTTTATATCCTTTCCAAACCTTTGTTCAGGCGCAGGAAAGTATGGCTTGTATATGAGAAATTCTGCTCCATGGCACAGGATAACGGGTATTATTTCTTTAAATACTGTATGGAAAACCTTCCAGAAGAAGAAAAAAAGGATATTTATTATGTAATTGATAAAAAAGCACCAGATTATGACAAGATTAAGACATATGATGCACATATAATACAGTTTATGAGCTTTAAGCATATACTGTATGTCCTTGGTTCGGTACTGTATATAGCATCTGATTCAAGGACACACCTTTATGCGTGGAGATGTAAAACCAGCCTTATACGTTCCAAAATCGATAAAAGACCTATATTTTTCCTGCAGCACGGTGTTACAGCATTAAAGCGGGTCGGGCCTCTTTTTGGCAGGCATGGCAGCAGCCCTATGACATACTTTGCCACGACATCACAGTTCGAGCAGGAAATAGTAGTCCGTTATCTCGGGTATAAGAGAAGCAAAGCCCCAATTACAGGTTTTACAAGATGGGATGTGCTTGAAGACACTTCAACAGATGATGACAAAATTATACTTACAATGCCAACATGGCGCTCATGGCTTGAAGAAGTCAGTGATGAAGAATTTCTTGCCAGCGGATACTATAAGAATTACTCAGACCTCCTTCAGAGCAGACGCCTTTCAAAGCTGCTTGATGACAGCAATACAAGGATGATATTTTATATACATCCAAAGTTTGCAGGTTATTTAAAGAACTTTAAGAAGACAACCAGCAATATAACACTTGTGCCTTTTGGCACAGAACCCCTTAATGAGATTATGAAGAAATGCCATATGTTAATTACAGACTATTCAAGTGTATGCTGGGATGTATACTACCAGAAGAAACCTGTTATCTTCTACCAGTTTGACTATGACAAGTACAATACCGCACATGGAAGCTATATTGATATGGAAACAGAACTTTTCGGAAGAAGGGCTGTAACAGGGGATGGACTTTTAGAAGAATTGGAGAAATGCATTAACTCTGGTTTCAAATTAAACCAGAAGGAAGAAGAAGAACATCATCATTATTTTGAATATATTGATGATAAAAATAGCGAACGTACTTATATTTATTTGAAAGAAAAGGGATATTAAAATTATGTGGAAGAAGCGTATATGTATTTTACTTGCCATTATAATGGTAATGACAGGAATATTCCCCACAGGATTTAATAATAGTTCCGTTGTAGAAGTTTCTGCCGGGGAATTAGATGGAACAGATACTGCTTTAGAAGATGGAAGTACAGGCCAGGCAGTTTCTGGCCCTGCCCTTGAAGAAGCAGCATCACAAGGAAATCTAAGACTTATATTTACAACAGATATCCATGGCCAGGTAACAAATTATAACTACCAGACTGGCAAAACCTTAAACAGAGGTTTAAATAAGACTTATACCATGATACAGGCTGCAAGGGCTGAAGCAGGGGAAGGCAATTACTTTACATTTGACCTTGGCGACAGTGTAATGGATTTTAATTCTGATTATATATACAGCCAGGACACAGAATCACTCCAGCCTGTGTACAATGCCATGTCAATGATAAATTATGATGCTATCACACTTGGCAACCATGATTTTGATTTTGGATATGATTATATCGTAAACCAGCTTGAACTATCAGGGCTTATGGAAAAATGCGTGCTTTCCAATGTTTATTCAAGCATTAATGGCGACAGTATATTTGGCGTAGAGAACAAAATAATTGAAAAACAGGTACATTCAAATGCCGGCACAGACTTAACAGTTAAAATCGGCCTGATTGGTGAAGTTACCCCTGGCCTTTCAACAAGGACAGAAGGCTATAAAAACAAGCTTGTTGCAGAAGATATTATTGAAAATGCAAAAAAGCAGGCAGCCGCCCTTAAAGAACAGGGTGCTGATATTATTATTGCGCTTGCACACTCAGGCTTTGGTACAGAAACACCTTCTGCAAGGGCAGCAAATACTGCATATGCACTTACCAAAATTGATGGCATTGATGTTGTGCTTGCAGGCCATGACCATATTGATTTTCCTGTAGATAATAAAAATGATTTACATTATTCACTGCCAGGAGTAGACAAGGAAACAGACCTCGTTAATGGCAAACGCCTTGTAATGATAAAAGACAGCTGCCGCGGAATAGGCGTTGTCGATTTAAAACTTAAAACTGATGAAAATAATAAGATTATAATTGGCAATTCATCCTATGAAATAAGAAAAGTTACAGAAGATATAGAAGCAAACCATGATATTGAAAATACAATGTCTGCATGGGATGCAAAACTTAAAGAATACTGCCAGAAGGAAGTTGGGACAATTCCAGAAGGTGGCAGGTGGGACAATTATAATTCCCTTATTGGCAGCAATGAAATTATGCAGGCAGTACACAATGCACAGATAGAATATGCATCAAATTACATTATAAATAATGCACCACAATATAAAGATTACCCTATTGTGTCAATCGGGAGATATACAAAATATGGTTCTGACAGTGGCGCAGACTATGCCGACTTGTCTGGAACTATTGTAGAAGGCAATGCAGATTCATTTGCCAATTACCACAGGTATGTATATATATACACAATAACAGGAAAACAGCTAAGGGAATGGATGGAATGGGGCGCATCTATTTACCAGACAACTGATACCTCATCAGAAGGTAACTGGAACAATATCCTGTTATCTGATTTTATACAAAAAGAAAATGGCAATTCATTAGTCCAGGAAGATTTCCTTACAGAGTGGAACAGGTTTTTCCAGTTTGAAGGTGTGGAATACAAGATAAACCCGTCTGCCTTACCAAGGTATGATTATGATGGCAATATGATTAATGATTCATACCGTGTGCAAAATATAACAAGAAACGGTGTGCCTGTTAATGATGATGACACCTTTATCCTTGTAACCGATAAAATTACTCCTGGAATACAGTCAGAAGCAAATAAAGGCGTTGACAAACAGGTAGTTTCCAAATCACATGTTATATTACAGGATATTGTACAACAGTATCTTGCAGAAAAAGCACTTCTTGGAGAGCTTACAATCCCTGTAAGCCATAGCTGGGAACTTGCACTGCCTGATAATTATAAATATATCCTCGCAAGCGGCACTGGTTCTGAACAGGAATTTTTATCACAGGAATGGTGCAAAGGCCTTTATGGGACAATTGCATATACTAATTATTACAGCTGCCAGAATATTAATAAAGATAATGTACCTGACACAGACGCACCAGGCGTTGTGCTTTCAAGCAGCAATACAGCAGAAACTAATACTTCTGTAAATATTTCAGTGGTAACTAATGACAAATCAGGAATTAATTCAATAAAATATATATATGGTGTATATGACAATAAAGATGATGAAGTATGGACAACTATTGCAAGCGGAAGCGCTATAAGCGCAGCCGGAGGTTCATTTGAAGCTGAAAAGAATGGTGTATACTCTGTATATGTAAAAGATGGTGCTGGCAATATAACTATAGAAAAAATTGCTGTAACTAATATTTATCCTGAAATATTATTAAAACCAGTAGTAGATACTTTTGATAATAAAGATACTAAAGTTACAGGCAAAGCTGAACCAAACCTTACTGTATGCGTTACAGCAGGGGATGATACCTTATACGAAGAAAAAGCAGGAGTTGACGGATCATTTACAGTAAAAATACCAACCCAGAAAGCCAAGAAAAAGCTTTACGTATATGTATCAGATGGCAATGGCAGGGAAAGCAAAAAAACTACTATTGTAGTAAAGCGTGTAGCCCCTAACTGCCCTACTGTCACAAGTGCAAAGAATAATGATACAAAAATTACCGGTAATACTAATGATACCAATGTTAAAATCTTTGCAGTAATGGACAATAATGTTTATGTATCAAAAAGCCTTGGCGCATCATACTATACTAAATGCAAAAAGTATGATAAGGATTTAACTATCAAAAAAGTTAATATAACAATTAAAAATAATGGTGCTTATACCATTGATATACCAAACCAGTATTCAGGAACAGAATTTAAGATATTCTCTGTAGATAAACTTGGACGTGTAAGCCATGCAAGGTCTAAAAAGATAACAAATGCCGCACCAAACAGGGTTACATTGTACCAGGCATCTAACGTGGAAAGGCATGTATATGGGCATGTGCCAGATGGCAATAAATGTACAGTTGTATTAAAAACTGCCAATAAAACATATAAGGCAGTTACTGATGAAGAAGGATATTTTACAGCTTCTGTAGGAATACTAAGCGCTGGTACTGATATAACAGTACACGCATATAAAAATTCAGGCGGTACTAATAAAAAAGGCTATCCAAAAACTTACACTGTAGAAGATGCCAATGAACTTTATAAAGAACTGCGTGATGTAAATATACATATAGATAAAGTTACTGATAAGGACAAAAACATATCAGGCAAGTGGACTGAAACTGATTCAGATATTTATGTATGTGCAGGCAGCAGGGAATATATAACAACTACTGATGAGGACGGCAGGTATAACGTAGACATTAAAGCACGCCTTGCTATAGACACACCAGTATATGTGCTTTCAAGAGATACCAAAGGCGGCATAAATGGTATACGTATATTTAAAGTAGTGCTTGGTACTCCTATAACACCTGTAGTTGTTGGAAGCATAAATACAAGCACAAAGTATGTAAAAGTTTATACAAAAGAAAACTGCGAAGTTACACTAAAAGCTGGTTCTAAAAAGTATGTAAAAAGTTCTGGTACTTATAACAGCAGTACAAAAAGGTATTATTATACCTTCAGGATTTCAGCTGCCAGGGCAGGTGCCAATATAAGGGCATATGCAAAGAATAAAGCAGGCAGTACAGCCAGTAAAATTAAAAAAGTAAAAAAAGTACGGACTTCAAAAAGTAAGAAATAAGAATTTAAATTTTTTGGAAGGGTTCTATGTCCCGGGCTGTGAATGCGGCAGGGCTTCAATGTTTCTTCCAGAGGCACGCTCCCGCTACAATGACCCACGCAACAGTGCATAAAATCTGAAAAGACCAGATTTAAGCACTGGCGGTGTCATAGTGCCTCTTGCAGAAACATGGAAGCCCTGCCGCATATTTCCAGTTCCATTCTATCCTGCCAGTAATGGTTTCTTTCCCAAAGCATCCCCTTGCAAACCAACGGCAACCAGGCTTGACTACCATCAAATACAATACACTGCTGTTCCATATAAGAAATAAATTCTTTGCATATTATGAATTTTGATGAGTACAAAAAGCTGCTCCTGTACGGCTTGCTCTTGAACATGCAAAAAAACTAAAATACTTAATAACCAACGCGTAAAATCAGAACCATCAGCTTAGCTGGTGGTTTGCTTATGCCCTATAAGGGCTTATTACATGCAAACCAGCCAAAAGCAAAATGGAAGTTGATTTGTGGAAATTTCTTTCTATACAAAAAAGCTATTTTTTCAGATATTGCAAAATCGGTTCAATATACTTTTTGTCTGAAATATCATAAGATGAAGAAATCATTTTTGCCATTATTTCTTCCGCTTCTGTCTTATCTTTTTTTGCTTTAAGTGTTTTTACAAACATTTTCATCATCAGTTTAGACGGTGTAGGCATTTTTTCATAATTGAACCCTCCCGGACAGTAAAAGGTCTTGACTTTTTTCTGTTCCGGCTCGTTGAAATTCCGTTTAAGCGCTATGTCAATTTTCGGGTTGTCTATCGGGCTTCCTCCAACACAAAATGCAATCAGCTTCTTATCTCCCCATTTATCCATATTTTCCTTAAACCAACTAATTTTACTGATACTGCCTGCGCAAGCCCAACCTCCGAAAATAATTGCTTCATATGTAGTCAAATCTTTCTTTTTTGCAGCTGATAATTCAAAGCAATCAGCCCCCGTTGCTTCCGCTATCCATTCAGCATAGCGTTTTGTAAATCCTGTTTGTGAAGTGTAAATTACGATTGTTTTCATCAGCATAAATCTCCCTTTTTAATTTTCTATTGCATTTTCGACAGCTTTTAAGATACATTTACTACTTACCGTAGCCCCTGATACTATGTCTATATCTAATGACTGTTCTTGTACTACATCATTGACTATACTTTCTGCCGTACTCCCCAGCCCATTATTGTGTTGCAATATAGTAATATTGGTTATCCGATGATTGCTAACTGATACCTCAACTTTCACATGGACGGGGGTAATTGAATATTCACCTATATAATTCCCGTTTTGAACACTCGATAGGCCGGGCATAGATGCAGAAATATTTTGAACATTTCTAACCATATTTCCAATTACGATTTTTCCTGCAATAAACAAAAATAAAACGACAATAAATGTTATCAGCAGCACTTTCTTACTTTTTTTCATCTGTAATCCTCTTTTCCAAATTTTCTATTCCGGCATACAGTCTTGATAAAAGGGTAAAAAGAGTTTCAATTTCTTTGTCCGTATAAACTTCAAAAAGATACTTTAATTCATCTTGGTATTCAGAAAAGTCATTGGTATAAAAGTCATTTACCTTTTTTGTGGGGCAGATACACACAGCTCTCGTATCATGCGGATTTTGCTGAATGGTAATAAACCCTTTTTTCATCAAAACATCAGCTAGCTTTTTGATATTTTGTCTTGAACAGCCTAACAAATTTCCTAATTGAGTAAATGTTAGCTGTTCCTTTGATTGTTTGATTATTGACAATAACATAAATTGCTTTAATGATACCTCTGGAATATGGTTATCAAAAAGCGTTTGCAGCTTGTTCCCAGCAATAAATAATGTACTGAAAATAGCCTTTCTTTGGTTCTCCGTAGAACTTGAAAATTTTTTAGTTAAATCATCTAAATTCATGTAGCCCTCCTTATTGGCAACTTGTTGCGCTTTTAATTATAGCAACAAGTTACCAATATGTCAATATGAATGACAGAAATGACTGGAACTTCGTAGTAGCCGGCATTGTGGGAATGT
>DKYP01000187.1:20581-20717 GCA_002499945.1 Lachnoclostridium sp. UBA7097
TATAACTGGCTATCCATGATTCCATAGCCTGTTATGCACATTTCCATAATGCTTCTCTTTTGGTCTTTGATTTCTTTGGTTCGGAATAGTGTGGTGCTGGAGGTCTGTTTCCTGTTTTCGGTTGCTTGCTTCTTTA
>DKYP01000187.1:21040-46013 GCA_002499945.1 Lachnoclostridium sp. UBA7097
TTACCGTACATGAGCATTTGCGCCAGGGTTGTCATTGCCATAGCCTTCAAGGAGGTTGGCCCATATCCTGTATCTGCCATTACAAGGCCATCTTTTCCCATAGAAAAATGCTTAAAAGGATTACATGTTTAATTTTTCCACAGGCAGGTATGTCTGGCCCTGGAAGGAATGATGGCAGAATAGAATGTAAAATTTCATGTAAAAAACAAGATGCTTTTGAAAAATGTTTTCTTAAACTGGTATCAGAAACAGCAGATATACCAAGCGCACAGGCTGCTGCAGCCAACAATATCACATGGCAAAACAACAAACCACAGCAAACCACTTGGACATAGTGTAGTTTAGTTAAGAGCTTTAACTGCCAAAAAGTAAACAGCTGGCAAGTTCCAAATGTACTTCCTAAAGACAGCTGTTTAAACCCGCCGGCGTTTAAGCACCGTATTTAATGCTTCGTTTTTTGAAGCATTGGTGCTTTATGCGCCGTTGCGTGGTTTATCCAAGCGCAAGCGTGCTGTCTGTGGAAGACTTTGGAACTGCCAGCCCATATTTTTTGACATCCCCTTAATAAATAAACATTATATACAAGCGGACGCGTTACCCATAAATTACTCCATATCATCCCTAAGTGCATCTATTATATTTTCTTTCTTTATCTTGCTTACTGAATAAAGCATTGTGATAAATACAATAAATAAGACACTGAATGTACTTATTATGATTCCTGCCCATGGTATTACAAAGTCAATATTATCTGCACCGCCCTCATACATTCCATAATATATAAGCCATGAAAAAACCATTGCAATTGGCAGTCCCGACATTAGTGCCCTTATTCCATAAAACACACATTCAAAGTTCATCATTTTCTGAAAACCACGTTCCGATATTCCTACAGAACGCAACATTGCCAGTTCCCTTTTGCGGAGCTTTATATTTGTGGAAATTGTATTAAATACATTAGCGGCTGCAATTAATGAAATCATAACAATAAAGGTATATGCAAATATATTAACTATCAATATCATATTTGTATTATCTTCTGTTACATTATCCAGATTAAGTAAAGTATAATTGTCTGTCACCCCTTCAGATAAAATTTTCATTTCTATATCTTCTGTGGATTTCTTAGGGGTTTTAGAACAGAATGTTATTCCTTTTGTTCCCATGTTAGCGTCTGTAATTTCAAAACTGTCTTTAAGTGAATACGGTACAAAGACCTGGAAGATGTATTCTGTCTGCGCATTCCCGCCTGTATCTTCTAAATCAGGAAGTACATCATTTGATTCATAATCTGCAAATGTTATATTTATCTCCCTTCCTGTACCTTGTACTGCATCCTGGCTGTCTGTCCCCGGGTAAATTGTTAAACTGGCAGATTTTTCTTTAAACATATTCTGGAAGTCTTCTGGCATTTTTATTCTTTGTGTATGGTCATCTATCTTTGCCATAGAAATAAATTTTGCATTCTGTCCTGTATACTCATTTTCTGGAAGCCCAAGCTTTTTTATTATATCCAGATAAGTATTATCGCCAAGAAACTGTACTTCTAATGAAAGACGGACTGTCTTATCTTCTGGTTTTATATTTAGGATTTTCTTTAAATTATCTGTTAAACTGTCTGTCCCTGCTTCACATGTATATCTTGCAAGCGCCTGGTATATGCTGTCATAGACACCGTCTGCTGTTTTTAGTTTATCATAAAGTGCCACCAGCTCACTGTCTTCCATTTCCTTTGTGATAAACCCTATATCATAAGTAGTATAAACTACTGCCATTTCCGATGCCTGTTTTAATTCTATTACAAATGAATTGGCAGAAATAAATAATACCACACTAAGCGTAAGTGAAAGTATAATACTTCTGTAACGCTTTTTATTTCTCCTGAAATTTTTTAATGCAAGTATCCCCTCTAAACCATAGATTTTTTCTGCAAATTTTGACGTTTTTATGTTCTTTGCATTGACTTTAACTTCATTTGTCTGGCGTATACATTCCATTACAGGTACTTTTGCTGCTTTGCGGGCCGGTATATATGCCGAAACCATAATAGTTATAAGGCTTGTTATTACTGATACAATAATTGCCGGGAATGATATTACCATTTTTAAAGGGACATCATACATAACATTTTCAAAATTATCTGCAACTATGGAAATTACGGTATTTATCCCTCCCATACCTGCAAGTATTCCGGCAGGTATTCCCATTATGCCAATGCACAGGCCTTCAAAGACCACAGAATTTTTTATTTGTTTCTGTGTTGCCCCCACTGACATTAAAATTCCAATCTGATGTGTACGCTCATTTAATGATATATTAAATGCATTATAAATCAAAAACACTGAGCCTGTCATAACAATAAATATTACAATAGCAGCGACTGAATACAAAAGCATATTAAATATATTATTATCAGAAATGCCCATAAAACGGAGCACATTATCATTAAATATATAAGGATACCCACCTGATTTGTTTTTTGCATAATTACGTACCGAATACGGGTTTTTAAGCTCTGGAAAAAAGTTAAAACTATCTGATTTATTTGTTCCATCTGATTTTGTTATAATAGTGTATCCAGGAGAATTATCTTCTTCATAGTTTGGCTTCTGGCAGATTCCAACAACTGTATAAGTCCTTTTTTCCTGTGCCATAAATGTTTCATTCCCGGCTTTATAAGCATCACCCTGCCCAAGACTGCTGCTTCCTGACAGACGGTTTCCTATATCAAGTGTAATCTCACTTCCAACTGGTATCCTGACACCGCCTCTTGATGAAATTCCGCCTGAAATTACTATTTCACTACTATTTTCAGGCAGCCTTCCAGTTACAAGTGTAACAGGAAGCATATGGAAAGCTTCTTCATTATATCCCGCCACAAAAAGATATGGCTTCTCTGGCGTCCTGCTTCCACTAAGGACTGCATAACCTATATTTTCCAATGTTGCCGAATTAGCAATTTCCTTGTCTTTCATACGCTCCTCTACAAAAGAATATGGCACATTTATAAACCCGGTATGCCAGCCGCCATATTTCTGCGCTGCACCATCTGACAGGTAACTTAAAAGTGAAACACCAAATGTTGCAACTGCCATAATCATTGCAGATGATAATGCCACCCCGATAATTGTTACAATAGTCCTTGTACGGCTTTTCCTAAGCCCCTGCAATGCAACTTTATTGAAAATATTCATATCCCTGCCACCTGCCTTTCATCTTTTACTATCCTTCCATCTGCAATAGTAATAATGCGGTCTGCCTGCAATGCAATATTTTCATCATGTGTAACAATAACAAGTGTCTGCTGGTATTTCTCATGGCTTTCTTTCAAAAGACGTATAATTTCCTGCCCGTTTCTGCTGTCAAGGCTGCCGGTTGGTTCATCTGCAAGCATAACTGCAGGTGCATTCATTAAAGCACGCCCTATGGCAACCCTCTGCTGCTGCCCTCCTGAAAGCTGGTTCGGAAGGTGCGTCTGTCTTTTGCTAAGGCCAAGCAGTTCCAGTAAATCATTCAGGCGTCCCTGGTCTGGTTTTCGTTTGTCCATTAAAATTGGCAATGTTATATTCTCCACAACATTTAATGTAGGTATAAGGTTATGGAACTGGTATATAAGCCCCACCTGCCTCCTGCGGAAAATAGCAAGCTTTTCTTTGCTCTGCCCGTACACATCCTGCCCGTTTAATAATATCCTCCCGCTTGTTGGAACATCTACCCCTGCAATACTGTGCAGGAGTGTTGACTTTCCAGAACCAGAGGAACCAATAATTGCAGTAAATGCCCCCTTCTCAATATCCACTGAAACATGGTCAAGCGCAACAACTTTATTTTCACCACTTCCATACACTTTGCATAAATTATCAACTTTTAAAAACTCCATTATGTGAACCTCCTTTTATATGGTATACCCATATAATAAGTTATTAAAGTTACATTCTGGTGACTTTAAAGTGAGAGATTTGTCACTTTTATTATTTATTGAACCGTATTGTAAATACGGCACCACCCTGTGGATGGTTTTTAGCTGTAATTACCCCGCCCTGCCTTACTATAATTGTTTTGCAGAGTGCAAGCCCTATCCCGTACCCTGCCACACTTGTATTCTGTCCACGGTAGAACCTGTCAAAAAGATGCGGCAGGTCTTCTTTCTTAAACCCGCTGCCGCTGTCATGGAACTTGATTTCTGTAAAAAGCACATTATCAATGGCAGTAATTTCTATTTTACCATTATCCCCTGCATTTTCTATACAGTTCTTAATAATATTCTGGAATGATTCTTTCATCCAGTCCTTGTCAGCCTGTATAAAAGCATTTTCTGGTATATCTGTTTTAACTGCAATATTGTGTAATTCCATTTGTATTAAAAAGGGATGCAGTGCAGCACCTAACAGCCCGCCAAGACTTGTTTGTTCTTTCTGGAAAGCTACAATTCCTGCATCAAGACGTGATAATTTAAGAAGGGAAGCTAACAGCCAGTCCATATGGATATACAGTTCTTCAGTTTCACGAAGTAATTTTTTCCTTGTATTTTTATCAGGATTATTTTTAATAAGTGACAGGACAAGATTTGCAGATGTAAGTGGTGTCCGCAGCTGGTGTGCAATGTCTGCCAGTGAATTTGCAAGATGTTCTTTCTCCTTTTTAAGTGCTTCGTTCTGCTCCCTTATACGTAAAGTCATTTTAGTTATTTCAGTCTGTAATATTGACAGTTCGCCCTCTTCTAAATCATTTATATAAAGGTAGTCTTCATTATGTAATACGCGCACCATTTGTTCTGAAATATGCGCAATTCTTTTATACCTTTCCCTTGTAAATATAAAAAATTCCACACCATATGCAGAAGCAGAAAAAAAGACCAGCAGTAAAACTGCTGGATGTATTGCAACCGCTGCTATTGCAGAGATAATAGTTGTTATAATAAATATAACTGCGAATTTTTTTATTTCCCTGTTACGAAACATAAGTACCTCCAAGCCTGTAGCCTGTACCACGTACAGTCAGTATAATCTGTGGTGATGCAGGGTTGTCCTCAATTTTCTCACGCAATCTTTTAATATATACTGTTAAAGTATTGTTATTGACGAACTCCCCTGCTGCATCCCACAATTCATCCAGCAACTGGTCCCTTGTAATAATATTCCTGGGATTATTTATAAATACAAGCAATAACCTGTATTCAAGTGCAGAAAGAAATATCTCTTTATTATCTTTTTTTACAACACCACTTGCTGTATCGACATGAAGCCCGCATATTTCAAATTCAGACGGTGCATGCCCTGATTTACGCAGGGCTGTATTAATCCTTGCAACAAGTTCACGGGGACGGAACGGCTTTGTAATATAGTCATCCGCACCAATATTTAATCCTGTAACAACACTTGCTTCATCACCTGAAGCTGTAAGGAATATAACAGGAATATCATATAATTGTTTAATACCTGTACAGACTGTAAAACCATTGCCATCAGGAAGTGAAATATCCACAAGTGCAAGGTCTGGCCTGTTACTAACAGGCATCTGCATTTCCAGGGCTTCCTTCTGTGAAGCAGCATGTATAACAGCAAAACCTTCTGTGTCCAGCAAAAGGGCAAGATTCCTGGCAATCTCTTTATCATCTTCAACTAAAAATATATGTTTCATTATTATGCCCCTTCCTTCAAAGCACACCGCCTGTTTTATAACAATTATTTACTGCATTATGCTGAAAAAGTAATACTTTCAATCTTTTTATTAAAAACTCTTATAACAGCTGATATAAATGATATTTTATCTCCAGACTTATATCCATTATCTTTCACCCAGTCCTTAAACGGAATAGTCTGTACATTGCCAGCTTCGTCATTAACAACCTTGCAGCTTCTTGAAATCTTTAATTTGTATGGGCCATCCTTTTCCTTTGCATGGTACACCTTCTTTTCAGAAGAAGCTTTTCTTACCTTCCCATCCAATGTGATTTTGCTGCCATTAAAATACATCTTCATATTGCCGCCACCTGCTTTAGATACGCCATAAAAACAGTAATTCCCTTTGGCATATGTTTTTGCTGGAAAAGCAGTTACACCAGCAAGCATACTAAAAATAACTGCTGCAATAATAAAATTTTTCCTAAAAGTTTTCATACTAGCTTACCTCCCTGAATTTATAATATACCGCCATATACCTGGCAATTAAAGATGTATAATATTATACTTGTCTGTGTATATAAATTCAATTAAATTATTATTACAATTTATTTTATTCTGTCCTCCAAAGTCCCATAATGATACCAGTTTCTTTCTGTACCGCTTAAACCTGTAAGAATTTTTTCTCCCTGCCTTCCAATTAGAAATCTTGTGTTTTTAAAATAATAATCAATTTTTTTAGTCCATTTTCTAAAAGCCTTTTCAGGAAAGACCCTGCGCTCTGTGTCAAATTCAAATTCTGAACCTGCAATCTGTAATATCCCTCCATTTTCATCAAGACGGAATACCTGGTATTCATAACTTCCATATATATCTTTATCTTCCATACGTACATTCATAAGAAAATCTTTCCCGCCTGTTGTGCTGGTATTTATGCTTTCTTTCATAAGCCCTGCCATTTTTGTATCTGTCTTTTCTGAATAAAGGATTTTACCCTGGCTGTTTTTTACCAGTATCATTCCTATACTGGCATCATTACCTTTTTTGTCTGTATATATTTCTATTGTTTCCATGCCTTCTGCTTCTGACACATCCGCCTGTACTTGTTCTGTTTTTATATAAGATTTATATAACTCTTTTTCCATCACATTTTCATACCATGCCTGGTCACTATATTTTTCAGTATATGAAATGCCATTATAATAATTACCATTTATTAAGTCTGCTTCTACAACCACGCCGTCTGTTAAGAACAATTTGCAATACTTGTTTCCATATAAATCTTTATTAATTAAATCTGCAAAGGTATCAAAATCTGTTTCTGTATATTTTATTTTGTCCATTTCGTAATTGACTTTATAAACACAGTTATCTGCAAATGCAAGTGATATATCATCTGATTCTTCTAATTCTTTCTCCCAGCTGTCATTATCTTCCAATAGTACAAATAAATCAATGCACCTTGCGCTTCTTGCAATACTTCTTATATTAACATAAATAATCCCGCCCTGCAGTTCTTCTTTAAAAGTTTTTTGTTTATCTGGTTTATTTTGCTGTACTTTATTATTCTGTACTGGATTTTTTGTTTTCTTCGTTTTTACTGTTTCTGTACTCTTTTCTGGTTTTACAGATTGCACTTCTTTTACCTTTGTTTTCTCTGGATTGGAAATTAAGGCAAATATTGTTCCTGATACCAGAATTAAAATTACTATTACTGCACTTAATGTTTTTCTTTTATATTTTAATATATTCTTCACTCTTTTTTTAATGCTGCCCCCGCCAAATTGTACAAAAAAGCCACCAGGAATCTTTTCCCCTGCTGCCAGCCCAAGAAGTGAAACTGAATATTCTTTTTTTATATTTTCCCCCATTTTCCTTATAACAGCCTCATCACATGACATCTCCATATCTTCCCCGCTATAGAAAAAAGCCAGCCATACAAGCGGGTTAAACCAGTGTATACATAATGCAATAAATCCCAGGAACCTGAATAAATAATCCTTTCTCCTGATATGTGCCTGCTCATGCAGAATAATATATTCTGTTTCTTTTTCTTCAAGGAAAGCAGGGAGATATATTGCCGGCTTAATAATTCCTGCTACAAACGGGACATCCGCCTGGTTTGCAATATAAATATTTTTATCTTTTCTTACAGCGCCTTTTAATTTTATATATAACTTTGCCATTTTAATTATGCCACTGCCTGACATTATAACTGCCCCTGCCAGCCATATCCATTTTGCAAAGTTTAATATAATTTCTGTTATGCCAACAGGTAAATCCTGTTCTGGCGGGATTTTATTTTTTTCGGCAACAGTACCGGCAGATATATTTGCATAATTATCTTCTGGCATATTAAACGTACCTGGACTTATATATTCTATAACTGGATTGTTAAAATCTTTTTCCTGTAAAACTGAAAAAACAGAATATATACTTGAAAAAGAAACCGGGCATAACAGCCTGAATAATACAGCAATCCATAATACATAAGAAAATATCCTGGGCTGTTTCCTTAATAAAAAACGTGCTGCAAATACTGCTAAAATTACAATTGATGCAGTAAAACCCATATGTAAAACATTTAAAAAAATACTTTCTAACATATTTTATCCCTCCTCATATTCATCAATTATTTTCCTGATTTCGTCAATATCTTTTTTGCTTAGTTTTTTTCTTTTTGTAAATGCAATCAGGAATTTTGGCAGCATCCCGCCAAAGTTTTCCTGTATAAACTTCTCCCCCTGCGCCGCCAGGAATTCTTCCCTTCCCATAAGTGAAGTAACTACCCCGTCCTGGTTTATAAAAATCCCCCTGTCGCAAAGCCTTTTTAACATAGTATACATAGTTGACTTCTTCCAGCCAAATTCTTCTTCACACAGCTGCTGTAATTCCCTTGAACGCACTGGTTCGTGTTCCCATATAAGGCTGGCAAATTTCTGTTCCATATCACCTAATTTAAATTGTTCCATAAATTTCCCCCTTTCATCCGTTTGGTCTAATACCATTAGACTAATTGTAGTCTAACACTATTAGACCATTTTGTCAATATAAAAATAAAAAACAGGACACCCTGCACATAATTTTTACAAAGTGTCCTGTCTTTTTATTATAATTTACTCCTGTTTTTTCTAATATCTGCTTTCTAAAGTGAATTAACCATAAGCCTTATATCCCTTGATGAACTTCCAATGCAGTATACTGCATTTTCCCAGGTTTCTTCCAGCTGCACTGTAACCTGCTGCCTTTCACCTGCCTTTATAAAGACTTTCGCAAATCCTTTTAATTCCTGGAAAAACTTTGACCCCTCTTTTCTTACATATACCTGTACAACCTCACTTCCATCATATGCGCCTGTATTTTCTACTGTACAGCAGATTTGCTTTTCTGCGGTTTTAAGGCTTGCATCTGAATATTTAAATTCCGTATAAGACAGCCCGTACCCGAAACAGAAACGTGGTTCAACCTGGTATTTGTCATTATAACGGTATCCTACATAGCTTCCTTCTTTATAAGCAACTGTTTTCCCGCCTGGAAATTCCCCTAATGCATGGGCGGAACAATCTGTATGTGTCTTATAAAATGTTTCCGGAAGCTTACCTGAAGGGTTTACATTGCCAAAAAGTACGTCTGCCAGTGCATTGCCGCCTTCTATTCCTGCATACCAGCTCCATACAACTGTATCCACTTGTCCAATCCATTCTTCCATCTCTACAGGGCTTCCTGCTACCATAATAACTATAAGGTCTTTTCTGGCATCCGCAAGCTCTTTGATTAATATGTCCTGCCCATATGGAAGCTTCATATCAGGACGGTCATTACCCTCACAGTCATGTTCATGGTCAAGCCCTCCAACGTAAATAACTGCATCATATTTATTTTCACTGGCAAGTTTTACTGCCTCACCACGCAGTTTCCTGCGCTTTTCTTCTAAAAGCTTATCCTTTTCTGCTGTTTCCCTGTTGTCTGCTCTAAGCCCCTGTCCTCCGTTTTCAAGGCTTGTTTCCTGCCAGTTCCCTGCCTGTGTGTCCTGTCCTTCATCTATACTGCGGCAGTAGCCTTGTGCATAGTCAACCTGCACATTGCCGCCAAGATGGCTTTTTAACCCCATTAACGGGGAAATTTCATATAATGCCTTGATTTCTGCACTTCCGCCACCAGCTGCATGAAGGCGCTGTGCATTTTCACCAACCATAAGTATGCGTTTTAATTTATCTGGTTTAAGAGGCAAAAGCTTGCTGTCATTCTTTAAAAGCACAACCGATTCTCTTGCTGCTTTTAATGCTTTCTGCCTGTGCTCCTCTGTATTATAAGAACCGCTTTTACGCCTGCCGTCAAACACATGCAGCTTCTGCATAAGCTTCAGAATCCTAAGAACCTTCTGGTCAACAACTTCTACACTTATCTCACCAGACTCTATTTTCTCTTTAAGCGGGCGTGCCATAAAATAATCATCAAAATCACTTGTTACAGACATTTCAATATCAAGCTGTGAAAGTGCCGCATCATCTGTACTATGGACACCTCCCCAGTCTGAAATAATTACACCATCAAACCCCCATTCTTCACGGAGCACTTTCTCCAGAAGGAAACTGCTCTGGCAGCAATGTTCACCATACAATTTATTATAAGCACCCATAACTGTATGGACACCGCCTTTTTTAACAGCATCATAAAATGCAGGCAGATATATCTCACGCAATGACTGTTCGTCAACTTCTACTTCTACCCACAAACGCTCTGTTTCCTGGTTATTGGCTGCAAAATGTTTAACACATGCCGCCACATCCCAGGCTTGCACACCTTTAATATACTCTGCTGCAAGCTGTCCCGTTAAATACGGGTCCTCACTAAAGTATTCAAAATTACGTCCACACAAAGGGCTGCGCTTAATATTTACACCAGGCCCCAGGATGACATCCTTGCCACGTCCCCTTGTTTCTTCCCCTAAAACACTTCCTATATCGTATGCACATTCCCTGTTCCATGTTGAAGCAAGTGCACTGTTACATGGAAGATATGTGACATAATCATCACTAAGCCCGGCCGGCCTCCACTCTGCTGGAAAGAACTCCTGCCGTACACCCATAGGGCCATCTGACATTTTAAGAGGTGGTATGCCAAGCCTTTCTACTCCTGCTGTCTGGAAAAGCTGTGCCCCGTGGATAAGCCCAATCTTTTCATCAAGTGTTAATTCTTTTAATATTGCCTCTGGCTCTTTCTGGTTATTATTCATTATCATCCTAATCAATCCCCACTTCAATTCCAATTATGGTACTGCCCTTTGCAACTGTTATAATTCCGTCCCCGTTAATAGAGGCATCTTCTGTACCAGATACATTTAATACTTTTTTATTAATAAACTGTAATTTATAATCATATTCCGCTTTAGAATTTATTGTTACTTTATTGCCATCTTTCTTTAATGTAACCTCTGCCACTTTTTCTTCATTCTGGTATACACATGAATGTGCTTCTTCTTTAAGGTTATATACCTTTAATAACATTTCCCCTGCATATGGTGCATCTGCGGAGCCTGTCTTTGTGCTTGTTGGAAGAATTGTATTTTCACGTACCATAAGTGGTATTGACATATAGCCATGCTGTTCCTTCTGGAAACATCCTCCCTGTACTTCCTCCCCTGTCAGGTAATTTGTCCATGTCCCTTCTGGAAGGTAATATTCTACCCTGCCCTCATCATTAAATATTGGTGCTACAAGCAGGCTGTCCCCTAACATATACTGCTGGTCAAGATAATTACATGCCTTATCTTCCTGGTATTCTAATATCATACTGCGCATAACAGGAATGCCAGTTTCTGATGTATATACGGCCATGCTGTACAAATATGGCATGAGTTCTATTTTAAGCTTTGTAAAGAAGCGTACAACTTCAACCGCCTCATCATCATATGCCCATGGCACACGGTAAGAAGTGCTTCCATGCAGGCGGCTGTGTGAGGACAGAAGCCCGAATGCTGCCCAGCGTTTATATACATCTGCTGTAGAAGTATTTTCAAAACCGCCAATATCATGGCTCCAGTACCCAAAGCCCGACATTGTAAGGGATAATCCGCCACGCAAGCTTTCTGCCATTGCCTCATATGTTGACCAGCAGTCACCGCCCCAGTGTACAGGGAATTTCTGGCCGCCAGCTGTTGCAGAACGTGCAAATAAAACTGCCTGCCCTTCCCCTTTCTTACGTTTAAGAAGTTCAAATACACATTTGTTATATAAATAAGTATAGAAGTTGTGCATCCCTTCTGGTTCTGAACCATCTGCATACTGTACATTCTCTGCTGGTATTCTTTCACCAAAGTCTGTCTTAAAACAGTCCACACCCATATCAAGAAGTACCTCTAACTTCTGCTGGTACCACTTATATGCATCAGGATTTGTGAAATCTACCAGTGCCATGCCAGGCTGCCACATATCCCACTGCCATACATCACCGTTTGTACGTTTTACAAAATACCCTTTTTCCATGCCCTCTTTAAAAAGATATGACTCCTGCCCGATATACGGGTTAATCCATACACAGATTTTTAATCCCTTATCATGTATACGTCCAAGCATCCCTTCTGGGTCCGGGAATACACGGCTGTCCCATATAAAGTCACTCCAGTGGAATTCTTTCATCCAGAAACAGTCAAAATGGAATACCTGCAGCGGGATATTACGTTCTGCCATACCATCAATAAAGCTCATAACCGTTTCTTCATCATAATTAGTTGTAAAGGAAGTTGACAGCCACAAACCAAATGTCCACTGTGGCAGAAGTGCCGGCTTGCCCGTCAGGTCTGTATAATGCATAAGCACTTCTTTCATGGAAGGGCCATTTATAAAGAAATAATCAAGGCTTTCACCCTTTACACTAAACTCTACTTTGGACACCTGTTCTGTGCCAGCTTCAAATGATACTTTGCCAGGATGGTTTACAAATACACCATAACCCTTGTTAGTAAGGTAAAATGGAATATTTTTATAAGACTGGTAAGTGCTTGTGCCCCCGTCTTCATTCCATATATCTACACTCTGCCCGTTCTTTACAAAAGCTGTAAAGCGTTCACCAAGCCCGTATACCAATTCCCCGGCAGATAATGCAAGCTGCTGGCGCATATATGCATCATCCGGCCCTTTATCATATGCATAGCCCTTCCAGTCTGTTTTCATATAAGCAAGGTCCCTGCCGCTGCTTGAAGATATAACCTTCCCGCCACGCTCATATGACATGCTCCAGTCTTCTTTTGTAATTACAAGGGAAAGGCTTCCAGATATAACACGTATTTTTTCCTCATCTTCTTCCACTGAAAGCGGCTGGTTCTTTATGTCCTGTAATTCAAATTCTGGCCCTTTCTTTAGTACCCCCAGATGGTGGCTTGTCTTTACACGTATAACCTCTGGCATTGGTGAAGTAACCTCCACTGTCAGGTTAATGCCCCCTAATGTGTCACCACGGTGGTTAATCCTTGTTGTTGGTGCACATATTACCACCCTGTCCTCTTCCTTCTTAATAAAATAAGCCTGTTTTGGTGCAAAACACTCATAACCTTCTTTTTGCAGCCAGCATCCATTTCCAAAAATCATTTTAATTTCCCTCCTGCTCTTTTATATGAAAAATTCCAATCTGTCCCTCCAGGACTGCGGCTAAGTCTTTTAATGTTGCCGCCTCCTGTGTAATCTGCCTTACACGTTCGTCCAATTCTGCTGTGGACGCTGCTGTTTCCTCACTGGCAGCAGCATTTTCCTCAGATATGGCAGACAAAGATGCAATCACATTTACAATCTGCCCTCTGGAAGTATCAAGAACCCCCGATTTTATTTTTATAAGTTCCATCTTTTCAAGGGAATCTTTTATACCCCGGCTAACTGTTTCAAAACGGACATCTGTTTCCATAAGTTTTTCCTTCTGGCTTGCCACAATGCCCACAACCTGTTCCATTGAATTAACCATAGTTTCTGCATCATTTAAAAGCATATATATAACCTGTTCAATCTGCTGTGCAGAAGTACTTGACTGTTCTGCAAGCTTTTGTATCTGTGTTGCCACAACTGCAAACCCACGGCCCTGCTCACCAGCACGTGCTGCCTCAATAGAAGCATTTAATGACAAAAGATTAGTTTCATCAGCAATAGATGTAATCATTTCAATTGCCTGCTGGATTTTCTGTGCAGATGCATTTGTTGTCTGTATCTGCTCTGCAATAACATCAATAGCACCAGTAGTTTTTTCTGTATACTCAGACAGTTCTGTTAAAATCCTGTTTACCTCTTCACCCGCCACTCCTACTTCCTTTGTAATCTGTGACATAGAAGATATATCCTCTGTCATCTCACTTATAATACTGCCCATATTTTCTATATCCTGCATTGCATCACCAGTTTCCTCCGCCTGGGAAACTGCACCAGCAGAAATCTCACTAATTGCCCTGTCGACCTCAGCAGATTCCTTGCTTGTAAGTTTTGCTGCCTCCTCAAGCCCCGTGGCAGACTGGTTAAGCACTTCTGTAGAGTGTTGTATACTTCCAATCATGCCACGCAGTGAAGTACGCAGTTTTGCAACACCTGCAAGCATAGCCCCGATTTCATCATTGCGCCTGCCAGCTTTGCCTTCATCCTGCCCTGCCAGGTTGCCATCTGCCACTTTGCCAAATACATCCATCATATGCTTTAACGGCCTTGCAATAGAGCCTGCCATTATAACACCCAGAAGAAGTGCTGCTATGGTAACTGCCACACTTAAAAGAACCATTTTCACCGCATCTGAAGCTAACTGTGCATTTACATCTGCACTCTTCTTGCCAGTAAATATCATTCCGCCTACAGAACCATCTTCATTAAGGACCGGCATATAATAGCCATAATAATGCATGCTGCCAATTTCCACATCTTCAGAGAAATACTCCTTTCCCTGTTTTAATACAGCCTCTTCTGCCCGGCTGTCCGCCCCGCTTGTTATACGCACGTTATCTTTGTCCAAAAGCGATGTAACTATTACATTATTGCCATAATACAAGGAAACATCTATGCCAGAATCCTTGCTTAATTTATCCACAAGGCTGTAATTGCCACTGACTACAAATGTGCCCTTAATAACATTGCCGGATTCAAGCATGGTAAAATCACCATTCCCAGCTGCATCATATGCGCCCTGCACCGCTAATGAAACACTCTTTAAACCGTTATAAATCTCATTTTTAAGGCTCTTTTTTAAATTTCCCTGTCCGTAAACCGTTAAAATAATACCCAGTAAAACAACTGGCAATACCGACATCCCCACAAGCTTTACAACTATGCCAGCCTTTATTACAGGTTTTTTCTTCTCTGTTCCCATAATCTCCTCCGCTCATCATTTTCCCAGGCTGAAAGGATTTTCCAGCCTGTTACTCCTCTGAAGCCTTACGCAGTGCAGCTTCCCTCCTGCACCATCTGGCACATTCCTTATATCCTGCCCTGTCTGCATCCCTGCGCATCCTGGCAATCTTCTGCGCAAATTCCTTTTCTGTTTCTGCAAAAATACTGTCCCATGAACCATTACGTATAATTTCCGTTACTTTACCCCATTTTTCACCTAAATTATCTGGTTTTGTACTTGCTGTATATGTATTTGGCTTTGAAACAGAATACTTAAAACCAGTTAAATATTCCTTTGCAGATACTGCCCCGGTTTCTTCTCTCCAGCTTTTTTCTATATCACTTACAGACATCTTTATTACATTCGGCCATGATGTATAAGAATATGCCTGTCCATTTGATTCAGGATTTGTAGTATTTATAGTCCATGTTGTATTATTAAACTGTGGTATGCCATCCTGCCAGACACCAGTAAAACCTGAATCTTCCGGCATTTCTATAGTTTCACCTTTAAGGGCCTGGTATCCCAGGTCAAGCAGGCATGTATTCTTTTCAAGGTCATAATCCCAGCCAACGCCTTTTGGCCCATATTCAGTTGTAAGCCGTCCTTCTGGTGTACAAAGCCAGTTTACTACTGCCATTACAAGTTCCGGGTATTTTGTCTTTGAGCCGATTGTCCATAAACGGTTCCCGCCATTTTCATTAAGTCCGTACACAAGTGTATTCTGGTTCTTTGCTGCAAGCGGAAGCATTATTTTGCCGTCTGCAGTATGGTTTACAGAATTATATTGTGGTGCTGCAAGCCAGCCAAAAATACAGAAAAACGCCGCCCCATCCTGGTAATCTTCTACACATCCCCCATATCCTTGTGTCCTTGATTCAGGGTCAAGCAGGCCATTACGGTACAATTCATTATAAAAACGCAGCACACGTATATAACTGCCATCCTCTTCAAGACAGCCTTCAAAGCTCCCATCACTAACATTATACAAACCCACACCAAATTCATCCATGCCAAAGAAATTTGTACATGTAGATTTTGCAAACATCATCATATCCCCGTCCCAGTCAGCAAATAAGGATACACCATAAGTTTCCCTGCCTGTATCAGATACCGGGCAGGCTTCTTTCATTTGTTTTAAAACATCTACATAGTCCTCTAACTCATTTACCTCTGGCTTTCCAATCTGTTCATACAAATCCCAGCGGATATCAGGATGGTAATCAAAATCCCCAAATTCGCCGCTTTCTGCTGCAACATCATAGCCAAACCCATAAATATGGGCACCGGAATTTTTCCTGTTTTTCTCCAGTGCTTTTCCCATATGTCCCTTCATATATACGCCATAATTATCCAGTACCCCGTTTTTCTCCCAGTCCAGTAAAAAACCATTATCTATTGCTGAATGGTACTGGTCTGAATCTGTCCCCCATATAATAATATCCCCAAGGTCTCCTCTTTCTGCCTGCTGTTCATAAAAACCTTCACTTCCATCATATACAAAATCCAGCTTTACATTAAACTTATCAAGCAAAATCTTTGCAAACCACCCCTTCTGTTCACCATAATAACCACTAAGCTGTGAATAAACACGCAGGGTCACAGTTTCCTCAGGGATAATCCCTGTTAAATCCGCTTCAGTCCCGTCATTTCCACTTATCTGTGTAACTTCCACCTTCTGGCTGTTTTGCCCCGTCTGCCCTGTCTGTGTATCCTTACTGCCACTACAGCCACATAAAAGCATTGCGGCAAACAAAACAGCATATATACAGCCCCTTCTCCTCAATTATAAATCCTCCTTTTCACGTACAGACTATGTTTTATACTGATTATAGCAAAGAATATATCTAAAAAATACATTAAAAATCATACATAAAACATATACCTTTTAGGACTTGGGCTGGTAATTCAAAAGTGTCCCATGGCAAAAAAACTGGGCTGGCAATATATTTTGCCCCCTAATCTCTAAAAACTACTGTATTAATCCGCAAAAAAGTACCGCTCTTTTTTTATCCCTGTTATGATATAATGTTTTCATATAAAATTATAACTTATTACAGAGGAGGTGCTGGATTTTATATGAAGATAAACTTCCGTTTAAAATACTTTTCTACAGGAAATATGAAACACCAGCTTATCACCCTTTTTATTTTCGCCGTTATACTCCCTGTTTTTGGAATAAGCTGCATACTTGCCTTTTACACATGGCAAAGAACCATAACACATTACAAAGACCTGTCCAGTTCACAGGAAAGACTTGTCCACTCAACCATTGTATCCACATCTATACATCTCCATTCTGTTTATGAAAGTGTATCCAGCCATTCTGGACTACAGGAATTATTATGTGAAGATGATACTGGTTTTGATACTATAAAAGCAACTGGTGAACAAAGCACATTTTTTGATAATATACTGGAAAATACTGCCATGCTTACAAGCCTGCAGTTATATGTGCCAGAAAACCTTATGAGGAACGTGGAAGCCAATAAATATATAATACCCGTTACAGAAGATTTAAAAGATTCCAGCTGGTATAAAAAGTCACTGGATATATCTGGCAATTTCTGGACCAGTGATACACGGACAGGGCAGAATGATATAAATTATCTGGAACTTTACTACTGCTGCCATATACCAGTCCCTAAGAAAAACACTTATGCTGTACTTGTAATGTCTGTTTCCAATGATTACCTGCGCAATTTAATTTCCAATGGGAATTATAAAATTTATATTAATGTAAATGATGAACCTGTTTTTATAAGTTCTGACCGCCACTATGAAGGCAGCCAGTTTCCTATTGATACGGAAGATGAAGAAAACCTTCCACATACAGGGATTTTTACCTTATTTGGCAAAAAGGCTGTTGGTTCACTGGCAACTGCCAGTTTATACCATTCTTCAGACAAACTCCATATATTTGTAGCCGATACAAGCGCAGTAAAAACAGCAAACCACCTGCTTATGATTTTCATCCTGATTATGCTTTTTACCCTGCTGGTTTCTGCTACTATTAATTTTTTATATGCCTCTTATTTCAGCAGCCGTATCAATACATTAAGGCTTGCAATGTATAAGATTAGCAATAATGATTATGAAATTGTAGATAATATACGTGGGGATGATGAACTTACGGCAACATTCCGTGATATGAAGATTATGGTAAAAAAGTTAAAAGCAGCGGAAGCCAGAATCTACCAGGCACAAATACGTGAACAGATAGTTGAGAACCAGCAGCAGCAGATGGAATTAAAGCTTCTTGCCAACCAGATTAACCCGCACTTTCTGTACAATACACTGGAAAGCATACGTATGAAAGCTTTTGTAGAGGGCAATAAAGACGTTGCCAATGCAATAAAGCTTTTAAGCAAATCCATGCGCTATGTACTAAGCAACACGCAGACGTCTTCCACAACGCTTGACAAAGAACTGGATTATATTTCTACCTACCTTGCAATCCAGAAGCTGCGTTTTGGCACACGCATAAATTATGATATTAAAATTGATAAAAGGCTTGAACCATCCTATTACCATATCCTTCCTGTGCTTTTACAGCCGGTTGTTGAAAATGCAATTTCACACGGGCTTGAAAACCTGGAGGATGGAGGCAATATTATATTAAAAATCCACCCATCCAAAGATATGTCACTTCTACATGCGGATATATTTGACAATGGTTCTGGAATGCCAAGGGAAAAACTTAATGATGTAATCTCACATCTGGACACACCCCCGGAAAACCCGGATGAACATGGAATAGGGCTTTACAATATCAGTAACCGTATACACCTTTTCTACGGGCGTGAATACGGAATTACCATACGTAGCAAAGAAAACTTTGGAACATGTGTAACTGTCACAATCCCACTATACAATATTATGGAAAATGAGGAGTGAGGTAATGATGAATGTACTGATTGCAGATGACGAACAGCTTGTACTGGAAGGAATTAAACAGATTATCGACTGGGATTCCTGTGGATTTTCAATCTGCGGGACTGCAAGGAACGGTGAGGAAGCTTTAAAGAAAATCCTGGATTTAAACCCGGCTCTTGTACTTCTTGATATACGTATGCCCAGAATGAACGGGATTGAAGTTGTCAAAGAAGCCACCGGGGCGGGATTTACTGGCAAATTCATTATTTTAAGCGGCGTTTCAGATTTTAAACTTGCACAGACTGCCATGCGTTATGGCGTAGACTTTTACTTAACAAAACCTGTTGATGAAGATGAACTTGAACAGTCGGTATGTACTGTACGTGATATTATTATAAAAGAATCAAAGACTTCCCTTTCTTATTCACAATACCTTGATAAAGCAAGAGAAAACATTATAAGGGAAATACTTTTAGATACTTGTGATTACAGTACCTTAAACCTTGAGGAACTGCATCTTAATGCCAGTGTCTACCAGGTGGTAACTTATGGAAATTATAACCAAGGGCAGTTCCACCAGGCATGGGACTTTTCAGAACTTATGCGTGTCACTAACCAGGATAATAATTCATTTGATATCCTGGAAATAGAACAGAGAAAGGCAATCCTTTTAAAAGGCCCGTTTGCTACAGGGCGTTTTAACGATTTACTCGCACACTACCACCATGCACCGCAGAAAGGCTCTCCTTTTGACTCTGTATTCCTTGCCTACGGGCGGCAGGTAACAGACGTACAGGATATAAATCTGTCTTATAAAGATGTATGCCAGTTAGAAGCACGCCGGTTCTTCTGCACACCTGGACAGCATGTAGTTGGTTATAAAGAACTGGACAGGCAGGAAATTTCTGCGTGTTTACCTTCACCAGACCTTACTTCCAGATATGCAGAATCCTTCTCCAATTACATACAGTCATACAACCCGGTGCTGATTACTGAAACTTTAAAAGAATTATCAGGCTTCCTTTCCGGCTGCAATGCTAAAATTATAGATATCAAACACTTTTTAATAGATATTTACATCCTTGTAAAGCAGAAAATCATGCAGGCATTCCCTAATTCAGACCTGCCATTTCCTGCCAACACTTCTGTAATAATATTAATAGAAGAAAAATACTATCTTTATGAAATAATTACATTCCTTGCAGAACAATTTGAAATGTGCATGAATTCTGTAGGGTATTCTTCTGGTGAAAATGTGCTTGATGAAGTCCTGTATTATATAGAACACAACTACCAGGAGAACTTAAAACTTGAAAGCATTGCCTCACTTTTTGGATATAACAGTTCCTACCTTGGCAGGCTTTTTACCAAAAAACTAAATGTAAACTTCAATACTTACTTAGACCAGGTACGCATTGCCAAAGCCAAAGAACTGCTTGCCAACCCTTCACTTAAAGTATATGAAATTGCCAAAATGGCAGGTTACAACAATGTAGATTACTTCCACCGCAAGTTTAAAAAACATGAAGGCACTTCACCAGCAGAATACCGCAAAAAAATCCTTCCATAAAAATCCGCCAGCAGAACTTTAACCTGCTGCTGGCGGGTATTTTTTTGCATAAGCCCTTCTTGCTGATACCTGGTCTTTGGCATTTTTTAAATCCACTTCATATACATCATCATACCCAAGTGCCTGCACCATATCCTGCATTTCCTTTAAATATGCTTTAAAATCACTGGCAGGTACAAAAATTATTTCCCATGAATATTTAATTACCATTGATTTACAGCGTTCGCGCACTGTCGTAATATTGGCATCTTCTACATCTGTAAAATAGTTTGCACCCGGGGCAATAAGGAGCATATCATGCTGTTCAAGATATTCTACTGCTGTATCCGCACCCATTTTTTCTTTCCAGTCTTTTTCAAGCGCATTATCTTCATTATTAATAGTTGATTCCCAGCACAGGTAATTATATGTTTTACCTGTTACAGGGTCAATATTATTTAAACTCAGTGCCCTGAAATTAAGTGCTGATATACCCGCGTTCCAGTTTCCTCCCCCATACTCCTCTGGTACTTCTATATAATTATTAGGAAGTGCCCTTTTGCCAAATTCTGTCAACGCTGGTTTGCCATCTGCACCAATTTCCCACGTAAGCCCTAAAGGACCTGCCGCACCGTTAGCCTGCCCGTTTAACTGCATACCTTCAGGGGAGTAAAGCCAGTCTATAAAATCTGCCATTCTCTGCGGGTCCTTTGCACTGCTCCCAATTGCTATAACCCTTGCAGAATCACCATCTGGCCAGCACCCGAATGAAAAAATCTCCATATCTTTGACAGGCGCTATTTTAAACCCTTTTCCTTTTTCTTTATTCCCTGTTGTATTAAACATACTCTGCCCAACCCATGGCCACGGACTGTAAAGCACTTTGCCTGCCTGGTATTTTAAAAGCCATGTATCATAATTCTGTGATGCAGAGCCAGGGTCAAGAAGCCCTCTTTCATTTGCCTTGTTAAAAAATTCAAGTACCTTTACATATATAGAATCACTGTCAATAATATTCTGGCAGTCAGAACCATCTGCCTTTGACAGGACAAATCCCATCTCATCATATCCATACATACATGCAATCTGCTTTGCATTATTCATCATATTATCATCCCATGCCCTGAATAAAGAAATTGCATAAATATCATTACAGCCTTCCTCTTTCCTTGCAAGTTTCTGCATTTTTCCAAGAACGTCCAGGAAATCATCTAAATTTTCCATCTCAGGATAACCAAGCTTTTTATAATAATCCCACCTTATATACGGGCCAAAAGTAGGGTCAATTATCTCGGAAGGTTCTGTTGCACCCTGTGATGATATAGAATTAGGGAAGCCATAGATGCCTTTATTCCCAGCCAGTTTATTTGTCTTGGATATTGCATCACCATACTTTTTCATAATATCCTTATCTTTAATAAATCCAGTACAATCCATAACAAGCCCTGCATCTACCATTGTGTTAAACTTTCCATTCGCAGTATTAACAACAAGCAAATCCCCGAGGCTTCCCATCGCTGCCCGTGTCTGCATCACCGCATCACCGCCCGATATATTTGGTGCAATAATATTTAGTTCCATATTAAACCTGTCCTTAACCACCTTTGCAAACCATCCGCTCTGTATCCCCTGGTAATTTGCAAATTCATCATATACATCAACCGTAATAAATTCTTTATAAGCGCTTGTCCTTAAAACAGGGTTTTTATCATTATGCACACAGCCTGTGACAGATAATACTGTTACCATGGCACAAAGCATTATGCAAGTCAGTCTGTTTTTCATATTTTACCTCCTAAAGCCAGTAACTATTCATCTGGTTTATATAATTATACAACATATATTCATACAAATACAATTTTTTTTGCAAATTTTGTACGTATTTCTAGTCACTTTTTTCTGGTATTTTAACCATATATTAAGACGTTATAATAATAGTGGGTTAGAATAATAATAAGGAGGTTTTTTATATGAACGCAGGAAAATTTAATCCTTTAATAGACTCTATTAACACATTGTGCAATCTTTTTGTATTGAATGTAATATTTTTAATTACGTGTATCCCTGTATTTACAATTGGTACCGCCCTTTCATCTTTATATTATGTAATGATTAAAGAGATAAAAGGTGAATATGGATACCTTGTCCGTACATATATCAGGGAATTTAAACGCAATTTTAAAAACAGCACCATTGCTTTTTTAATCTTTTTCTTTATTGGTGCCATTTTATTATTTAATGCCCTGTTCTGGCCTTTCAGGGGGACTGCGCTGTCATCTGTGGCTACAGGCATACTTGCAGCACTTTCTATTATATGGCTGGTTATTTCACATTATACATTCCCGCTTATTGGGCGGTTTGTAAATACAACCATTAACGCTATTAAGAATTCATTAGGGCTGGCAATCAGTAATTTCAAATGTACTCTTGCCCTGCTCCTTATTGATGTATGTGCAGTCTGTTTCTGCCTGTTTTTCCCGCTAAAAACTGTAATTATGGTACTATTTACATTTGGGTTTGTACTGGTTGCTTATTTCCAGTCTATTATATTCAATAAAGTATTTACGCCATATGAGAAACAGGAGTAAGATTAAGCTGCATTAAAATATTAATATGAAAGGATATAAACACTATGAAATTTGGACATTTTGATGATGTGAAAAAGGAATATGTGGTTACTACGCCAAAAACCCCTCTTCCATGGATTAATTATCTTGGCAATGAGGACTTTTTCTCACTGGTTTCAAACACATGCGGAGGTTACAGCTTCTATAAAGATGCAAAGCTTCTGAGGATTACACGCTACCGTTATAACAATGTACCAGCTGATACCAACGGCAAGTACTATTTCATTAACCATAATGGTACAATCTGGAACCCGGGGTGGCAGCCTTCCAAAACACCCCTTGATACTTATGAATGCCACCACGGGCTTGGCTACAGCAGGTTTATCTCTTCCAAAAACGGAATACATGCAGACCTTTGTGTATTTGTGCCATTAGGTGAAACCTGTGAGGCACACCGCCTGGTACTGCGTAATGATACAGAAGAAACACAAAGCCTGTCATTAAGTTCTTATGTAGAATTTTGTTTCTGGAATGCAGTAGATGATTCTACTAACTTCCAGCGTAATTTAAGCATTGGTGAAGTTGAAGTTATTGGCTCCGCAATATACCATAAAACTGAATACCGCGAGCGCAGGAACCATTATGCATACTATATTGCAAATACAGATATTGACGGCTTTGATACAGACAGGGATGTATTTCTTGGGGATTATGGCAATATAGAAAATCCGGAAAGCGTAAGGGATGCCGTTTCACACCAGTCTGTAGCAAGTGGCGGCGCTGTAATTGGCTCACACCATTTCTCCATTACACTTGCACCTGGGGAGGAGAAAAGCATTATCTTTTTACTTGGATATGCACAGAATCCCGAAGAAGAAAAGTGGGAAGCACCAGGCATTATTAATAAAAAACCTGCCCTTGATACATTCTCAAGACTTGACACTGATGAAAAATTTGAGGACGCATTAAAAGCTTTATCTGCTTACTGGGACTTGCTTCTCTCCAAATTTACCATAGAATGTGCCGATGAAAAGTTAAGCCGTATGGTAAATATCTGGAACCAGTACCAGTGTATGGTTACTTTTAATATGTCACGTTCTGCCTCCTACTTTGAATCAGGTACCGGACGTGGCATGGGATTCAGGGATTCCTGCCAGGATTTGCTTGGATTTGTACATCTTATTCCAGACAGGGCAAGGCAGCGTATACTTGATATCGCCGCCACACAGTTTGAGGATGGCAGTGCTTACCACCAGTACCAGCCGCTTACCAAAAAAGGAAATGCCGATATTGGCAGCGGTTTTAATGATGACCCGCTGTGGTTAATTGCCGGTACTGCTGCCTATATTAAGGAAACAGGCGATATATCCATATTAGATGAAAATGTAAGTTTTAATAATGATATTACAAAGGCAAAGTCCCTCCTTGAACATTTAAAACGTTCATTTGATTATATATTATCACACCTGGGGCCTCACGGGCTGCCGCTTATCGGGAGGGCAGACTGGAACGACTGTCTTAACTTAAACTGTTTTTCAACAGAGCCTGGTGAATCCTTCCAGACCTCAGGGCCATCAGAAGGGCCAGTTGCAGAGTCTGTATTTATTGCCGGGATGTTTGTTAAATATGGACGTGAATATGCAGAAATCAATAAACTTATACATAATGATGCAGAGGCAGAAAGGGCATTAAAAGCAGTTAATGAAATGTATAAAACAGTCCTTGGTGCAGGCTGGGACGGGGAATGGTTTTTACGTGCCTATGATGCAAGTGGCAGCAAAGTGGGTTCTTCTGTATGTGAAGAAGGAAAAATCTATATAGAGCCGCAAGGGTTCTGTGTACTTGCAGATATAGGAATTGAAGAAGGACATGCCAAAAAAGCCCTTGATTCTGTTAAAGAACATCTTGATACAAAGTATGGCATTGTACTGTTACAGCCTGCCTACAGCCATTATTATGTAAACCTTGGCGAAATATCTTCATATCCACCAGGATATAAAGAAAAT
>DKYP01000187.1:46338-46513 GCA_002499945.1 Lachnoclostridium sp. UBA7097
TTCTGCCACAACAACCCGTGGGTATCTATTGCAGAAACACGTATTGGCCGCGGAAAACGTGCATTTGAAATATATAAGAAAACCTGTCCTGCATATATTGAAGATATAAGTGAAATCCACCGTACAGAACCTTATGTTTATTCACAGATGATTGCAGGCAAAGATGCACCAAAAC
>DKYP01000187.1:46811-47201 GCA_002499945.1 Lachnoclostridium sp. UBA7097
TGCAGGCAAAGATGCACCAAAACACGGTGAAGCTAAAAACAGCTGGCTTACAGGGACAGCAGCATGGACATTTGTAAATGTATCACAATATATACTTGGAATACAGCCAGACTTTGACGGACTCCATATTGACCCTTGTATCCCGCCAGAACTTGAAACACTAAAGATAAAAAGACATTACCGCGGGGCTGATATTTATATTGATATAGAAAATCCGGAACATGTGGAAAAAGGAATATCTTCATTTGAAATTGACGGACAGGAATCCCCGAACAGCTTTATATGCCCTGATGGCACTAAAAAAGAATACCATGTAAAAGTATTAATGGGCTGATATCTTAACCATACTTATATTTACAAAGACAAACTAAAGGCGGGGCATATGCCCCG
>DKYP01000169.1 GCA_002499945.1 Lachnoclostridium sp. UBA7097
ATCTTATAATTGTTAAATTCCAATATATTTATTATAATATATCAATTTTTAATAACTATTACAAAATTTCCAGTATGGTATATAAGAGTTGCTAAAGCGCACAAAAGCCTTGAATAACAACTTTCTATATGTTAATCTTTTACATAGAATACAAAAATTATACAGGGAGCGTGTAAAATTTTGAAGAGAAAATTTAATGTTACAGGTTTATGTGTACCAGAACTTCATTATATGGTGGATACCAGCAGGCAGGTTTCCGAAATACGCCATCTTGTTGATGAAGGGAGTTATTTTACAATAAATTGTGCAAGGCAATATGGCAAGACTACTACGCTTGCGGCACTGGCAAGGGATTTATCAGATGATTATACTGTTATAAACATGGATTTCCAAATGTTTGGAAGCAGTGCATATAAAAATGAAAATAAGTTTTCACTGGCATTTGCTTCATGTTTTTTAGAGGAATTTCCGCCAGATAAAATAAAAGGGCAGGGGACAGAGGCATTTAAAGCACTTGAAATGTCAGTTGCCAATGCAGATAATAGATTAGAACTTTTCCAGTTATTTAAATACTTGCAGAAAATATGTATGGCGTCAGAAAAGCCAGTTATATTAATAGCTGATGAAGTAGATAGTGCGGCAAATAACCAGGTGTTTCTTGATTTTCTTGCACAACTTAGAGGTTATTACCTGATGAGGACAAGAAATGGAACACCCTCATTCCAGTCAGTTATACTTGCAAGTGTTTATGATATTAAAAACCTGAAAAATAAGATGGTGCAGGATAAAGAATATAAAACAAATAGTCCATGGAACATTGCAGCATATTTTAATATTGAGATGTCATTTGATAAAAAAGGGATTGCAGGGATGGTTAAGGAATATGAGGAAGATTACCATACAGGAATGGATATTGATGTAATTTCAAGCCTGATTTATGATTATACTTCTGGTTATCCATTTCTGGTATCAAAGATTTGTAAACTTATTGATGAATATATACCAGGGAAAGATGGTTTTCCTGATAAAAAATCTGCATGGACAAAAGATGGTTTTCTTCTGGCAGTAAAAATCTTACTGGAAGAGCCAAATACTTTATTTGAGTCATTACTTAATAAACTGGAAGATTACAAAGAACTTGGGGAGATGCTTGTGAATCTTCTTTTCAGGGGCAGGGAAATTGTCTATTCTTTTGGAATACCTTCTATTGAAATGGCATTAATGTTTGGATTTGTTAAGAAATCAGATAATAATATTATAATTGCAAACAGGATATTTGAAACTTTTCTTTACAACTCATTTCTTGGAGTGCCAGAAATGCAGGGGAGTAAAATTTTTGATACTGCAATACATGATAAAAACCAGTTTATACAGAATGGACGTTTAAATATGGAACTTTTAAAAGAATTGTAATAGCAGATAAAGTTATTGTAGAGGCGGTAGTCTGATACCTGGCAGGTTTCCAGGCTGCAATATCCTGCTTGACATATAAAAATAAATTCTATATAATGATATAAAACCTGTTCACTATAGAACAGTTCAAAAGTGGAGAAAGCAGAATGTGAGGTGGTTGTATGGATGACCATTTGGAGCTGCTTTTAAATGGCCAGCTGTATAAAAAGTTAAATGAAATGGTTTATAAACCTGTTACGAATGATTATGGCCTTAGTATGTTTGACATTAAGTTGCTTTTATTTTTAAAGGAACATGACAGGTATGATACGGCAAAGGATATTGTTGAAATCCATTATTTTACAAAATCATATGTGTCAAAAGCCATTGAAGCACTTATTGTAAAAGGATATTTAAAAAGAAAACCTGATGAACATGACAGAAGGTGCATACACCTGGAGTTACAGGAGAAGGCTTTTCCTTTAATTGAGCATGTAAAGGTAAAACAGAAGGAGCTTATGGAAATTTTATTTGATGGCCTTACGGGTGAAGAAAAACGTATAATAAGGGGGATTGCAGAGAAGATTAGTAATAATATTGCCGGGGTATTAGATATGTCCTCAAAGTGAGCGGGATTATGTTGAAATACCTGGAAACAGTTTTGGAAAGGAGATATTAATATGCAGGAAGAGATTAAGGTTGATGATTTTGGAAGGCTTATGGAGGATTACACAGGCAAGTATATACAGATGTGTATAGATAATAACTCTATTGATGCGAAGCTGTTTGAAGAATACGGGGTGAAGCGTGGTCTTAGGGATAAGAACGGAAAAGGGGTTTTATCAGGGATAACTAATATATCGCTTATTAAGGCAACTGATATTGTGGACGGCCATGTTGTCCCATGTGAGGGGCAGCTTTTTTACAGGGGTTATAATATATATGACCTGGTTAATGGCTTCCGCAAAGATGGCAGGTTTGGCTTTGAGGAAACGGCACATCTGCTGCTTTTTGGAGAACTGCCAGATAAAATGCAGCTTGATGAGTTCCAGAAAGTCCTTGCTAAAAACAGAAGGCTTCCTACTAACTTTGTAAGAGATGTTATTATGAAAGCCCCAAGTAAAGATATTATGAATTCGCTTACAAAAAGTGTTCTTACACTTTCTTCTTATGATGATGAAATATCTGACAATTCACTTGAAAATGTTATGAAACAATGTATTATGCTTATCAGCGTATTCCCTATGCTTGCAGTTTATGGCTACCATGCATACAACCACTATGAATGTGATGAGAGTTTTTATATACACAGGCCGTCTGACAGGCTTTCGGCAGCGGAAAATATTTTAAGGATGTTAAGGCCTGATAAACAGTATACAGATATTGAAGCAAAGGTTCTTGACCTTGCACTTGTACTCCATATGGAACATGGCGGCGGGAATAATTCAACATTTACTACAAGGGTAGTAACATCTGCTGGTTCTGATACTTACTCAGTAATAGCAGCAGCATTATCATCATTAAAAGGACCAAAACATGGTGGTGCTAATATTAAAGTAGTGGAAATGATGAAGGATTTAAAAGAACATGTATCTGATACAGGTGATGAAGAAGAGGTAAGGGCTTACCTTAGAAAACTTGTAAGGCGTGAAGCATTTGACAGGCGTGGGCTTATATATGGAATGGGGCATGCGGTTTATTCTATTTCAGACCCAAGGGCACTTGCATTTAAGAAGTTTGTAGAAATGCTTGCTAATGAAAAGCACCAGAAAAAGGAATTTGAGCTTTATTCCATGATAGAACGCATAGCACCTGAAGTAATCGGCGAAGAATGTGCAATATATAAAGGTGTAAGTGCCAATGTAGACTTCTACAGCGGCTTTGTTTATAATATGCTTGGGATACCAACGGAACTTTTTACACCAATATTTGCAATGGCACGTATAGTAGGCTGGAGTGCGCACCGCATAGAAGAGCTTATTAATGTTGATAAGATAATAAGACCGGCATACCAGAGCATTATGGTGCCAAAAGTATATGAATCATTAAAAGAACGTTCAACACCAAAGATTGATACAAATTACCTGAAAGAACTACAATTATCCATGAAAGAGGAAAGCTGCTAATACAATTAATAAAATGTTTTATTAGTTTATGCCAGATTAGAATATGTACAGTTCCATATATGTTTACTGCACATATTCTGCCTGTGCAGGCGTATATTGGTGCTTTTATGCACCAGTGGCCTGCTGTCATTGGAGTTTGCGTTCATCTGATATAAAATGTTCTATAACTTTCGGGATACCAGATAATTTTTCACAGAAAAATTCTGGAAATGCCCTGCACTCCCCTAGTTTTTCAAGCGGTATCCAGTATAAACGTTCCGGCAGGTTATCTTTTGTTTCTAAAAGTATTTTTCTTTCCTCTCCATCTTTAAATAATTTTCTCCCCTGTGGCTTCATAAGGTAATAAAATTCTATAACATGGCACTGCTTGCCTTCTGGCTGTTTTCCATTTTCAAAAAACAGGGATTCATTGATAAATGCAAGCCTTTCAGCCTCATATGAAAGCCCGCTTTCTTCTTTTACTTCCCTGGTAACAGCCTCTATTGAAGTTTCTCCCAGATGCACACCGCCACCTGTACTGTAATAATAACTATCCGCATTATTGTCCGCATTATTGTCCGCATCATTATGTGCCATAAGTATACAGCCATCTTCAATAATAATGGCAGCTGCACGGTATCTGAACCAGAACCCGTCCTGCTCAAAGCAGCAGTCTTTTTCTATTATATTTTCCATTCTAATTCTCCTTTATATAATAATCTAAGTAATTTATGGTTATTATATGATAAAATGGTTTTTCTTTTATTTCAACCCGTCTTTATGGTAAAAATTACATATAAATTACGTAATTGTTACTTTTTTTACATCTAGTTCATACAATATTCATAAATTTATGTTACATTTATACTAAAAAGTATGCAAATTTTTATGAATTTTGTTTAAATTTCTGGTATCCTGTAACTTAGGTATTATAAATATTGTAAAGGAAATGTTATTTATGGGTAAGTTCAGTAAGCAGCCAGCATGTGCAAGGGTGCATGAAGAGGAAAAGTATAAATTTATTAAGGAGCAGATACGTCCGCAGAAAAGGAAATATGTAATAAGTTTTACAAGAAGGATTTTGGAAACAGTTATTTCGGCAATTATATTTGGAAGTATTGCAGGGTTTGTTTTCTGGAATGTGAATAACAGGCTTGGAGGTGTTGTTTCTGTGCAGGAGAAGGGGATTTCTGCAATGGAGTACCAGACACCGGATAATACAGCTATACCAGACAACAGCAACCAGGCTTCCAAGGAAGACACCGGGAGTGATGACTTAACATTGTTAGAGGAGTATAACAGGGCTTCAAAAAGACTTTCTGCTGTTGGTGACAAGTTTGCGGCTTCCATTGTAAGTATTCTGGATAACAAAGATAAACCTGTATGGTACAAAGACAGCCAGGGCAATACACAAGATGTTATAAGCGGGATGCTTTTAAAGGAAACAGCAAAGTGGTACTATATACTTACATCTGGGGATTTAAAAGAAACCGGGGCTGTTGATGTGGAATTCCAGGATGGTGAAACAGTAAAAGCAGATTATATTTCATCTGACAGTAGTACAGGATTGTCAGTTTTTTGTATTGAAAAAGAGGATGTAAGTGAAGAGAGGCGCAGCAAAATTGTAATTCCTGAATTTGGAAGCACAGTCAGTATACCTACAGGCTCTAATGTAATAATTACAGGTGCGCCTAATGGCATTATGTATTCTGTAATGGTAGGCAATGTTATAAAATCGGGTATCCAGATGCCGGTAACAGATAACCGGATTTCATTATTTTCAACAGATGTATTATATACAAGCAGTTCCAGTGGCATAGTCCTTAATACAAAAGGAAGAGTTATAGGGTTTGTAACAGATTCATTTGAAAAAGCAACAGGACACAATAATATCGGATTTATCGGTATATCAAGTGTACTTGATATTATAAACAGCATGGTAAAAGGGGAAAGTATCCCGTATCTTGGCATAGAAGGGTATGATGTGGACAAAAAAACAGCATCAGCCCATAGTATAGAAGAAGGGGTTTACCTCACTTCTGTGCATTCTGGTTCACCTGCATATTCAGGAGGTATAAGGATTGCAGATGTTATTACACAGATAGATGATAAAGAGGTTACATCATTATCCCTGCTCCATAGCATTTTAAAAAGCCATAATACAGGAGACAGGATAGTTGTAACAGTCTCCCGTAAATATGGCAAAAAGAATAATAACAGGAAAATTGCCATTGAGTTAGAATGATTTAATGGCTTACATTATCATCTTTAATTATTTGTACAAGCTTATGCCTGAAAGCTTTTTCTGTAATGTTTTCATCATGGAATATAAGCCTGTTAAAGTCAAAATGTGTATCACTAATCATATCTTTGGTAAAAATATCAGGTTCTTTGCCCGTATTTTCTGGCCAGAAAATATATATGCAGCCGTCCTGGCTGCCTGGCATTATGCCATTGTCTTTGGCAAATTCTTCTGAAATGCAGCGGTCAGCCATATATACATGTGAATAATTCCCTATAACTTTGGCAAGCCTTGTGCCATTTACATAGAATGAGTTCATATCATACCCGTCTTTAAAATTATTTCCAGGATAAACTGAATTGCTTATATTGGTTCTCTGTGTAATTACTATTATTGGGAGCATTCTTCCAGGATTATTTATAAAGTCCCGTACACCGGCATATTCCCCGCTGTTAGTGATAAAATGCGCCATACAGCCCAGGCGTTTTATATCAACAAGCCCGGCTTTTTTAACAAGTTCATGCATAAATGATGGTTTGCAGAAAGTGGAACGGTGCGCCGCCCCCCTTGGCATATCACGTGAAGTCATATGGTAAAAATGCAGCTGCCCGTCATCCATAAGTGCAACTGAAGAATGTACATGCCATAAAGTCCCTGCGGATTTGCTGTCAATATATTGTATTTTCATACTATAGGACATCTGTTCTGGTATATATGATATTGTAAGGTTATAACCTGGAAGCCTGTTATGGTATGAGCACAGTTCTTCAGGGATATCCTCAAAAACAGGATTGCATTTAAAACGTGCCCATTTGTAAAGTATTGTTACAGCATTGTTAAACTCTGATTTAAGCAGGCGTGTTTCCTTATGGAGAAGCGGAAGCTCTATATGGAACAATATATTTGATTCAAGCCTTGCAAAAGCAGGTTTATGGTAAATGTGCCCGTCAAGCGGCATTTCAATGTGCCTGCAGGCCTCGGCAACCTCCTGGTCCTGTACGGTATTATCATTAAGAAGCTTGATGATAAGGTTGTAATTAAGGTGCGGATGGTCAAGCTTAAGCAGGCTCCGTATAAGCTTGCGGCGTGAACATTTAAAAAACTTTTTGGCAATGCTTTTATTATTATCAAATATCTGTACAATATCAGGATGCAGGTTCTCAGTATCATCAATTTTAATCCTGAACTTGCTTTTCAACATAAGTTCCCAGTTGCCGGTTTTATAGTGGTTATAAGAAAGTTCTTCAAAAAGTTTTACAAGTGACCAGTCACTTAATTCAAGATTGGCAAGTATGCAGTTAAGCATACGTGACAGTTCCTCACTTCCCTTCCAGAACTGGTCATCAGAAAGCAGGCTTTTATAACGCATATCATGTTCTATTTCATGCCAGCCCTCAAAAAACACAGTGCGGAACTGTATTTCAAATGTAGTGTCAATAGGAAGGTCCCAGAGTTCCTTTTTGTATAATTTAAAATATTCGGCAGGGTACCGGAATACCCCGTTAATCTTGGTTGCCCTGAATTCATCAGCATTAAATGTATTTCTTGACCATGTGTCAACCATCTGGAATGTACTTTCCATAATATCCCTGCATATGCTTAAATCATCATAATAATATAATACTACACGCAGTCCTATTAAATCCTGCATTTTCTTGGGGTTATCAAGGGAGCCGTAATTGCCGCGCTGTAATTTTGCCGCAGTAGATTCTACAGACTTGACTCTTGAAAAAATACGGAAATACAGCCCGCAGGATTCAAGTATTTCCTGGATAGCATCAGTAATATGGCCACACAGTTCATTAAGTTTCTCAAAATCTATCTCACGTTCAACAAGGGTTTCAAGCCCTTCTTTAGTAAAATTATTTAATCCACCCATTATTTCTGCTCCTTTCCATACTCACAAGATGTAGCATTTTATAAAAGCCTGTTAAAAACTTATAAAGCTATAATAACACAAAATATGGAATACGTCTATTTTTTTGGGATTTAAGCTTTTTTTATTACTGGTCTGGAAATTTTAAAATAATAGAATTACCAGTCCGCTCCAATGGGAACTTTGGAGGCTCAAAAAATAGTATATTGTTTTTTTAATTGTTTTGTTATATTATAGATGGAAAGTCAATTGGAAGCGGCATGGGGGATTATTATGAGAGAAGTAGAATTTGATATCAGGCTTACAGCAGGTGAATTATTTGCATTTACAATGCACCACACCTATTCATCAGCATCAGGCATTGCCGGGCTTGTAATAAGCATTGGCAGCCTTGTTTTATGTGCAGCAAGGTTTAAGCATTTTGACAGTACAACAATAATGGCACTGGTTATAACAGGTTTATTATTTACCGTAATACAGCCTGCCATGCTGTACTGGAAGTCCAGGGTACAGGTTAAGAAGAATGAAAGCATTAATGATAACCTGCATTACAAGATTTCAGAAGAAGGCATAGAGGTTTCACAAGGGGAACAGCAGGCATTTGTAAAATGGTATGAAGTGCGTAAAAGAAAGATTACTAAAAATGCAATGTATATTTATATGTCACCCATAAGGGCTTTTATTTTTCCAGAAAGCCAGTGTAAAAGCGGCTTTAATGATGCTGTAAAACTTGTAAAGGACATGATGGAAAAGTATAAGGATTATGAGCCGGAAGAGGACAGTCCGGAAGAAGCAGATATCAAAGAAGCAGAAGGGAAAGAAGATTAAGCAGTTATGGAGAACCAGGTTATTGAAAGTTTTTGTGAGAAAGATACATTTGAGGCGGGGCGTATGCTTGGGGAGAACTGCCGTCCTGGAAGCATTGTACTGCTTAATGGTGGTTTAGGCGCTGGCAAAACTGTTTTTACAAAGGGTTTTGGCAAAGGGCTTGGTGTAGAAGAAGTTATAAACAGCCCTACATTTACTATTGTGCAGGTTTATGAAACCGGGCGTATCCCTTTATACCACTTTGATGTGTACAGGATTGGAAGTGTAGAAGAAATGGAAGAAACAGGGTATGATGAATATTTCTTTGGAAATGGTGTGTGCCTTATAGAGTGGGCAGGGCTTATAGAGGATATAATCCCTGATGGATGTATTAAGGTCAATATTTCTAAGAATCCAGAGAAGGGTTTTAATTACAGGCTTATAGAGGTATGTTAAGTTTTATGGAGATGGAGGTTTTAAGCAGGCGATGAAAGTATTGGCAATAGATAGTTCAGGAATAACTGCTTCTGCAGCAATGGCTGATGATAATAATATAATAGCAGAGTTTACTGTAAATAACAGGCAGACACATTCACAGACCCTTCTCCCTATGGTGGACAAAGTAGTGCAGATGTCAGAAATCCCACTTACGGATATTGATGCAATAGCGGTTGCAGCAGGGCCTGGTTCATTTACAGGATTAAGGATAGGGTCTGCAACTGCAAAGGGGCTTGGGCTTGCACTTGGCAAACCAGTTGTGCCTGTACCTTCACTTGACGGCCTTGCATACAGGGCTGCATGTTACAGCGGAATAATATGCCCGCTTATGGATGCAAGGAGAAACCAGGTATATACAGCAGCATACCATATTGAAGATGGCAGGCTTGTTAATATTATAGAGCAGAAAGCAGAAGGCATAAGGGAGATTTTATCTGAACTGAAAGCAACTGGTGAAGATGTGCTTTTTCTTGGTGATGGCGCAGATGTGTATAAAGATGTAATTATGGAAGAAACAGAAGGCAGGTTTTCATTTGCACCTGCACATATATCAAAACAAAGCGCAGCTTCTGTTGCAATGCTTGGAATTATATATTACAATGAAGGCAGGTATGAAAGCGCAGCAGCTCACAGGCCTTTTTACCTGCGCAAGCCACAGGCTGAACGTGAGCGTGAAGAAAGGCTTAAGCAGAAAGGCTAGTTATGAATATAGAATCCAGGAATATGCTTCCAGAAGATGCACCTGCAATAGCAGATTTTGAAAAAAGTATGTTTGGTACATGTACAGATGCCAGGACATATAAAAAATCCTGCCTGGAAGAAGAAAACATTTATATGCTGGCAGAGGATAATGGTGAGGTTATTGCTTATTGTGCCATAAAAGCATTGTATGAAACAGCTGATTTATGCAATATCGCTGTAAAAGAAGGATACAGGCGCTGCCATATTGCAGAAAGGCTTTTGGAAGAGTGCATCTTGCGCTGTAAGGGGCAGGGTGTAACAAGAATCCTGCTTGAAGCCAGGGAAGGGAATATCCCGGCATTAAGTTTTTATAAAAAAATGGATTTTAAGGAAATTGGAAGAAGAAAAGGCTATTATAAAGAACCATGCGAAGATGCTATAATTATGGAAAAAATACTTTAGTCCGGCATACGGAGGAATTTCTCTTAAACTCTGTGCCATGCATTTCCACTATACAATTATACATAAAAAATATATCATTAAAAAAGATGCAGATTATGTATAAACCAAGGAGGAATTGCCATGAATAAAAAAATATTCTGTAATGTGTGTGGAAGACAGCTGGATATGGAAAATGATATACTTTTAGAGGATGCGTTTGAAGCAAGGAAGCAGTGGGGGTATTTTTCAAAAAAAGATGCAACACTTCATTCATTTGTTATATGTGAAGAATGTTATGATGAGATGGTTAAAAAATTTGCAATTCCGCCTGAGATTACTAATGTAACAGAATTATAGTATCCACAGGTGTCTGAAAGGGTAGTTTATGTTAGATTTATGTTTGCTTGGAACAAGCGGGATGATGCCGTTGCCAGGGCGGTGGCTTACTGCACTTATGGCAAGGCTTGGGGGCAGCAGCCTGCTGGTTGACTGTGGTGAGGGTACGCAGATAGCTATAAGGGAAAAGGGATGGAGTGTAAACCCGGTTGACACGATATGTTTTACCCACTACCATGGCGACCATATAAGCGGGTTGCCAGGTCTTTTGCTGTCAATGGGCAATTCCTGCCGTACAGTGCCTGTTACGCTTATAGGGCCTAAAGGGCTTGAAAAAGTTGTAAATTCATTGCTGGTAATAGCACCAGGGCTTCCGTTCAGGCTGGAGTTTATTGAACTTTCAGAGAAAGAGCAGGATATAGAAATAAATGGTTACAATATAAGGGCATTTAAGGTGAACCACAATGTCCCATGCTATGGATATACAATAAATGTGCCAAGAGGGGGCAAGTTCTACCCGGAGCTTGCAAAGGAAAATAATGTTCCTGTTAAAATCTGGAACCGCCTGCAAAAGGGTGAAAGCATCGAATATGAAGGCAGGTTTTATACACCAGACATGGTTATAGGCCCTCCAAGAAAGGGAATAAAAGTTACATATTGTACAGATACAAGACCCGTACAAAGCCTAATTGAAAATGCCAGAAATGCCGATTTATTAATATGTGAAGGTATGTATGGGGAAGAAAGCAAAATGCCAAAAGCTGTTGAGAATAAGCATATGACTTTCTGTGAAGCAGCACAGACTGCTAAGAAGGCACAGGCAAAGGAATTATGGCTTACCCATTACAGCCCGTCATTATTAAGGCCAGGGGATTATATAAAAGATGTCCAGAAAATATTTCCAAATGCATATGCCGCAAAAGACTGCCGCAGTGTTACACTTGGATTTCCAGAAGAAGACTAGTATGTTATTGTTTGCAGATTTTATTAATGGCCTAAAGAGAACAGGGGGTAATGCTTATGAGTAAAACAGGCAAAAAGATTTTAATAGCATTTATTTTGATGCTATTCCTGGCAGCAGGTGCTGTAGCTGTATATTATTATATATCCAGTACAGACGGTGATAATGCAAATGAGAAAACAGAACCAGGCACAGAAGTAGAGAAACTGCTGGCTAAAGACCTGGATACAAAATATCCGGAGACACCTGTTGAAGTGCTTAAATTATACTGGCGTTTTAATAAGTGCATGTATAATGATAAAATGAGTGACAGAGAGTTTGAGGAACTTTTAAAACAGTTACGTAAGCTTTATGATGAGGAATTTCTTGCAACAGAAGAAAATTCATGGGACAATATGCTTGACAGTTTCAAAAAAGACAGGGATGAATACATGAAAAACGAAAAGAAGATATCAATATACACAGTAGGGCAGGGAAGTTCTGCAATATCTGGCAAGATTGATGGTAAGGAAACTGTTTCTATTAACTGTAGTGCCCTGGTGAAACAAAAAGCAGAACGCATAAATGTGTATGAGGAGTTTATGTGCAGGCGTGATGATAATAATAACTGGAAAATATTAGGCTGGAAAAAGACAGATACCGGTGATGGCCAGGATGAAGATGCAAAGTAATATTTGGAGGAATTATGTTAGACGACATGTTAATACTTGGAATTGAAAGTTCTTGTGATGAAACAGCGGCAGCCGTTGTGAAAAATGGCAGGGAAGTTTTATCAAATATTATATCTTCACAGATAGATATCCATACATTGTATGGTGGTGTAGTGCCAGAAATTGCATCACGCAAACATATTGAACGGATAAATTATGTAATAGAAGAAGCCCTTGGTGCCGCTGGTATTACCCTGAAGGATATTGATGCCATAAGTGTAACATACGGGCCTGGGCTTGTAGGTGCACTGCTTGTGGGGGTAAGTACAGCAAAGGCTATAGCTTATGCTGCCAGAAAGCCTCTTGTAGGCGTGCACCATATTGAAGGGCATATTGCAGCAAATTATATTGAGCACCCTGGATTAGAGCCACCATTTCTGTGTCTTGTTGTATCAGGAGGGCATACACATCTTGTACAAGTAGAAGCATATAATGATTTCAGGATAATTGGATACACCCATGATGATGCCGCTGGTGAAGCATTTGACAAGGTTGCAAGGGCTATAGGGCTTGGATATCCAGGGGGTCCGGAGATAGACCGGCTTGCAAAATCTGGAAACCCATATGCCATTGAATTTCCACGTGCAAAAGTAGACGGGCACGAATATGATTTTAGTTTCTCAGGGCTTAAATCCGCTGTCCTTAATTACCTGAATGGCTGTGGTATGAAAGGCATGGAAGTTAATACGGCAGATGTTGCTGCTTCTTTCCAGCAGGCTGTAATAGATGTGCTGGTGGAAAGGGCAATGGGCGCTGCTGTAAAAACAGGAAGGAACTGTATAGCAGTTGCAGGTGGTGTTGCTGCAAACTCTGCATTAAGGGCAGCAATGGAAGAAAATTGCATGAAAAATGGCATAAAGCTTTACTATCCGTCACCAGTTTATTGTACTGATAATGCTGCAATGATTGCTGTACAGGGATATTATAATTATATTGCAGGAAAAAGGGACGGGCTGGATTTAAATGCAATTCCAAACTTAGAACTGGGTTTATAAGCATAAGGCATGGATTACATGTTATCTTTTTACGGGAATGCCATTGGCATTCCTGTTGTGTAATGTATGCTATATCTGGCGCAGGTTTAAACGCCGATTTAAAAAAATTTGAAAAAAATTAAAAAAATTTCAAAAAAGGGGTTGACGAAATATATAAAATGATGTTATACTAGCAAAGCACTGTTAGGGAATAACAGACAGCAATAAAATAAATATGGAGAGATATCGAAGTGGTCATAACGAGGCGGTCTTGAAAACCGTTTGCCTATCCAGGCACGTGGGTTCGAATCCCACTCTCTCCGTTTATTAAGTTAAATAGTAATATTAAAATGAAATAAACCTGCCGGGGATGATGGCAGGCAGAATAAACACTGTGTATTTAGCTTCATAGGGAGAGCTGTTCACTTATATGGTTTAAAGTTATAACTGCTATAGTGGAAGCTTTTTTTATGCCAGAAGTGATAAAAGCAGCTTGTGGCATTTTATGGGGTTATGGGTAAGTGGTCCATTTTGTATACGGACTGGCTGGTTTGGATACCAGGCTGGTTGGTATAAGGAGAAATACCCAAGAGGCTGAAGGGGCTCCCCTGGAAAGGGAGTAGGCCGCTAATAACGGCGCGAGGGTTCAAATCCCTCTTTCTCCGTTGGCGCAGTAAAGTTTATAAAGTTTACTGTGTTTTTTTATGCTCTTTTTTGCCTGGGAATTACAGGAAGGTTAAAAGAACATAAAAAATTAGATTTTTTAAAAAAAGTTGTTGACATGGAAGAAACAGTGTGATAATATATAACACGCTGACTGGTTAAAAGCAGCAACACAAAGTACATTGATAACTGAACAGTAAAAC
>DKYP01000006.1 GCA_002499945.1 Lachnoclostridium sp. UBA7097
CACTTTGGAATTGCCAGCCCATTAACAATATTTCTTTGTAACAAAAAAATGGGGAAACTCAAATTTATAATAGTATTGATAAATCTGGCATAATAATGTAAAATAAACCATAGTGTTCTGAAACAGAAGGGACTGCCTGATGCCAAGACATGATACTGGAATAGCTGTATTTTGTATTTCCATGTCATCTGGCATGGAATTTTTTATATACAGAATATGGTTATGGAAATGGAGGGGATAAAATGGATAAACGTATTGCGATTCTTGGCATTATTATTGAAGATGCAGATAAGGTTTCTGAAGTTAATGAGTTACTGCATGAATACAGGGATTATATTATAGGGCGTATGGGCATGCCATACAGGGAGAGGAATATTTCAGTTATAAGTATTGTTATGGATGCTGAAAACAATGTTATCAGTTCACTTTCGGGAAAGATTGGCAATATTGATGGTGTAAGTGCTAAGGCAGTTTATTCAAAAACTGCTGGATAAAATTTAGAAGGAGATGTAACGGAATGGCTTATAATGTAAAATCAATGAAGGCGGAAGAGTTTATTAATAATGAGGAAATAATGGAATGTCTTGATTATGCCAGAAAAAATAAGGACAATATGGAACTGGTATATGAAATCCTTGATAAGGCTAAAAAGGCAAAGGGTATTTCACATAAGGAAGCAGCAGTTTTGCTTGAATGTGATAATCCTGAAGTAAATGCAGAGATAAGAAGGCTTGCAGCAGAGATTAAGGAAAAATTTTATGGAAGAAGAATTGTAATGTTTGCACCTTTGTATCTTTCAAATTATTGTGTAAACAGCTGTACATATTGTCCATACCACCATAAAAATAAGCATATACCAAGAAAGAAGCTTACACAGGAAGAAATTAAAAATGAGGTAATTGCATTACAGGATATGGGGCATAAAAGGCTTGCTATAGAGTCCGGTGAGGACCCTGTAAATAATCCGCTTGAATATATACTTGAGAGTATAGAAACTATTTACAGTATTAAACATAAAAATGGTGCAATCCGCCGTGTTAATGTAAATATTGCTGCTACAACTGTAGAAAATTATACAAGGCTTAAGGATGCAGGTATTGGGACATACATTCTTTTCCAGGAAACATATAATAAGAAAGCATATGAAGAACTCCACCCGGCAGGGCCTAAGCATGACTATGCATACCATACAGAGGCTATGGACAGGGCTATGGAAGGCGGAATTGATGATGTAGGCATTGGGGTGCTTTTTGGGCTGGAGATGTACCGCTATGAGCTTGTGGGGATACTTATGCATGCAGAGCATCTTGAAGCTGTACATGGTGTAGGGCCACATACAATAAGTGTTCCAAGGGTATGCCCTGCTGATGATATAGATACAGCAGACTTTGATAATGCTGTGCCAGATGAAATATTTGAGAAAATTGTTGCAATAATAAGAATTGCAGTTCCATATACAGGTATGATTATTTCCACAAGGGAGTCACAGCAGACAAGGGAAAAAGTCCTTAAACTTGGAATTTCACAGATAAGCGGCGGTTCACGTACAAGTGTAGGCGGATATGTAGAGCCTGTAAGGGATGACAGTTCTGCACAATTTGATGTAAGTGATACACGTACCCTTGATGAAGTGGTCAGGTGGCTTATGGAACTTGGGTATATACCAAGTTTTTGTACTGCATGTTACAGGGCAGGCAGGACAGGTGACAGGTTTATGTCCCTTTTAAAGAGCGGGCAGATAGTAAATTGCTGCCAGCCAAATGCACTTATGACATTAAAAGAGTATCTTGAAGATTATGCAGCGGAAGATACCAAACGCATTGGTGAAGAACTTATAGCAAAGGAAATACTTAAAGTCCCAAATGAAAATGTAAGGAATAAAGCTTTGGAATATTTAAATGAAATGGACGGTGGGAAAAGGGATTTCCGTTTTTAACTTATATGTCAAAATGCACAAAAAATAATTTGCGGGTAATGGTTAATTGTGATATAATTACAAGAGATTTAAGAATGTTTCCGGCAATTATGCCGGGGACTGTATATCAATATTCAAAATATAAGGAGGAGAGTTATGGTTAAGAAAAAAATTTTTGCTGGAGCCTTAGCAGCAAGCATGGTTGTAACTTCATTACCGGGCAATTTGTGTACTACAGTTTTAGCAGCAGATGATGTATCTCCTGTTAAAGAAATTGAAATTGAAAAGACAGTGTGTTCTAACCCAATAGGTGGTTATGACACAGATGGCAACTTAATATACGGCGGAGACCCTGCTGTATTAGTAGATGGTGATACTGTATATCTTTATACAGGCCATGATACTGCAACTAATGAAGCTTACAAGATATTGGAATGGATGTGTTATTCCACAAAGGATTTAAAGGAATGGAAATATGAAGGCGTGACCATGAAAGCTGATAAGGAGTCTATTAAATGGACTAGTTCTGGTACAGATGCGTGGGCAGGACAGGTTGCAAAGTACAAGGACAAATATTATTTTTATTACTGCACATGGGACGCTACATCAAGTGGTAAGCAGTCTATAGGTGTGGCAGTGTCTGACAGCCCTGCAGGGCCTTTTATTGATAAAGGAGAGCCGCTGGTAAAGGGTACTGTAACAGAACCACAAACAAGCAATTGGAATGATATTGACCCTACAGTCTGGATTGAAACAGATGATGCTGGTGTGGAACACCGTTACCTTGCATGGGGCAATGGCAAATATTATGTCTGTGAACTGGAAGAGGATATGGTAACAGTAAAAGACTTAAATGGTGATGGCAATATTACTTGTGGTACTTCACCAGAATCAGCAGATATTATAGACAGGACAGATGGGTTACAGACTTTTACAGAAGCACCATGGCTTTACCGCCGCAAGGATGAGAATGGAAAGTATTATGGAAAATATTATCTTTTTTATGCATATGGATGGAGGGAACAGATGGCATATGCCACTACAGATAACCTTTTAAGTGGTAAATGGGAGTTTGGCAGTATACTTATGCCGCCAGCAGCTACATCTAACACCAACCATATGGCAGTATTTGATTTCCAGGATAAGACATATTTTGTTTACCATAATGGTTCACTTCCAGGAGGAAGCGGTTTCCGCCGCAATGCATGTATTACAGAGATGCATTTTAATGAAGATGGAAGTGTACAGCAGGTTCCAGAAACAGCTGTTGGAATATCAGGTACTACAAGTAAGATTTATTCAGGAGCAGGCGGAAGCATATCACATGAAAATTTTGTAAATTCCAGTGGTGATGGTGAATACCCTTATCTGGATGTTAAAGCAGGGGCAGGCTTAAGCACTGATGAAAAAGATGCTGAATGGGCAATTACAGCTGGTAAAGCAGATGCTTCAAAGGCTTCCTATGTGTCAATACAGTCTGAGAATAAACCAGGGCTTTACCTTACTGTTAATGATGATAAATCAGTTACATTGGCACAGGATGCCGTTGCATCCCAGAGGGAAGAAACAGCAAAGAAACAGACTTTCCGTACTATACAGGGACTTGGAAGTGAAGAAGGGGTTTCTTTTGAAAGTGTGTCACAGCCTGGTTACTATCTTACAACTGTACCAGGGGCACTTGCGGTTACAGATGGTTCAGATAAGACAGCAGCAACATTCTACATTAACCGTGACCTCGCATTAGAAAAACGTATGCAGGAGCGTTTTAATGCAGCAAAGCTTGATGAGGTGGCAGCCAGCGGGAATGCAGAGTATGAAATTATTGCAGATGATTCAGCAGATAACTGCCTTTTAATAACAAGGGCAAAGGCGGATGCAGCAAAAGCTTTAAAAATAAGCATAGGTGGTACTGTTATATTTGATTCATCAACTGACGAAGCTGTTATTGCCAATGAAACTTCAGATGTTTTAGGCCAGGCAGATAAAGAACAGATTGCAGTGGCAGTTAAAAAGGATGTAATTGCTGCAAATGCTAAAGCAAGTTCTAAAGATGCATCTAAAAAAGCTGTTGTAGTAAAAATTGAAGGGGATAATACAGCTTGTGGTAATATTTATAACCGCAGGGCTTATAGTACAGAGAATAACCTTTCCAAATTAACAGTTAATGGTACAGAAGCTGTTGCAGCAGATAATACATATACAGTGACAATACCATATACATCAGATAGTATAGAGTTTGCATGTGAAATGTCAGACAGCAATGGCAATATTGAAGTAAATGGAACAATAGTACAGCCTGGTGAAGTACAAAAAGCTGCTATAAGTGGTAAAGAAACAGTATTTGCAATTAAAACAGTTGCAGAGGACTTTAAAACAGCTAAGGAATACAAACTTGTAGTTAATAAAGATTTTTCAGGAATGACAATTAACGGGCTTGCATATGCGTATAGCTTTGATGATACAACTGACGGGGCACAGGCAGTAACAAAACAGCAGCCTGCACCAGCTAAACCAGCAGTAAATACAGATGCGGTATACAATTACACTGATGGCGTAAATGGAAAAGCTATTGTTTTAGATGGGACATATGGGCTTAAGCTTTGTGACGCAAAGGAACTTGGCAATAGTTATACTATTTCTTTCTGGATGAAGCCAGATAAATTAAATGGTGCGGTAGACCCTACTCTGGCTGCTGGTGTGTTCAGCCCGGAACATTGGCTTAACCTTACATTTGATGCAAAAATCTGGTCTAAAAAGACAGATTATATTGATACTGGTGCTGCTAATGCATATAAGGCTGGACAGTGGCAGAATGTTATAGTTGTTGTAGATGGCAGTAAAGCAGGCGGGGCAGCAGGCAGTGTGCAAGGAAGCTTATATGTTGATGGCAAATTAGTATCATCAGGGGATGTTGCAGATGGCATAATGGTTAATGACGGTGCAGAGGTGTACTTTGGTGTTAATGCATGGGACGCTTACTTTACAGGGGCACTTGATGAAGTCATGATGTTTAACCAGGCATTAAGTGCTGATGAAGCCGGGGCTATTGCAGACGGGACAATAAACATAAGCAATGCTGGAACACCTGCATTTAAGGCAGGCAATGCCGGCAAAGATGATGAACCTGGTAACAATACTGGTGACAATACCAGTAAGAAAAAAGTAAATAAGGTAGTAATTACCAAAAAAGGTTCTTCTAAGGCAGTAAAGACTATTAACCTTAAGAAAAAGAAATCAGTTAAATTAGCAGCTAAAGTAACAGTTACAGGGGGAGCTTCTAAAAAAGTAAAATGGTCTTCTTCTGATAAAAAACTTGCAACAGTATCTGCAAAAGGTGTTGTTACGGCAAAGAATAAAAAAGGAACAGTAAAGATAACAGCAACATCAAAAGCAGACAGCAAAAAGAAATGTACAGTTAAAATTGTAATTAAATAATTTGTTACAAAAGTAAACTGGTATATCATTGGTATTTTATTAAAAATAATCCGCTAAACAAAAAGACCTTTGGAAATTCCAGAGGTCTTTTTAATATAGCTTTTAAAAACTTATAATTTTAACTATTCTCAAATAAAGAAGCAAGTTTTTCAATAGAATCTGTAACTTCTATTACAGATTTCTCAATATCACCATAAATTGTAGCAGACTGTGAAGATAATTCACCCATGCTCTTTGCAACTACTGCAAAACCTACACCAGCTTCACCGCTTCTTGCTGCTTCAATAGAAGCATTTAATGAAAGCATCTTCTGCTTGTTGGCAATTGATTTAAGAGAGCTTGTGTTAGTATTAATCTTCTGGATAATATTGGTTGCATGGGTAATTTCTTCCTGGAGCTGTCCAAGCTTTCCGCCATTACTATTATGTGAATATTCAAGGTTTACGTACATATTAACCATCTGGCCAAATAATTCTGCAGCCGCCCTGATGCTTTTATCATTGCTTACAGGTATTTTCCTGGCGGCATTTATGTATGAGTCAGGGTCAATTCCAAATTCTGCAGCCAACTTGCGTAATGAATCTTCATCAGCTTTTCTTGGTAGTACCTGCCCGCCAATAACCTTGCCAACTTTTTCACTGCCTAGCATAATATCAATAGCAAACGACATAAGCCCGGTATGGCAGCGGTATACACCAGAATTTTCATTGTGGCATTTAGTACAGCGGCGGTTTCCTTCCTCAGAGCCCTGTGTGTATTTAATACAGAAGTCAGTAAAGTTGCTTTCTTTGGTGATTTTCTCACCTTTGTTGTCAAGCAGTACAGCAGCAAGTCCTGTTGCATCAGAGAAATTATCCTGCAATTCCTGTAATTTCTTTAAGTCTAAAAAGTCCCTTATATTCATAAAAATCCTCCATCCTCACAATATTGTAGTAATAAATATTATTAAATAAAGTGTAATAAATGTGAACTACCCATTGTCTAAAGCCAGTGGGATTGCAGTAGCCTTATTTCAATCTGCCTGTACCCAGTAAAGGCAGGACAGACAAAAAAATTCCTTATAAATAAAATAAATTGTTTAAATCTAACAATTCTATTATATAGCAATATATGAATAAATGCAAGATTTTTGCTTTATTTATTGTATTGGTACTATGACACAGGGTTTCCTTGTCCCAGCTCTTATTTTTGCTACACCCCCTTTATTAAATATATGTGTTTTAAACTTTTTACTTGTAGCATGTAGCAAGCAATGTTATAATAAAATAGCATATTTGTTACAGAAAATTGGAGGATTATATGAACGGGATTAAAAGCAGGATAGAAAGCCTGAAGAAGGAAAAGAATGCAGTTATACTTGCACATTATTATGTCCCTGCTGAGGTGCAGGAAATAGCAGATTATATTGGGGATTCATTTTATTTAAGCAAGATAGCGAAGGAAGCCAGCCAGGATACAATAGTTTTCTGTGGTGTATCATTTATGGGGGAAAGTGCCAAGATACTAAGCCCTGGTAAATTAGTGCTTATGCCAGATGTTACTGCTGATTGTCCGATGGCGCATATGGCACAGGTTAGCAAAATAGAAGAAGTGCGCAGGGAATATGATGATGTTGCAGTTGTCTGTTATATTAATTCTACGGGTGAGCTTAAAGAACACTCTGATGTCTGCGTGACTTCCGCTAATGCCACAAAGATAGTTAAAGCACTTCCTAATAAGAATATATATTTTATCCCAGATGGCAATCTTGGGCGTTATGTTGCCACACAGGTAAAGGACAAGCATTTTATATTTAATGATGGTTTCTGCCCGGTACATGCAGAAGTGTGCAAAGATGATGTAAGGGCAGCAAAAGAGGCGCATCCTGGTGCATTGCTTCTTGTCCACCCTGAATGCCGGATGGAGATTCTGGAAGAAGCAGATTACATAGGAAGCACTTCTGGCATAATAGATTATGCATCTAAAAGCAGTGTTAATGAATTTATAATTGGTACTGAACTGGGGGTTATGTATGAGCTGGAGCAGAAAAACCCTGGTAAAAAGTTTTATCCGCTTGTGTCTGGCCAGATTTGCCCGGATATGAAGAAGGTAACTTTAGAAAAGGTGCTTAAATGCATGGAAGAGGAAAGTGGTGTGGTAGAAGTTGGGGAAGAATTAAGAAATTCTGCCATTGCTTCCCTTGGCCGTATGCTTGAGCTTGCCAGATAAATACTTTAAGGGTATAATGTAATATAATAGATTATGTTGCAATGTTTCTTTCAGATATAGGAAAGGATAGCGGTTATATAGCTGCTATAGGCTTCAGTATAATTTGCTGGTGCCAGGTGGTATTATGATTAAAGACACAGATGTTGTCATTGTAGGTACAGGCGCAGCAGGGCTTTTTTGTGCGCTTCATTTTCCAGAGGATACAAAAGTACTTATGATAACAAAAGATACGGTATATAGAAGTGATTCATTTCTTGCACAAGGCGGCATGTGTATGCTGCGCAATGAAGAAGATTATAACCAGTATTTTGAAGATACTATGAAAGCAGGACATTATGAAAATAACGAAGAATCAGTAGAGATAATGATTAAGTCATCACAAAAGATAGCATCAGAACTTATGGGATATGGCGTGGAATTTGAAAAAGACAGCAGTGGCCTTATGTTCACACGTGAAGGCGGGCACAGCCAGCCACGTATTTTATTCCATAAGGATATAACTGGCAAGGAGATTACCAGCACCCTTCTGGATAATGCCCTTAAAAGGAAAAATATTGAAATCCTTGAATATACTTCAATGCTTGATATTATTTGCAACAAGGATAATAAGTGCTGCGGCATTGTTGTACGTGGCAGTGATGGCACTATATCAGCAGTAAGGGCTTCATATACCGTTTTTGCATGTGGCGGGCTTGGAGGGCTTTATAAACATTCAACTAATTTCAGGCATATAACAGGGGATGCACTTGCTGTTGCGTATAAGCATAATATAGAAGTGGAACATGTAGATTATATACAGATACACCCTACTACCCTTTATTCCGAAAAACCGGGGCGGCGTTTCCTTATTTCTGAATCAGTACGTGGCGAAGGGGCAATATTATTAAATAAGGATAAAAAACGTTTCTGTAATGAATTAAATCCAAGGGATATAGTGACCAATGATATAAAGAAACAGATGGAAAAGGACAATATGCCATATGTCTGGCTGTCAATGGAAAATATCCCCGAAGATGAGATACGTACACATTTTCCTAATATATTGGAACAGTGTTTAAAAGAGGGGTATGACCCTGTAAAGGAGTGTATACCTGTAGTGCCTGCACAGCATTATTTTATGGGAGGGATTAAGGTAAACACCGACAGCATGACTTCAATGCCAGACCTTTATGCAGTAGGTGAAACATCATGTAATGGTGTACATGGACGTAACCGCCTTGCGAGCAATTCGCTGCTTGAATCAATGGTATTTGCAGAAAGGGCAGCAGAGGCAGTACACAGGGAAATGTTATCTGGTAAAAAAGACCATTTAAGTGATGGGTGTTTTTTGCAGCTGGCACACCTTGATGCTTATAATGATATAGAAGCCCTTAAAACGGAATACAAACAAAGGGTTCTTAGTGAAATAGAAAAGGAGAGGAAAAGACATGAATGACCCAGTGGCTTTGAAAATAAATGCAGACAGATATATACGTATGGCGCTTGAAGAGGATATTACAAGCGGGGATATATCAACTAATTGTGTAATGCCTGGATACCAGAAGGGACAAGCAGAACTTATTTGCAAGCAGGATGGCATAATAGCAGGGCTTGGTGTTTTTAAAAGGGTATTTGAAATACTTGATAATGCAGTTAGTTTTGATATGTATGCCAATGAAGGGGATAGTGTAAAGAATGGCGGGCTTATGGCTGTAGTTACAGGTGATATAAGGGCAATTCTTTCAGGTGAGCGTACAGCGCTTAATTTTCTCCAGAGAATGAGCGGCATTGCTACATATACTAATTCGATAGTAAAACTTCTTGAAGGAAGTAAAACAACGCTTCTTGATACAAGAAAGACAACACCAAATATGAGGATTTTTGAAAAATATGCAGTCAGGGCAGGCGGCGGGAGTAACCACCGTTATAACCTTTCAGATGGTGTAATGCTTAAAGATAACCATATAGGGGCAGCAGGAAGCATTACAAAAGCTGTACAGATGGCTAAGGCAAATGCATCATTTGTACATAAAATTGAAGTTGAAGTTGAAAACCTTGATATGGTACGTGAGGCTGTAGAGGCAGGCGCAGATATAATAATGCTTGATAATATGACACCAGATGAGATGAAAGAGGCTATAAAGATAATAGATGGAAGGGCACTTACAGAATGTTCAGGTAATGTTACAAAAGAAAATATTAAAAATATTATAGATATTGGTGTGGACTTTGTTTCGAGCGGGGCCCTTACACATTCAGCGCCAATATTAGATATTTCACTTAAAAATTTACATGCAGTTTAGGATAAATATGTTATTTTAATATTCTTAAATAAAAACAGGCTTAGGAATTAACCAGAGCCTGTTTTTGGTTTATGACAATAGGTTTGCTGGTGAAGCCTGCAATCTATTGTTTGTTATCTTTTATGGATTCTAAGATTATTTTTTAATATTTATTCTGCCAGTAGCACCTTTAGTTTTTATAATTTTGCTATATGCCCGGATTTTGCTGCCAGGTACTTTAATTATTGCTTTTTTGTTTATGCCTTTAAAAGCATTTTTGCCAACTGTTTTAGCTGTAAGTTTTTTTGTTTTTATCACAATATTTTTTAAATTACTACAATTAAGGAACGCATTTTTACCAATTTTCTTAATATTTGCACCAATTGTAACTTTTGAAAGTTTTTTATTGCCTTTGAATCCGTTTTTAGCAATAGATGTAACTTTATAGTTATCACCATTAATCTTAATAGATGCAGGAATTACTATTTTGTTAATATTTCTTTTAGTGCCAGTATATTCCACCGTCTTTGCGCCATTTACAGATGTTACTTTATACGCCATGCTTCCAACAGAAACTTTCTGGTTTATATTAACTACAGGTGCTATACTTGGTTCTGGTACAATGCCTGGTGTTACCGGTGCTGGGTTTACATAAGACGGGTTGTCTGATGGTGCTGTTGATGGTCTTTCAGAAGGTAGTGTACTTGTTTCTGGCACTGTTGGTGTTATTACAGGTGATGGTGCTGTTGACGGATTTACAGAAGGCAGTGTGCTTGCCTCTGGTACTGTTGGTGTCTGCGCAGGAGTTACA